>NZ_CP100416.1:3708547-3853988 GCF_026017845.1 Amycolatopsis mediterranei
CAGTGTCCGGGCCGCCGCCCGTCCCAGGCTCGACGGTGCCTGCTCGGATTCCACCGGGTCGGTGACAGTCACAACGAAAACCCCAATCACTGGTAACGGGGATTGGTGGCGTGCCAGGTGAAGCCGCCGCCCATCCAGGAACGGACACCCACGAGGAACCGCTGCAGCTCCGGCGACGGCACGGCCATCAGCTCCCGGTGGCCGGCCTCGAACTCGTGGACGATCTTGTTGTGCAGCTCGACGGTGGCCTGCACCGCCTCTTCGACCGGGCAGTCCCGGTCGGCGGCGATCTGCAGCACCATGTTGCAGACCGGTTTCTCGTCGGCCGCGTCCTTGGCCACCGAGTGGAGGTCGTTGACCAGCACCGACGCCGTCCCGGCCCGCATCATCGCCTCGCGCACCCGCGGGTCGTAGTAGAACGGGGCGGCCAGCTCGTAGCCGCCGACGGCGTCGACGAGGGTCATCGACGTGTAGAAGCTGTCGTGCTGGCGGGCCGCCAGGTACTCCCACGCCGGGGGGTAACGCCCGGTGTGGCGCCACGCCGCGTAGGCGTCCCAGCTGACGAACATCGAGAACGTCGCGTAGCAGACCCGCTGCACGAGCACCGGGGAGCCGTGGCGGCCCAGGTGGTCGATCCCCGAGTGCAGCCCGACGAGGATCGGGTCGCGGCGCAACGCCTCTTCGAGGGGGCCCGAAAACTCCCCGGCCGGGGCGACCGGGTCCATGGCCGCCATGACCAGCGCCAGCCGCGGCGGGAGCTCGGTGGGCGCCGCGCCGAGGGTGCTGTCGTCGGCGTAGTAGTCGTCGGCCGCCCACCAGACCGCGTTGAGCTGCGCCGCGACGAGCAGCCGGTCCGGGTCGTCGCAGTCGGTGTGGGCCAGCATCGCCAGCCGGCCGAACCCGGCCCCGGCGATCTGCTCCAGGCCCTTGCCGGTGAACCCGCAGCCGTCCGCCCAGGCGACCAGCCGCCGGTCGACCTCCGCGGCGAGGCCGTCGTCGACGCGGCCCTGGACCGGGCAGTACAACGGCGCCGCGCTGCCGTCACCCCACGGCAGGTAGGCGTACGCCGGATCGTGCCCGGGCGACGGCGCGAACCGGGTCGCGATCCGCGCCGCCGACGTCCCGAGCCCGAACGGCCCCGCCAGGAGGCCGGCGGCCTCGCCGGCGCTCCATTGTGGACAAGTGGTCTTGGTGCTCTCCCCGGTCACCCCGTCCGCCTCAGACGCGGTCGGCGGCGATCAGCAGGTAGTGGAAACTGCCTTCGCGGTAGGCGGTCAGGAACGGCTTCTCGACGCCGGTGGCGACCGACGACTTCTCCCGCAGCTCCCAGTAGGGGATCGTCGCGGCGGTCAGGTCGACGACGTTGATCGGCACGAACCCGTTGGCGGCCATGGCCTTGAAGTAGTCGCCGCGGGCGTGGATGTTGCAGATGTAGTGCTGGTCGATCTGGCTCACCGCGCGCGACCGGCCGCCCGTGACGTCGTTGTAGCACCCGGTGATCGTCACGTACCGGCCGCCGGGCTTGAGCTGCCGCGCGTGCTCGGCGAACAGCTCGTTCAGGTCCACGTACATCGTGCTCTCGTTGTTCCAGATGCCCTGGAACGCCCCGGATTCGAACCCCGTGTCGAGCATGTTCCGCAGGTGGTAGCGCACCGAGCCGTCGATCCCGCGCTGCCGGACGTGCGCGTTGGCGAACCCGACCTGCTGCTCCGAAATGGAGATGCCGTCGACCTGGCAGCCGAACCGCAGGTGGGCCATGACGCTCGTGCCGCCGCGGCCGCAGCCGGCGTCGAGCAGCCGGTCTTCCGGCCTGATCGGACCCAGGTGGTCGAGCAGGACGTCCGCCTGCGCGGTCTCGAGCCGGTGCATCTCCGCGATGATCGCCTCGTCGCGCGTGGCGGCCGGCGTTTCGAGGACGGCCGGGTCGTAGTCGCCGAGGCCGTAGTGGTGGTGGTAGAGACCGTCGACATCGCCCAGCCGGAGGTTCACCGGGTCCTTTTCCGCGTTCCAGTAGTCGGCGACCGACTGCTGGTACGCGGTCCGGGTCACGGGCTTCTCGAGAGCGGTCATCGATTGAACTCCTCGGTCGTTTCCTTGGCAGGAAAGGGATCCGCCGACGGCTTCCCCTTACTGGGAGACGCTAGTGGTGGGAGTTTCACAGGGACAAGAAGCTTCACTCGGGCTCCGCCGTCGTGGCCCGTCCGGCCCAGTGGAACCCGTGCCGGAAGTGGCGGGGGCCGGGGTGCCGACCCTCGTTCGAGATCAGGGACGCCTCGACCGGGTGACGAAGCGCGACAGCGCGTGTCAGACGATTTCGAGCCTTCGCGGACCCCGTGGACGGCCCCGGCCGAGGCGCGGCACGCTCACCGGGCGGACCCGGGACCCTCCGTCGTGATCCCGGCGAGGAAGTGGCGCTGCGCCACGAAGAACACGATCAGCAGCGGCACGGTCGTGATGACGCTGCCGGCCAGCACGATCTCCCACCGCTGCTCGCCCGCCTGGCCGAACTGGTCGGACAGCGCCTTGAGCCCGCGGGGCAGCGTGTACAGCGCCGGGTCGCGCAGGTAGATCAGCGGTCTGAGCAGGTCCGACCAGCTGGCCTTCAGCTCGAACACGAAGCTGACGATGAGCGCCGGGCGGCACAGCGGCACCGCGATGCGCCAGAACAGCGTCCAGTGGCTCGCGCCGTCGACGCGCGCGGCTTCGAACACCTCGCGGGGCAGGCCGAGGAAGAACTGGCGCAGCAGGAAGATGTAGAACGCGCTGCCGAACAGGTTCCCCGCCCACAGCGGCACCTGCGTGTGCGCCAGGCCGGCGGTGTTCCAGATCAGGTACACCGGGATCATCGTCACCGCGGCCGGCAGCATCATGGTGGCCAGCACCAGGCCGAAGAGCGCGCTGCGGCCGGGGAAGCGGAAGTACGCGAAGCCGAACGCCACCAGCGAGCTGGTCAGCGTCACGGCCACGGCCGCCGCGAGTGACACCGCGACGCTGTTGAGGAACCAGGCCGCGACCGGTGCGGCCCGCCAGATCTCGACGTAGTTGTCCCACGCCCAGGTCCGCGGAATGAGCACGTTGTCGAAGACCTGCGCGCGCGGCTTCACCGACGCGCTCAGCAGCCAGACGAACGGGTAGAGGAAGAGCACGGTCGCCGCGGCGAGCGCCGTCCAGCGGACTATGCGGCGCGCCGTCACCGGTCACCGCCTTCGTAGTGGACGAACCGGCGGCTCAGCCGGACCTGCACGAGGGTGATCAGCAGGATGACGACGAACAGCAGCCACGCCATCGCCGAGGCGTAGCCGAGGTGGAGGAATTCGAAGGCCTGCTGGAAGAGGTAGATCAGGTAGAACAGCGCCGCGTCGTTGCTGTAGGTCGCCGAGGCCGCGGAGCCGTAGAAGGCGGTGTAGGCCTCGTCGAACGACTGCAGCGCCGCGATCGTCTGGACGATGAGGGTGAAGAACAGCGCCCCGCTGATCATCGGGACGGTGATCCGGCGGAACCGCTGCCACGCCGACGCGCCGTCGAGCTCGGCGGCCTCGTACAGCTCCCGGGGCACGCCGCGCAGCGCGGCCAGGTAGATCACCACCGTGCTGCCCACCGACCACAGGTGCATGAGCACCAGCCCCGGCTTCACCCACGGCCCGTCGGTGCTCCACTGTGGACCGTCGATGCCGACCAGCCCCAGCACGGCGTTGACCAGGCCGGCCTGGCCGTTGAAGAGGATGAGGAACAGCACGCCGACGGCGACCTTCGGGGTGATCTCGGGCAGGTAGAACACGGTGCGGAAGAACCCGGCCGACCGGTGGCCCGCCCGCGTGAGCAGAGAGGCCAGCGCCAGCGAGACGGCCATCGTGGCCGGGACCGACATGACGGTGTAGACCAAGGTGTTGACCAGGCTCTTGCGCACGGCGGGGTCTTCGAGCAGCCGCCGGTAGTTGGCCCAGCCGACGGCGTCGGGCGACCGCAGCGCGTCGTAGTCGGTGAAGGAGAGCACCAGGCTGGCGATCATCGGGATCGCCATGAAGATCACGAACCCGATCATCCACGGCGACAGGAAGGCGTACGCCGCCCAAGCTTCCTTCGTGCGTCGCTTCACCGGTGCGCCGCCGCGGCGTCCAGCGCCCGCTGGGCCTCCTGCTGGGCCTGGCGCAGGGCGTCGGCGGGCTGCTGTTCGCCCGAGAGCACCCGGTTGACGGCGTTCTGCCAGGCCGTCTTGAATTCGGAGCCGGCCGGGGAGGCCGGCATGGTGAAGGCGCTGTCCTGCGCCCGCAGCACGGTCTGCACGGCGGTGTCGAACGCCGGCCGGTCCTTCAGTTGCACGAAACTGCCGAAGATCTCTTGGTCGGCGACGCGGTTGCCGGTGTAGACGCCGGTGAAGGCCTTGCCGGCGGCTTTCCGCTTCTCCGCGCGGGCCTTGGCGGCGGCGACCCAGCTCGGCGCGTCGGTCATCGTCTTGATCCAGGCACAGGCCTGCTCCTTGTGGGTGCTCCCGGCCGGGATCACCCAGGCGCTGCCGGTGACCCAGTCGATCGGGGTGCCGGCGGTGTCGGTGAACGGCGCCGCGGAGACCCGCACGTCGGGGGAGTAGTTGGCGAGGACGTTGAGGTACCAGTCGTCCATCAGGGTGGCCGCCAGTTGGCCCTGCTTGAACGGGTTCTTCTCGCCGAAGAAGTCGAACGAGTCGCGGAACGCCTTCACCGCGCTCCAGCCGCCTTGCGCGTCGATCAGCGACTTCGTGTACGTCAGGGCCTCGGCCAGCCGCGGGTCGTCGAGGTGGGCGGTGCGGCCGTCGTCGCTGAGCATCTGCACGCCGTTGGCCTTGGCCCACAGCGGGAGGAACTCGGGGATCTTCGGGTCGAACCCGATCCGCGACAGCCCGCCGCCCGTGCGGACGGTGAGCTTCTGCGCGGCGGTGGTCAGCTTGGCCCGGTCGGCGGGGGAGACGTCCCGAGGCGTCATTCCGCTCGTTTCGACGGCGGCGTCGTTCACGAGCAGGACCCGGTTGTCGTAGAACTCGGGCATGCCGTAGACCTTGCCGTCGAGGGTGACTTCCTTGAGGGCGGCGGGCCGGTACTGGCCGACGTCGATGTGCTGCTGGGCGATGCAGTCGGTGAGCGGCTCCAGGGTGCCGCGCGCGGCGTAGGTGCCGAGCAGCTGCCGGTCGAGGTAGACGAGGTCCGGTGGCGTGCGGGACGCGACGGAGGCCAGGAACTGCTGGGCGTCGAAGGCGCTCCCGCCGATCTTCACGGTGGCGGGCGCGATCGCCTTGCCCGCCAGATCGGCCCGGGTGGTGGCGATTTCGTCGCCGAGGCCGAACCCCATGGACGTCAGGGTGGCCGCGGCGCCGGTGTCACCACCGCTGCCGACTCCACCGCACCCGGAGAGCAGCAGGACCACCGTCGCACCGGCCAGAAGTTTCCGCGCCATCGCACACCCCTCCCAGAGGCGGCGCGGGTACCCGCCCGGGCGGGGGTCCAAACCAGTTCAGTGCTGCGCGGCGACCCAGGGGTTGGGGCGGCAGACGGCGCCGTCGGGCCGGACCTTCGTGGCGGCACCGGGCTGGTCGCGGTTGAGGTTCGCGAGGTAGGTGTTGGAGAGCCCGAAGGTCTGCTGCATCATCACCGGCGCCGGCGCGCCGGGGGCGGGGCAGCCGACGTGGCCGAGGCCGAGGGCGTGGCCCATCTCGTGGTTGATGGCGTAGGCGCGGTAGCCGGCCAGGTCGCCGTCGTAGGAGTGGGCGCCGCGGAGCCAGCGGGCGAGGTTGACGACGATCCGGTGGTCCCGCGACAGGCGGCACGAGGAGTCGAAGGGGATGCCGAAGCCGCAGAGGTCCGGGCGCCGCGCGGTGCCGGGACTGGTCAGGCTGATCCGGACGGCGGGCTCGGCACCGGTGTCGCCGAGTCTGCGGAAGGTCACCGCCCCGAGCCCGATCCAGCCACGGGGGTCGGCGAGGATCGCGTCGACGTCGTGGCCGAAGGAGGGAAGGTCGACGCCGTCTTCGACTTCGACGGTGTAGGTGAGGAGTTTCTCGCCGGTGCCGAAGTCGCGGCCGGCACCGGGCAGGACGTGCCAGGTCCCTTCGCCGGCTTCGGTGACCGGCACCCCGTCGGGCAGGGCGGCGGGCTCGGGGGCGGCGGGTTTCGGGGCGGTGGTGGTCTGCACGGCGGGCCGGGCGGAAGCGACGCCGGAGATCCGCCGTGGCTGGGCGGCTTCCGGAGTGAGGAGAAGGGCGAGGGCGAGGGCAACGGCGAACACGAGCACAGCAGGCGGCCACCAATCGACCTGGACGGGCGCAGGCACCGCAGCCGGCGGCGGCAGGGCGGGCAGTTCGGCCGGGGTGACAGGGGGGCGCGGAACCCGGGGCGCGGGCGGGCCGACCGAGATCGCGGGGGCGACGGAGATGGCGCTGGGTCGCCGTGCCTCGGGCTCGGGTGTGGGCGCGGGTTCGGGTGCGGTCGGCGCGGGGGCTGTTCGAGTCGCAGTGGTCGGTGCGAGCGAGGTTGCTTCTTCGGTGGTGGTCCGTTGCTCGGGCGGCCACTCCACGGCGTGGGTTGCAGGTGAAGCCATCCGAACCTCGCGGGCCAGTGCCGCCGAGCGGTCGGGCGCCGTCCGAGTTGCAGCGGCCGTGCCGTCCCCGACCGGAGCCGCCGGCGCCGGTCGAGCCGGCGGGATGCGTGGCGCCCTCGGTGCCTGAACCCCCTGTGGCTGCGCCGGCCGACGGCGGGGCTGGGGGAGCCAGTCCACGCGGGCCAGGGGGTGTCGTTCAGTAGGCAAGGCCCACGCTCGCACACTCCGGCGCCACCGGGCCCTCGGCTCGCGGGTACGACACCGTCGACGGGTCGCCGTCGGAGGTGTAGCGGTGGCCCGAAGGCGCCGCCAGCTCGTCGAGCCAGTGGGTCGATCCGTACTCCGCCTCCGTACCCGCCGACTGCGAACGGATCCTCGGGATCGCCGCGGGGTCGAACTTGCTCGAGCACGGCGACGGCGCCGGCCCGGCCCCCACCAGGAGCGCGCCGCCGTACGAATAGCCCGGGCCCTGCAACGCCAGGCCCGTGCGGTGCGGGCGGCTTCCGTACGGCAGGGCCAGCGTCGTCGGCCGGTAGCCCGGGACCGCCTGGCGGATCAGCGTGTCCTCCTCGGCGATGGCCGCCGTCGCCGCCGGTTCCGTTGCCGTGCGCAGGTTCGTGTGGTGACGGGTGTGGTTGCCGATCTCGAAGTGGTGCTCGGCCAGCCAGCGCAGTGTGCGCCCGTCGGTGTCGCCGCCGAACGGGTGCTCGTTGACGTACATGCTCGCGACCGGGCGGAACCGCGGGTGCGCCGCCGCGACGTCCAGGAGGATGCGGACCGCCGTGCCCTGCTCAGGTTGTCCCTGGGGCGTCAGGCGGAACACGCTCGGGTCGCCGTCGTCGAACGTCAGGACCACCGGGTGCGCGCCGGCCGGGAGGTCGAGCCGGCGGGAGACCAGTTCCGCCGTCGTGACCGGGACGTAGTCCTCGGCCGCGAGCCGCTCGAGCTCCGCGGTGAAGTCGGCCGGCGTGCGCTCGTAGACCGACTTCGGCTGCGCGACGAGGCGGTGGTACATCAAGACCGGCACCCGGCCGAGTTCGTCGGCGCCCACCTGGCGGGCGACGGCAGGCGTGATGCGGACCGGCGCGGCGGCGGGCGCCGGGTGCGGCGGTGCGGGCGCCGGGGCGACGGGCGCGGGGGCGCCGCAGGCCGCCAGCGCGAGGACGGCGGTGAACCCGGCACCGGACCGGAAAAGGCAACGCATGCCGGGAAGTGTGCGTCCGGCCCGCCGCGGCTGCGGGCCGGGCCACCGGGTCGGGTGAGCCCGCAATGGCGCGCCACCGCCCGGAAAAGCAGGTTTCCGCAGGCCGGCGCCATGGACCCGCAAACGGCCGCGGCACGATTCGGTGATCGTCGGGAAACCGGTTTGGCGAAGATCACCGACGGGTATTTCCCCGCGATGGTCCCGAAAAAGGCGGTCGCCGCCGAACGAACCTTCGATCGACGCCTGGTCCTCACCGCCGCCCTCGCGGGCTTCGCCACGAGTGCGTGCGGTGCCCTGCAACGGGGCCGGGCGCTGGCTGTGCCGGCCCCGGCGGCCGCCGCCGCGGCGGCGCCGCCGGCACCCCCTCCGAACCCGCTCGAAAAGGGCCTGCTCGTCGGCTTTTGCGGCGCTCCGGGCGCGAAGGCGCTCGGCCGCATGACGGGCGACCTCACGGAAGCGAGCCACGCGCTCCGCCGCCAGATCGAGGCGTTCCCGCCGGGACGTCCGGTCATCCCGGTCGTCGAGCTGATCGCCACCACCGTGCACCGCTCGCCGGGCGAGGACGGCATGTTCCGCAGCCGCTGCGAGGACGCGACCGTGCGCGACTACCTCGACGCCGCGCGGGCGCTGAACGGGTTGCTGTTGCTGAACATCCAGCCCGGCCGCGCCGACTTCCTGCCCGAGGTCCAGGCCTACGAGCGCTGGTTGACCGAGCCCGACGTCGGCGTCGCGCTCGACCCCGAGTGGGCCGTGGAACCGGGGGTCGTCCCCGGCAAGAAGTTCGGCCGCACGACCGGCGCCGAGCTCGACGGAGTCGCCCGGTACCTCGGGGGCCTGGCCGATGCGCACAACCTGCCCGCCAAGGTGATGATCTACCACCAGGTCGCCGCGTCCGTCGTGCGTGACGAAGAGCTTTTGCGGCCGCACAAGGGAGTTTCGGTCGTCAAGGTCGTCGACGGCATCGGTTCGGCCGCCGCCAAGAAGGCGACGTGGAAGACGCTGATGACGACCATGCCCGCCCACGTGCGTCCGGGCTTCAAGCTGTTCTTCGACGAGGACACCCGCCACGGCGCGGGCCTGATGACCCCGGCGGACGTCCTGGCGCTGAGCCCCACGCCCGCCTACGTCGTCTACGAATAGACAGTGACGGCGAACGCCCGGTGCGGTCCGCCGCACCGGGCGTTCGCGTGCCCGCATCGGTTGTCCGGAGACGACGAAAGCCCGGCGCGGGAGGGGAACCGCGCCGGGCCGTCGCCGGCTTGTCCGTCCGGGGTACCGGCCGGCCTAGCCGACCGGGACGGGCAGCCCGCCGAGAAGGTCGTTCACCAGCGCGGAAAGGCTGATCAGCACGCGCTGCAGCAGCGCGTTGAGCAGGGCCGACACCGGCGGCAGCGCCTGGCGCTCCGCCAGCTTGGCGGCGAGCTCGTCGACACCCTTGCGCGCTTCGGCGTTGTCCTTCTGCGCCGTGGCCGCGCTGTCCTTGGCCGCGGCCTGGATCGTGTACCGCTTGCCCTGGGCCAGGTCCGACAGCAACGGGTCGAGGCGGGCGAGGGTGGCCTGCGTGCCGGGCACGTCCCCCTTGTCCGCCCGCGACGCCAGCTGGTCGCGCAGACCCTGGACCTCCGCCGCGGCGCTGGTGGTGCTCGACGATCCGCTGCCACCGGGCCCGCCCGCCGTCGCCACACCCACCCCCGCCAAGGTCACCGCGGCGGCGGTGACGAACACCGTGAGCGCTCGGGTCAGTGCACTTTTCATGTCGTACTCCTCCGGATTGTGCGATGCCGACTGCGATCATGGTGAGCGCCGCTCGGCGATAACGCGAGCGGATGTCCGGGTCCCGGCGGAACCGGTTGATTTCACACGGTGTGCGGCCCGGTGAGTTACCCGGAACAAACATCGACATCGCGTGAAGTGGCTGTTCAGCCGTTTTGCGCTTCGACTACTGATCGTGATGCCGCCACTCGTCCGTGTCCGGCGATTACGATGAATGGTTGAATCGACGGGGTTTTCTTTACCGAAGGTGCGAGTGGCGTCCTTTCGAGTGATGCAGTACTTTCACCCGATCGTGAGGTTTAGGGAAAGAAATGATGGGTAATCATGCGCATTTGGCTTGGGGTCGGAAACACACTCTTAAGTAGGGTACGGTGCGAAAACACTTCTTGCGCGGCGAGCGCCTGGCTAATCTGGGTGGCGGTCGCGGGGCCGGTTTTTCCGGCCGTTACTGTGGCCTCCTCGGTGCCGAGACCTGACAACTGGGCGCCATTCGGAGAGAAGGAAACGCAGAACGTCCCGACGCCGACGGCGCCGGGACGTTCTGCGCGAAGAGGAGAGGAATGGCGGTGCGGGGCACCAGGGTCACTCGGGCGGCCGGCGGGAGCCGGCTGTGCGGTACCGGTGACACCCGGAAGCCGTGGGATCGGGTGCGCGGCATCGGCCGAGGTCAGGTGCCCGGCGGGGAACGGGCGTGCGGTGCCGGGAGTGCCCCGGCGCTCGGCGGGGATCAGGTGTGCGGTATAGGTATTACCGGGGAGCAGGGCCAGAAGCGGGCGCGCGGTATTGGTGGAGCGCAGGTGTTCGACGGAGGTCGGGGCTGCGTTGCCGACGCCGCCCAGCTGTGCGTTGTCAGCGGTGCTGGGGTGCCGGTTGTTGGCCTGCTGCGCCACAAGGGTGGCGCTCAAGCGTCCAGTCAGAACCTGATAGGCGATGTCAGCGGCACTCGAGTGCCGCGCCAAGACCTGCTGCGCCGTACAGACGGCGCCGAAACGCCCGGTGGGGACCGGCCCTACGACGTACCCGACCCTCAGGCGCCCGGCGGGTTCCGCCGCGGCTCGGCCGGCGGGTACGCGTTCGCCGGCGGCTCGGCCGGCGGGTACGTGTTCGCCGGCGGCTCGGCCGGCGGGTACGTGTTCGCCGGCGGCGCCCCCGCGGCCGGATATCCCGCCATCGCGCCCGGCTTGGGGCCGCGGCGGACCAAGCCCGCCAATCCCAGCAGCCCGACCAAGCCGAGCAGGCCCCACAAACCGTTGTCGTCGTTGTCGTCGCGGTTTGTGCCGTCGTCGCGGGTCTGCTGGTGCCAAGCCGGTGCCGCGATTTCCGGTGCCGCCGATGCCGGCACCGCGCCCGTCAGCGCGAATGCCGCCGCCGCGATGGCGGCGCAGCAGAGCTTGCCTGCCTTGTGGTTCATCCCGGTTCTTCCTCCCGTTGCGGAAATCGGTCATCCCGGGCGTACCCCCGTCGGCGGCATTCACTCCCGCTGTCACGGGAACGGGCGAAGACTTCGCCGCCCGGCCCCGGTTTCCGGGGCGTTTCCGGCCTTTGTAAGATGGTCGCCGGTTCAAGACGGAGCCGTTCAGGGACGCGCCGCGTGCGCTCGTCCGCCTCCGGCCGTCCCTCCCTTCTCAAGCGCAGCAGCGCATCCGAGCCGGGCAACACCGTCCACTGCCGTGGACCGGGGGAGGAATGAACACTGAACTCGCCGTCGCGCCGCTCGGCGCGACCTACACGCCACGCCTGATCTGCACCACCGGCGACCGCCTGATCCACCCGGCGGACGGCCGCAACGACCTCGCCAGGATCGTCGTGCGCTGGGCCCGCGCCTGGGTTCCCGAAACCTGGCCCGCCCGCCAGTACTTCGCCGCGCTGGGCATCGGTGACGACGAAAACCCTTGCTACCGCGACGAAGACGTCATCGGGTGGCACCTCCTGCAGCCTCGGCCGGACTCGCTCGCGTGGCGGGTGCGGTCGGGCGAGATCGACGTGACCACCGCGCTCACGGCCGAAGCCGAGGCCTGGCCCGAATAGGGAATTCCCGCGAAGAGCTCTGCGTCACCCGGCGCAGGGCTCTTTCGCGTACCCGAAACATTCCTTGTCCCGCAAGCGATCTATGGGGAAGGTGATCGGAATGGTCTTGGTGGCCAACAGAACCCGGCAACTAACCCGATCGGACCACATGGAGCGCGGTCAGCGGCTCGCGCTACCCACACGATGGTGGCACGAAGTGGAAACCGTGTCCCGGCATCAGTACGTTTCCCTCACACGGGACGGAGAACACACCTTCACTGCCGTCCCGTTCTCCGAATAGCGTTCATCGAGGAGCAATCCATGCTGAAGAAGATCGGGTTCGTCACGGCCACCGCGGCGGCCGGTGCGTTCCTGGCCGGCGGCATCGCCGCGGCCGACACCCCGGACGCTCACCACCACGAGCACCACCACGGTCACCACAACGGCGGCTACGACTACACCGGCCAGGTCGGCCTGGTGAACCTGAACAACACCGACGTGCTCCACAACGTCAACGCCGTGCTCGGCCTGTGCGGCAACGACGTCAACGTCCTCGGCGTGCAGGTGCCGATCCACGACTCGCTCAACGGCATCGGCGTGCCGATCCTCTCGCCGGGCAGCCACGAGGCCAGCGGCGAATCGCCCTACAACTGCGCCTCGGGCGGCCTGTCCGACGGCGGCACGAGCCAGGGTCACTGAGTTTTCCGTGCCCGGAGCCGCCCCTGCGTGCGGTAGCCGGCTCCGGGCACGGGAAATCGGCCGCCAGCGCCGACGCCGCACCGCGCGCCCGGAACACGGAGCGAGCTGCACACTCCGGTTCCGCGTTCCGGGCCCGTCGCGACGCCGGACGGCGCCGACCCGGGTGGGACCGGCCACGACGCTGGAGAAGTGCGCCGGTCCCGCCCGGCCTGACGGCACCATAACGAACTTTCCCGGGTCCGGCGAACCGAAGCCGGGCCCGTTTCTTTCCCCGATCCCCCGCCGGACCGTCCGGCGGGTACCCAGAAGGAGTATTTTTCCCGTGATCAAGCAGCTCGGCTTCGTCGCCACCGCCCTCGCCGCCGGGATGGCGGTGCTCGGCGGATCCGCGTCCGCGACCAGTGTCAGCGTTGCGGGCCACCCGGTCGACACCACCGACCAGTTCGGCCTCGTCGGCAACGTGCAGAACCTCGACGCGGTGCACAACCTGAACGTGGTCGGCGGCGTGTGCGACGACGACATCAACGTCCTCGGCGTCCAGGTGCCGATCCACGACACCGCCAACGGCATCGGCGTGCCGGTCCTCTCCCCGGGCGAGCACGAGGCCGCGGGCGAGAACCCGGACAACTGCGCCGCCGGTGAGATCGCCGACGGCGGGACCACCCAGGGCAACTGACCCCCGGCGGGTCCGGCCGCCGCGCGGGGTGCGCCCCCGCGCGGCGGTTTTGTCACGTCCGGTCGAGCCGGTGCACCGCCACTTCCCGCACGACGAGCAGGACCGCGGCCGCGACCGGCACCGCGACGAACGCGCCGACGACGCCGAGCAGCGCGTACCCGAGCAGCACCGCGACGACCGTGACGAGCGCCGGGATCCGCACGGCGCGGCCGACGATCTTCGGCAGCAGCACGTAGTCCTCCACCACCCGGTAGCCGACGAAGAACCCGAGCGTCGCGAGCCCGACCGGCACCGACACGGTGAGCGCGACGAGGGTGGTGCCGGCCCCGGCCGCCACCGAACCCGCCACCGGCACCAGGTCGAGCACGGCGACGAGCACGGCGAGCACCAGCGGGTAGGGGACGCCGAACGCCGACAGCCAGGCGAAGGTCGCCGCTCCCGCGATCAACGACACCGCGACGTTGCCGACGAGGTACGCGCCGACCTTCCGGAAGACCGCGTCGCCGATCAGGATCACCCGCGGCCGCCGCGACCGCGGGGCCAGCCGGTAGAGCGCGGTGCGGATCCGCGGGAAGTCGGCGACGAAGTAGGTGGCGAGCACCACGACGATCACGGCGTCGCCGAGCAGCGCCGCGAGCGATTTGGCCACATCGGACAGCTGCACGGACCGCACGGCGGCTTCGAGGCCGAAGGTTTCGTTGGCGCGGCCCAGCAGGGTGCCGTGGTCGCGCAGCAGGGTCAGGTACCGCGGAGCGCCGTTCCGCAGCTGCGTCGCCTGATCGGCCAGGGGCACGGCGGCCGCGGCGACGGTGCCGCCGAGGACGGCCAGCCCGGTCACGACGACCACCGCGGCGGCGAGGGCGCGGGGCATCCGGCGCGCGAGCCGGGCGGTCACCGGCTCGAGCCCCACCGCGAGGAAGAACGCGATGCCGACGAGCAGCAGCACGTCGGAGGCCGTGAGGATGAGCTCGACGACCGCGACGGTGACGGCCACCCCGGCCGCGGCGAGCATCCCGGTGAAGAACGGTGAGTGGCGGTCGAGCGGTTTTCCCGGCCGGCCCAACGGTTTTTCCTGCCGGGCCGCCGCTCCTTCGGCCTCACCGACGGGGTGCCCGGCGCGGTACGCCCCGCGGCCGCTCGTTGTGTGCATGAGCCGGGGGCTACCCTGCGTGGCGTGCCCGAATCCACCCGATCCGGGCACGCGGGCAAGTCCACGCTTCCCGGTGACGGCGTCTGCCTGCCGTTGCCGGAACCGTTGCGGTGTCGGCAAAATCGCCTATGCGTTTCAAAGATCTCCTGCTCGTTCCGGTCGTCGCCGTCGCGGCCGCGTTCGCGGTGGCCCCGGAAGCGGCGGCCATCAGCGCGCCGCGGCTGCTGATCAACCAGGACTTCCCGGATGCGGACGTCGTCAAGACGGCCTGGGGCTACTTCGCGTTCTCGACGGGCACGAGGGCCACGCGGATTCCGATGGCCAGCGCTCCCGCGCCGGAGGGCCCGTGGCGCGTCGCCGGTGACGCGCTCGGAGCGGTCCCCGCGTGGGCGAAGCCGGACGGCGGGTTCTGGGCCCCGGACGTCACCCAGCTGGGGGATGGCACATTCGTGTTGTACTTCGCGGCCACGCAGACGACGGGCGGCGGGATGTGCCTCGGCGCGGCGACGGCGAAGAAGGCGGAAGGACCGTACACGCCGGCCGGCGACCGGCCGCTGGTGTGCGAGCCCGGCGACCACGGGGACATCGACCCGCAGACGTTCGTCGACCCGGACGGGTCCCGGTACCTGCTCTACAAGAGCGACGGCGCGGCGACCGGGCCGCCGTCGGCGATCTGGGTGCAGAAGCTGCAGGCCGACGGGCGCACCCTCGCCGGCCCGCGCACCGAACTGCTGCGGGCCGATCTGACACCCGAGAAGTCGGTCGTCGAAGCACCTTCGGTGGTGAAGACGGCGTCCCGGTACCTGCTGTTCTACTCCGCGGACACGTTCGACAGCACGGGCTACCACACGTGTTACGCGTCCGCGCCGACGCTGGGCGGCGCGTTCGTGAAGGCGGACGCCCAGGTCCTGTCGACCGACCTGCTCGGCGGCAAGGTGGACGCCCCGGGCGGCGCCGACGTGGTGGACGGCCACATCTTCTTCCACGGCTGGCTGGGCGGCGGCCGCACGGCGAGGGGCCTGTACGAGCTGCCGATCACCTTTTCGGGTGACGTGCCGCAGCTGGGCTGACATGTCACCCACCCGTATGACGTTCCGGTTGGGCCGCCGGGTCCCGGATATCCGGGAGCGAGGGAACGGAGGAGTGCCATGACGGTGTGGTGGGGATTGGCGGGCTTGTTCGGACTGCTGGGGTGCTGCGGCCTGCTCCGGAGCCATCGCGCCGACGGAGCGGTGGCTCCGGAGCGGGAAGACCCGCTGGCGCGCTACCCGGTGGCCCGCGAACCGGCGACACCGAACGCCGACGCGGCGCACACGCCGCTGATGACACCGGCGATCACACCGGAGATGCTCGCCGGCCAGGCGGGCCAGGCGGGCCAGGCGGGCCAGGCAGGTCAGGCGGGGCCGGTCGGTCCGGTTGGGCCGCGGCAGGAGGCGGTGGTGCCGGAGTCGGGGAGCATCGCCGGGGAGATTCCTGCGCCGCGCCCGCAGTCCGGTGAGGTAGCGGAGCAGCCAGGTGTGCCGGAGGGCGCGCCGGTGGCGGTTTCGACGGTGCAGGCTGGGGGATCGGTGCCTGGGCCGGGGTTTACTGGTGCGCCGGTTTCTTCGGATCAGGTTCCGGCGGCGCCGCCGGCGGCGGCACAACCGGCGGTCGGATCGGTGCCGGTTTCCTCGCAGTCGCCGGGACGGCTGGCCGAGCCGGGAGTCTCCGGGGTCCCGCAGCAGCCGAAGCATGCGCTTCGGCCCGAGGCACCCGCGCCGGAAACGGCCGGTGTTCCCCGAGTTCGTGCACCGGAACCCGAAGCGCCGCAACCGCAACCGCAGCCGCGCCCGCAACAGCAGCCGGAGCCGGACTCCGGTGGGCTCGTCGGCACCATGAGGCGGTTCATGCGGCGCGCCTGACCTCACCCCAGCGGCGCGCGGTCCTCGATCAGTCCCGCCAGCAGATCGCCGTGGTCTTCGAGGCGGTCCAAGACGTCGTCCGCCGTGAACGTCAAGCGGTTCACGTGGCGGCAAGCTCGCACCTCGTCCCACGTCACCGGGGTCGACGCCGTCGGGTGGTCGCGGCCGCGCAACGAATACGGGGCCACCGTCGTCTTCGCCGGGTTGTTCTGGCTCCAGTCGATGAACACCCGGCCCGTGCGCTGGGCCTTCGCCATCACCGCCGTCACCGACTCCGGTGTCTCCTTCGCCAGGCGCTGGGCGAGCCGCTTGGCGTACGCCGACGGGGCCGCCGGGTCGTCCGTGCGGATTCCGCAGTAGAGCTGCATTCCCTTGGAGCCCGACGTTTTCGCGTACGGTGTCAGCCCGTCGGCGACCAGGACGTCGTGCAGGCGCTCCGCCACCCGGCAGCAGTCGACGATCGTCGTGCCCGGGCCCGGGTCCAGGTCGAACACCAGCCGGTCCGGGGGCTGCCGGGTGCCCTGCTCCACCGTCCACTGGGGAACGTGCAGCTCGAGCGCCGCCATGTTCGCCGCCCACACCAGGCCCGGGAGGTCGTCCAGGAGCGGGTAGTCGATCGTGCCGCCCGTGCCGGCCAGGCGCACCGTGCGCAGCCAGTCCGGGGCGCCCTTCGGGGCGTTCTTCTCGAACCACTTCTGGCCGTCGACGCCGTTCGGGTAGCGGATGAACGTCACCGGCCGCCCGGCGAGGTGCGGCAGCAGCACCGCCGCGACGCGGGAGTAGTAGTTGATCACCTCGCCCTTGGTGAAGCCGTCCGCCGGGTACAGCACCTTGTCCAGATTGGACAGTGTGAGCCGCCGATCGCCGGCCTGGACGGTGATCCGCTGCCCCGCCGGCTCGGGTGAAGGCGACGCCGACGCCGAAGCCGACGACGAGGGCGAAGGCGGTGCCGGAGCCGCGCCGGCGGGTTCGTGCGGAACCGCGCGCGGCGCCAGGACCTCGGCCGGGTCCTTGTCGTGGCGCAGGCCCCGCCAGGCGGTGTGGCGGACGCGGCCACCGCGGGTGAACTGGCGGTAGACGATCTCGCCGACCAGCCGCGGCTCCACCCAGCGGGCGCGGGCGGTGTCCTCCCGCGGCGGCGTCGTCACGAACGGGTGAGTGCGGCGCTCCATCGCCTCCAGCTGCGCCCGCAGGTCGGCGCGGGTGGCCTGGCTGAAGCCGGTGCCGACGTCGCCGATGTAGACCAGGTCGCCGGTCGCGGGGTCGTGCGCGCCGAGCAGGAGCCCGCCGAGGGTGCCGGTGAAGCTGTTCTGCCCGGGCCGCCAGCCGCAGACGATCACCTCCTGCGTCCGGACCAGCGGGTGCTTGAGCCACGAATCCGGCCGCTGCCCGGGGTGGTAGGCCGACGACCGCAGTTTCGCGACGACGCCCTCGTACCCGGCGGACGCGGCGTGGGCGAGGAAGTCCGCGGGGGTGCGGCGATCGGCGGCGAGCTCGTCGAAGGTGACCGCGCGGACCACCGAAACGCGGTACGGATCGGGCATCGGCAGCTCGGCCAGCAGCCGGCGGCGCTCGTCGTACGGCATGGCCAGCAGGCTCTCGTCCCCGAGCCGGAGCAGGTCGAAGGCCAGGAACCGGACCGGGACGTCGGTGAACTCCCGCCCCTTCGGCCCGCTCTGGTGCCGGACGTAGCGGCCGCGGCGCTCCTGCATCCGCTCGAAGTCGATCCGGCCGTCCTCGCCGTAGACGACGATCTCGCCGTCCAGGTAGGCGGCGCGGCCGTCCAGTGCGGGGGCGAGCACGCCCTCGAGGTCGGTGAACTCCGCGGTGAAGTCGATGTTGTTGCGGCTGGTGAGCACGGTGGTGCCGTCCGGGGCGATCCGCATGGCCGCCCGGTAACCGTCCAGTTTGTACTCGTAGGCCCACTCCGGGCCGGTGCGCAGCCGCCCGCCGTCGGCCTTGGCGAGCATCGGCTCCAGCCAGGCCGGGACGAGCGACGCGTCGTCTGCCGCCATTTCGGACCTCCGTCACCTTCCGTGCCCAAGGTAACCCGTTCGGCCTAGATTAGCTGGGTTTGCGCAGGTGAAAGCCGCTTGAACGCCTGTTCGGGGGGCCGGTCAAGCGGGCAGGAAGTCGTCGACGGCCCGGCGCAGCGTGGTGCGCACCTTGGCGGCGTCGTCGAGTTCGCCACCGTGCAGGGCGCCGTCGCGCAGCAGGACGAGCACGCGGGCCGCGTGGTCCGGTTCCGGGTGGCCGAGGTCCGCCGCCTGGTCGCGCAGCACGCCGAAGAACCACTGCCGGTGGTCGTCGATGACCCGGCGGACCCGGTTCGCCGGATCGGGGTACTCGGCGGCGGCGTTGAGGAACTGGCAGCCGCGGAAGTCTTCGCCGCACGTGGCGTCGCCGACCACCGCCATGGTCTCGGCCAGCGCCTCGCGCGGCGGTTTGCCCGCCCGCGCCGCGTCGACGGCCGCGCGGATCTGACGGCTGGTCTCGGCGAGGTAGGCCGCGACCAGGTCGTCTTTCGTCGGGTAGTGGCGGTAGAAGGTCGCCCGGGTCACGGCCGCCTCGGAAACCAGGCGTTCCACCCCGACGGCGTGGATGCCCTCGGCGTAGAAGAGGCGGGCGGCGGTCGCGAGCAGCCGGTCCTTCGGGTGCGGCTCGGCAGTCCTCATTTCCGCAGCATAGAGAAAGACCGATCGTTCTGCCAGATCGGCTTCGTCACATTGCCACGGCGTCCCGGAGAGGCCACAGTAGCTAGCAGAAAGACCGATCGTTCTCCCAAAGGAGCCAGCCATGAGCAAGCCCACCATCGTCCTGGTCCACGGCGCGTTCGCCGACTCGTCCAGCTGGACCGGGGTCGTCGCGAAGCTGCAGGAGCAGGGCTATCCGGTCCGGGCGGTGGCGAACCCGCTGCGGGGCGTCGAGTCCGACGCGGCCTACGTGAAGGACGTCGTCGACAGCGTCGAAGGCCCGGTCGTCCTGGCCGGCCACTCCTACGGCGGCGCCCTGATCACCCGCGCGGCCACCGACGCCCCCCACGTGCGTGCCCTGGTCTACATCGCCGCGTTCCAGCCGGACGCGGGGGAGAGCGTGTTCGAGCTGTCCGGCCGCTACCCGGGCGCCAAGCTCGGCCCGGAGACGACGAACGTCCTCGAGCAGGACGGTCAGCCCGAGCTGTCGATCAAGCCGGAGGACTTCGCCGAGGTCTTCGCCGCCGACGTCCCCGCCGCCACCGCGGCGATCATGGCGGTGACCCAGCGGCCGGTCGCGCAGCAGGCGCTGGCCGCGCCGTTCGAGGGCACCCCGGCGTGGACGAAGCTGCCGTCGTGGACGCTGGTCGCGAACCACGACAACGCGATCCCGGCCCAGGCGCAGGAGTTCATGGCCGAGCGCGCGTCGTCGACGGTCCGCCGGATCGACGCCTCGCACGCGGTCGCGGTGTCGCAGCCGGACGTCGTCGCCGAGGTGATCCTCGCCGCCGCGGCGCACGTCGAGTGAGCCGGCGGCACCGGGCGGTCGCCCCGGATCGCCGCCAGGAGCCGGGCAGGTTCGGCTGAGGCGCCGGTTCGTGCTTCGCTGGAGGACATGACGAAGCCGGAGCGGTGGCGTCGGTACTGGGACCGCAAGTCCACGACCTACGACGCGGAGATGGACTACTGGGATCGCCGTCTCTTCGGCGATTCGCGGGCGTGGGCTTGCGGCCAGGCGACGGGCGAGGTCCTGGAGGTCGCGGTCGGGACCGGGCTGAACCTCCCCAGCTACCCCGCGGGGGTGACGCTCACCGGCGTCGACCTCAGCGAGGGGATGCTGGCCATCGCCCGCGACCGCGCCCGACGGCTCGGCCACCCGGTGACCCTGCGCGAGGCCGACGCCGAGGCCCTGCCGTTCGCCGAAGCCTCGTTCGACACCGTGGTGTGCACGTTCGGCCTCTGCGCCATCCCCGACCCCGCCGCCGCGGTCGGGGAGATGGTGCGGGTGCTGCGCCCGGGCGGGCGGCTGATCCTGGTCGACCACGTCGCCTCGTCGTCGCGGTTCGTGCGGGGCCTGCAGTGGCTGCTCGAGCTCGCGAGCGTCCCGCTGGCCGGCGAGCACTTCCGGCGGCGGCCGCTGCGGCTCGTCGAGGCGCTCGGGCTGCCGGTGCGGCGGCGGGAGCGGTTCAAGCTCGGGCTGGTGGAACGGCTGGTCGCCGCCAAGGTCAGCTGATCAGTACGCTCTCGTCCAGCCCGGCCAGGATCGCCGCGGCGTCGTCGTAGACCGCCACGGCACCGGCGTCGGTCAGCTCCGCCGCGCCGACGCCGCCGGAGAGCACCGAAACCGTGCGCACGCCGGCCTTGGTGGCGGCGTGGACGTCCCAGACCGCATCGCCGACGAAGATCGTCTCCTCCGGTGCGGTCCCGGCCTTGTCGAGCGCGGCGAACACCGGCTCCGGATCGGGCTTCGTCGCTTCGACGTCGTCACCGGAAACGATGCCCGCGACCACGTCGTCGACGTCGAGGACGCGGCGCAGCTCCTTGAGCTCGTCCGGCGCCGCCGACGTCGCCAGCACGACGCGGATCCCGCGGTCCGCCAAGACGCGGATGAGCTCGGGGGCGCGGTCGAACGGCCGCAGCAGGCCGGCCGTCTCCAGGTAGAAGCGGCTGTGCAGGTCCTTCGCCTCGTCGCCGATGCGGCCGGCGTCTTCGTCGCCCAGCAGGGTGCTCAACAGCTTGCCGGACCCCTTGCCGATCGCGCGGTGCACGCGCCAGGAGTCGACGTCCCGGTCCAGCTCGTGGAACGCCCGGCGCCAGGCGTGGACGTGGAGGTAGTTGGAATCGACGAGCGTGCCGTCGACGTCGAACAGGACCGCGGTGGCGATGGTGAGCTCCTCGGGTCGGTGCGGTTTCCCCGTGCTCCGCGCGGGTATCGGGAGGGGTGATCCGAATACCCCGGCCCGGAGGGAAGTACACATGACCGGCCTCGTCTCGGCGGGCTTCCGCGGGCTGGCGGCGCTGCGGCGCGCCCCGGCCTTCCACCCCGCGGGCGTGGTCCGGCACGGCGAACTCCGGCCCGTCGCCGACGACCTGCCGTGGCCGTCCGGGCCGGCGCCCGTCGTCGCCCGGCTGTCCAAGGGCGCCGGCACACCCGGGCGGCTGCCGGACGCGCTCGGGCTGGCGGTGCGGATTCCCGGCGCGGGCCGCGACGGCGGGCCGTGGGACATCCTGCTGACGACGGCGGGCAGCGGGCACGTCGGCCGGATGCTGCCCCGGCCGGCGGCCGCGTGGACGCGCGGGGCCTACAGCAGTCTCGTGCCGTACCGCCGGGCCGACCGGCTCGTCTGGCTGGGGGCGTGGGCGGAGACGTCGTCGCCGCGGATCGAGGCGTCGCTCGACGCGGCCCGCGCGACGGGAACGTGGGAGTTCGTGCTCCGGACCGGCCGCGAAGACGGGCGCTGGTGCGACAGCGCCGTGCTGGCGCTGACCGGGACCGGCGGCGAGGCGCCGTCGTTCGATCCGATGCTGAACCGCCCGGACGGGCTGGAGTTCGCCCCGGACTGGCTGGTGCGGCTGCGGGAACGGGCCTACGCGGGGAGCCGGGCCGGGCGGCCGTCGTGACCCGGCCGCCCGGCCCGGCACCCGTCACCGCGAGTCGGCGACAGGACTGCGCGTGGCGCCGAGCGGGATCAGGCCGAGTGCGATCATCCCGACGCCCAGGCCGAAGTGCAGCCAGTTGTCGGCGGTGTTGACCGGGACGAAGTTGGCCGCGCTGCCCTGGTCGATCACCAGGCCGTAGAGCCACAGGACCAGGTAGATCACCCCGCCGCCGACGAGGAAGGCCCGGGCGCCGCTCGCCGTCCTCGCCAGGGCGAGCCCGGCGACGCCGAAGGCGAGGTGCACGATGTTGTGCAGGATCGAAACGGCGAAGACGCCCAGGAGCAGGGCGCCGGAATGGTGCCCGGCCCAGGTGAGCATGTCGTAGTGGGTCGTCACGCCGGGAATGAACCCCAGCACGCCGACCAGCAGGAAAACCACTCCCACGATCGCGGCGAGGAGCTGGCGCGGGGTTCGCCGGACCTCGGTTTCCATCGATGCCATGGTCGTTTCCTCCCGATTCGGTGAGCGGGCCCCTCGGCCGGGGGACCCGCCGGGCGACATGCCCGGCGCCGCGGCCGGCAAACGCGTTTCGCCCGGCGGTCCGCCGGGTATGCCCGGGTTTCGCCCGATCGGAGGAAGCGAATGAGCACTCCCGAAATCGACCCGGTGACCGCCGAGAGCATGGAAGCCGACGCCGACATCGCCGGCGAGCACACCGAGCCGACGTTCCGCGACCAGGAGCCCCGCGCCGGCGACAGCGACGAAGAGGACGCCGACCGCGGGGGCATGCCCTCGGCGTGAGGTCGGGGCCGCGAGGCGGTGGCGAGCATTTCGCCGGGGCCGATTTCTTCGGTCGCGGTGTCTTTCACGGAATGCGCCGCCGACGAGTTTGCGGGCTTTTCGGTTTCGGCTTCGCGGATTTCCCCCGATCGGCCGCATCGACCGGCGAATCGCCGTGTTTGACGGGTTCGCGAACGGATATCCGATCGGGTGAACGTCGTGAAGGAGGTGGTCACCGGTGCTGGCCAGGCACAATTCGGTGTGGCTGGTGCCGCGGCACGGCGCACTGGCCAAGGCCTCGGTCGTCGGCGTGCTGGATCGGACGACCTATCCGGAGCTGCGTGACCGGTTGCTGGAATTCGGGGCGGATTCCGAGGACGGTGTGCTGATCGACGTCGAGCGCCTCGAACTGCGCGACCGGGCGCTGATCCGCGTGTTCACCCTGGTCGCCCTGCGCGTGGGTGAGTGGCCGGCCGTCCCGTTCGCGTTGGTGACCGGGCGTCCGGAACAGCGCGCGGCGCTCGCGGCGACCGGCGTGCCGGTGTACGCGGACACCGCCACGGCGGAGGCGGCGCTGACCCGCCCGGCCCGGCGACAGGTGGGGCGCCTGCTCGACCGTTCGCCGCGCACGTCGGCGCGGGCCCGCGGGTTCGTCCGCGGGATCTGCGCCGAGTGGATGGTGCCGGAGCTGGCCGAGGACGCCGAGCTGATCGCGACCGAGCTGGTCGAGAACACGCTCCGCCACACGGATTCGGCGCCCCGGCTGCGGCTGGAGCTGCGCCGCGGGACCTTGTCCGTGGCGGTCTCCGACGAGAGCGGGCGCCCGGCGGTGCTGCGCGAGGGCCTCGACCTGGCCCGGGCGGGGCTGGGGCTGCGGATGGTGACCAAAGTCGCGAAGCGGTGGGGGAGCAGCCGGTCCCGCTCGGGCGGGAAGACGGTGTGGGCTTTGCTGGCGCGCCGGTGAGCCGCTGAGGACTCGGCCGCAGCTGTCGCGCCTGCCCGGCTTGGCCCTGGCCGCGGAAGCGGGTTCGGTTCGGCGCTGGTCGCGGCCGTTCCGCCCGGCTCGGCCCCTTGCCGCAGCTGTGGCGCCCGGCTCGGCCCTTGCCGCGCAGGGAGGTGCAGCTCGGCCCTTACCGCTGAAGGAAGCGGGAAGTGTGGCCCGGTTCACCGGGCCGAACGGCCGCCACCAGGGTGTTCGATGCCCGGCGGCGGCCGTCGAGTGCCGGGAGCCGTCAGGAACCCGGGCCGGAGTAGATCTCGGCTGCCGGGGGCTCGGAGACCGTGGCCGGCTTGTTCCAGTCGCTGAACTCCATCGCGCCCTGCTTCGGGTCCGCCATGCGCAGCAGGTAGTGGGGCTCGGTCGCCGCCACCGTGGCCGTGCCGTCCGGGCTCGTGAAGGTCAGCGCCGGTGCGCCCGCGAGCGTCGTCGGCTCGCCCGGCTTGAAGGTCGACTTCTGCATCTCGCCCAGCGTGCCCTCGGTGAACGACTTGTAGTCGAGGAACATCTTGAACGCGTCCGCGATGCCTTCGCCGATCTTGGCCTTCGACGACACCCACTTGCCGGTGAGCTGCTTGGCCGCCGAGGCCGGGACGCCGGCCTGCTTCACCAGCGAGTCGCTGAACTTGAAGTAGTACTTGTCGCCGATCCGCAGGACGGGGATCTCGAGGCCGTCCTTCACCACCGTGCCGCTCGCGCTGTCCGGGTTGAGCTGCAGGTCCAGGTTGAGGGCGCTGCCCTCCTGGGTCATCGTGCCCTTGACGTGCACGGCCGTGGCCTGCTTGGCGGCGTCGTTGATCGCGGCGCCCACCTTGGCGGCGTCGAGCGCCGGGGTCGCCGGAGCCGTGGACGACGCCGGCGTGGTGGAGCCGGCCGCGGCCGGGGCCGGCGTGCTCGGGGTGCCGGAGCAGCCGGCGAGGGCGAGGGAACCGGCCGTGAGGAGCGCGGCCAGGCGAAGGCGAGGCATGGGTGATCCGTTCATGAAGGCCGGGGCGTCCCCGGACACGAACGGGCTATCGTCCGAACGGGTGTTCCGTTACATCCGCCGTCATCGGCCGTGGTCGGTGCGGGGGACGCGGGGCCGGAAGTCGCGTTCGGTTTCGACCTCGCCCTCGGGCGTGTGGACGAAGTGTCCGACCCGGCGCTTGCGCGCGATCTGCCGCCCCGCCAGCACGGCGTCGACCCGGCGGGGAGAGGTGTTGGACGCCCGGCGGCCGCCTTCGACGCGGTTCTTCCACAGTCCGTCTTCGTAGTAGGTGTGCACGTCACCCTCCGCCACGACGCCGCCTCCCATCGTGAGTCTTGGAAGGCTGCGGATGCCCGGGGACGTAGCGGACAAACGTTGTGCGGTGTTCAAGCCAGCCGGAGTACCTGGATGGCGTTGTCCTTGAGGATCAGCGGCCGCACCTCGTCCTTGATCTCCAGCTCGGCGAAGTCGGCGAGCCAGCGGTCCGGGGTGATCACCGGGAAATCGGACCCGAACAGGACCTTCCGCTTCAGCAGGGTGTTGGCCGCGCGCACCAGCTGGGGCGGGAAGTACTTCGGCGACCAGCCCGACAGATCGATGTACACGTTCGCCTTGTGCGTCGCGACCGAGATCGCTTCGTCCTGCCACGGAACCGACGGGTGGGCCAGGATGATCGTCAGGTCCGGGAAATCGGCGGCGACGTCGTCGAGCAGCATCGGGTTCGAATAGCGCAGCTTGATGCCGTGCCCGCCCGGCAGGCCGGCGCCGATGCCGGTCTGCCCGGTGTGGAACAGGGCCGGGACGCCCAGCTCGGCGATCGCCTCGTAGAGCGGGTAGTACCGGACGTCGTTCGGCTCGAACGCCTGCAGGCTCGGGTGGAACTTGAACCCGCGCACCCCGTGCTCGGTGACGAGCCGGCGCGCGCGGAGCACGGCGGCCTTGCCGGCGTGCGGGTCGACGGAACCGAACGGGATGAGCACGTCCGCGTGCTCGGCGGCGGCGTCGGCGATCTCCTCGCTCGACAGCGCGGGGTGCCCGGTCGCGGCCGGCGCCTCGACCGTGAAGACGACGGCGGCCATGTTCCGCGCCCGGTAGTGCTCGGCGATCGCGGTCACCGTCGGCGTCCGGTCCTGGCCGGCGCGGAAGTACTTCTCCGACGCGTCCAGCAGTTCCTGGTCGAGGGCGAAGCAGCCGTGGCCGTCTTGCTCGACGTGGGTGTGGACGTCGATGGCGGTCAGGGAGGAAAGATCCACGAAGAGCTCCAGGGTCAGGGCAGGTCGGGCTGTGCGGCCTTGGCGGCCAGCAGGCGGTCGAGGACGGCGTCGCGGGCGGCGACGAGCCGGTCGTGGTCGGTGCCGGCCAGTTCGGCGTCGACGCCGGCGACGAGGGACTCGGCGAGTTCCGGCGTCAGGTGGACGCGGCCGAGGTCGCGCCACCACTGTTCGGTGGGCGGGCCGAGGTGGCGCAGGACGTGCGCGAGCCCGCCCGCGCCGCCGGAGAGGTGCTGGTTGGCGAACGGGCCGAGCACGGCCCAGCGCAGGCCGGGCCCGTGGGAGATGGCGGCGTCGATGTCGGCGACCGTCGCGACCCCGCGTTCGACGAGGGAGTACGCCTCCTGCCACAGCGCGGCCTGCAGCCGGTTCGCGACGTGGCCGGGCACCTCCCGCGTCAGCCGGATCGGCCGCTTGCCGGCCGCGGTGTAGAACTCGACCGCGCGGTCGACGACCTCCGGCGTGGTTTCGGCGCCCGGCACGACTTCCACGAGCGGGATCACGTGCGGCGGGTTGAACGGGTGCCCGACGACCACGCGCTCGGGGTGCTTCGGGCACCCCCGCGCGATGACGCTCGGCAGCAGCCCGGACGAGCTGCTCGCCAGGATCACGTCCGGCCGCGCGGCCTCGTCGAGCACGGCGAACAGGGCGTGCTTGACGTCTTCGCGTTCGGGCCCGTTCTCCTGCACGAAATCCGCCTCCGCCACCGCGGCGCCGGCGTCGGTGGCGAAGCTCAGCCGATCCTGCGACGCGCTTTCTGCGAGGCCCAGCCGGATCAAGGTGGGCCAGTGGGCGGCGACGTCGGCCCGCAGCCGCTCCTCGGCGCCGGGCGCCGGATCGGTGGCGACGACGTCGAAGCCGCGGGCGAGGAAGTGCGCGGCCCAGCCGGCCCCGATCACGCCGGTCCCGACGACCGCGATGGTGGTGATCCGGCCGGGCTTCGCCGCGCGGCCGGCGGGGGACGAGGTGATCCGGACGGTCATGCCGGCCCTCCGGCGAGCGCGACGAACGGGTCCAGTGACGCGGGATCGGCCAGGACGTCACGCGCGGCGACGTCGTCCGGCCGGGCGCCGCGGAGCAGTTTCTTCACCGGCAGCTCCAGTTTCTTCCCGGTGCGGTTGCGGGGGATCGACGGCACGGCGGTGATCGCGTCCGGCACGTGCCGCGGCGAGAGCGCGGTCCGCAACGCCGAGGCGATCTTGCGACGCAGGGTGTCGTCGAGTTCGGCGCCGGACCGCAGCGCCACGAACAGCCGGAGGTCGCCGTTGCCGCCCGCGGGGTCTTCGAGGTGCACGACGAGGGAGTCCTCGATCTCCGGGAGTTCCTCGACGACGGCATAGAACTCGGCGGTGCCCAGCCGGACCCCGCCGCGGTTGAGGGTGGCGTCCGAGCGGCCGGCGATGACGCAGCCGCCCTCGGGGGTGAACCGGATCCAGTCGCCGTGCCGCCAGACGCCGGGATAGGTCGAGAAGTACGTCTCCCGGTAGCGCGCCCCCGAGCCGTCGCCCCAGAACCCCACCGGCATCGACGGCATCGGGGCGGTGATCACCAGCTCGCCCAGTTCCCCGACGACTTCGGCGCCGTGCTCGTCGAACGCCTTCGCATCGACGCCGAGGCAGGGACCGGAGATCTCGCCCGCCCGGACCGGCTGCAGCGGGCCGCCCTGGACGATGCCGCTGCACACGTCGGTGCCGCCGCTGCCGACGTTGAGCAGAACGCCCGGGAACCGCTCGTGCACCCAGTGGAAGCCTTCGGCGGGCAGCGGGCTGCCCGCCGCGCCGAGCTGCCGCAGCGCGGACAGGTCGTACTCGGCGGCCGGGTCGAGCCCCGCTTTCCGGCACGCCATCAGGAATCCCGGGCTCGCGCCCATCAGCGTCGCCCGTGTTTCGTGGGCCAGCCGCCACTGCCAGGCCAGGTCCGGGTGCAGCGGGTTGCCGTCGACCAGCACGATCGACGCGCCGGTGAGCAGTCCCGACACCAGCGCGTTCCACATCATCCAGGCGGTGGTGGAGAACCACAGGATCCGGTCGCCCGGGCGCAGGTCCCAGCTGAGGCCGTGGTTCTTGAGGTGCTCCAGCAGGATGCCGCCGTGGCCGTGCACGATCGCCTTCGGCTTGCCCGTGGTGCCGGAGGAGAACAGCACGCACAGCGGGTGCGCGAAGCCGACCGGCTCGAATCCCGACTCGCACGCTTTCGGGGGCTCCGGGTGGCGGAGCCCCCGGCTCGGGCCGAAGGCCCGGATGTCACTGCTTTCGGTGAGCAGGTCGGCCCAGGCGAGCGTGCCGGGCAGGTCGTGCTCGCCGTAGGGGACGTGCACGACGTGCTCGGCGGTGGGCAGGCCGGCACGGATTTCGGCGACCTCGGCGCGGCGGTCGACGTCCTTGGCACCGTAGCGGTAGCCGGACACCGTCAGCAGCACCCGCGGTTCGATCTGGCCGAACCGGTCGACCACCGACCGGGCGCCGAACTCGGGGGCGCAGGAGGCCCAGATGGCGCCCAGGCTCGCGACCGCCAGGTAGGCGACCACGGCTTCCGGGATGTTCGGCAGGTACGCGACGACGCGGTCGCCGCGCCCGACCCCGAGCCGGGCCAGTCCCGCGCGGGCGCGCGCGACCTGGTCGCGCAGCTGCGCCCAGGTCAGCTCGGTGCGGTCCCGCGTCTGGGAGTAGGCGATGATCGCGGCCGCGTCGCCGGGACCGTGGCCGAGGGCGTGTTCGGCGTAGTTGAGGGTCGCGCCCGGGAACCAGTCCGTGCCGGGCATGGTCCGGTCGGGCACCACCGCGGTGGCCGGGGTGGCGAAGCGGACGCCGAAGAAGTCCTTGATCGAGGACCAGAAGCCGTCGAGGTCGGTCACCGACCACCGGTGCAGGGCCGCGTAGTCGTCGAAGAAGTGCCCGCGGGCTTCCAGCCACCGCAGGTACCGGCCGATCTCGGTGGTTTCGCGGACGTCGGGCGCGACCGGGCGCAGGATCATCGGCCGACCTTCCCGGCGCGCTTTTCGAGGAACGCCTGCATCTTTTCCTTCGCTTCGGCGCTGCCGCTGGCGACGGCGGCCATCAGCGCCTCCATCAGGTACCCCTCGGCCGGGTTGGCCTCGGCGATGCGCGGAAGGGCCTGCAGGACGGCGAAGTTGGTGATCGGCGAGTTGTCGGCGATCTTGCGGGCCAGGCCGAGCGCGTGCTCGAGGCCGTTTTCGACGCGGTAGTGCGACAATCCGGCGGCGTGGCCCTCGTCGGCGTCGAGCACGCGGCCGGTGAGCATCATGTCGGCCATCCGGTGCGCGCCGATCAACCGCGGCACCCGCACCGACGCGCCGCCGCCGACGAACAGCCCGCGCTGGCCCTCCGGCAGGGCGTAGAACGCCGAGGGTTCGGCGACGCGGATGTGCGCGGCGGCCGCGAGTTCCAGGCCACCGCCGACGACCGCGCCCTTGAGCACGGCGACCACCGGGACCCGCCCGCGTTCGAGCCGCTCGAAGGCGCGGTGCCACATCATCGAGTGCTCCAGGCCCTCGAACGCGTCGCGCTCGGTGAGCTCGGAAAGGTCCAGCCCGGCGGAGAAGTGGTCGCCGACGGCGTCGAGCACGACGGCCTTGATCCCCGGCGGCGGGGCGCCGAAGAACGACTCGAGGCCGAGCACGGTCGCGTCGTCGAGGGCGTTGCGCTTCTCGGGACGGGCCAGCCTCAGCACGGCGATGTCGTCCCGCAGCTCCAGGCGCAGCGAAGGGGGCAGGAGGGGGCTGGTCATGCGGGTCCGTTCGTGAAGGTTTCGGCGGCCAGGGTGCGCAGTTCGACGCGGCGGATCTTGCCGGTGGCGTTGCGGGGCAGGGTGTCGGTGAACTGCACGTGTTTCGGGACCTTGTAGCGCGCCAGGTGCCGTTCGAGGTGCGCGCGGAACTGCGGTTCGTCCAGCTCGGCACCGGGCCGGACCACGACGAAGGCCGCGCCCGCCTCGCCCCAGCGCTCGTCGGGCACGCCGACCACGGCGCAGGCGTCGACCGCGTCGAGCCGCACGGCGACCGCTTCGATCTCGGCCGGGTACACGTTTTCCCCGCCGGAGATGATCAGGTCCTTGACCCGGTCGACGACGTGGGCCCAGCCGTCGTCGTCGACGCGGACGACGTCACCGGTGCGGAACCAATCGCCCTCGACGAAGCTCGCCTTCGACTCCTCGGGCCGGTTCCAGTAGCCGCCGAAGACGTGCGGGCCGCGCACGAGCAGTTCGGCCGGTGTTCCGCCGAGCGGCTGCGGCGTGAGGTCGGGGCCGAGCGCGGCCACGTCGGTGAAGAAGTGCGGCACCCCGGCGGCGACCGGGTGATCGAGCGTGCCCTCGTGGGTGGCCATCGAGACGCCCGGCGCCGCCTCGGTCATGCCGTAGCCCTGCAGGAGCTTCACCCCGCGGTCCAGCCACGCGCGGGCGACGCGCTCGGCCACCGGCGAGCCGCCGTAGAGCACGCAGGTCAGCGAGCTCAGGTCGGTGCGGTCCCAGTCCTCGTGGCGGCACATCATTTCCAGCATCGTGGGGACCGCGGAGAAACTGGTGATCCCGGCTTCGCCGATCCGGGCGAGGATGGTGCCCGGATCGAACTTCGCCACCGGTTCCACGCTGCCGCCCTTGAACAGCGTCGGCAGCGTGATCTGGCCCAGCCCGACGCAGTGGAACAGCGGCGCGATGCACAGCGCTTTGTCGGTGCCCAGGACGTCGAGGTGTGCGAGCTGGTTGACGGTGTTCCAGGTGAGGTTGCCGTGGGTGAGGATCGCCGCCTTCGGCCGTCCGGTGGTGCCGGAGGTGTAGAGCAGGAGGCACGGGTCTTCCAGGCGCACCGCGGTGTCCGGAGGCGCCCCGGCCTCGGCGATCGCCGCCTCGAAGCCCCCGTCGGCCGGGTCCGTCGCGATGAGGACGCCGTCCGGCAGCCCACCGGCCGCCGCCACCAGGTCGGCGGTGTCCGCGCTGTGCACCAGGACCGAAGCGCCGCTGTCGTCGAGCATGTACCGGATCTCCGTGGGGGAGAGCCGGTAGTTGAGCGGGACGAAGAGCGCGCCGCGGCGGGCGGTGGCGAACAGCGTCTCGAACACGGTGATGTCGTTGACGCCGAGGTAGGCCACGCGGTCGCCCGGGCGCACGCCTCGCCGGGCCAGCGCGCCGCCGAGGCGTTCGACGCGTTCGGCGAGCCCGGCGTAGGTCAGGCTCCGGTTCGCCTGGACCAGCGCGGTCCGGTCCGGGTTGATCCGGGCCCGCCGCGCGGGCCAGCTGCCCAGGCCGAAATCGGGCAGGTTCACTGCAGCCTCCTTCACCAGCGGAGCACCGGTTTGATCGTCGTACCGGCGAGCATGTCGTCCACTGCCTGTTGAATCTGCCCGAACTCGTAGTGCGTGACCAGCTTTTCGATCGGGAACCGGCCGGCGGCGACCAGTTCGGCCAGGGTCGGCACCAGGGTCTGGGTCTCCGCGTCGCCCATGGTGAGGCCGACGACGTGCCGCCCGGGGAGCAGGAAGTTGACGTCCACCGGCACCGTCGTGCCGAACGCGGGCGCGCCGACGACGACCGCGGTGCCGCGCGCGGCCAGCGCACCGATCGCCGTCTCCAGGACGCCGGCGTTGCCGGTGGTCTCGACGACGCCGTCGACCCCGCGGCCGCCGGTCAGTTTCCCGACCGCCTCGGCGAGGTCCTCGCCGCCGGTGTCGATCGTGTCGGTGGCGCCGAGTTCGCGGGCCAGCGCGAGCCGGTGGGGCACCCGGTCGACGGCGATGATCCGGCTCGCCGGCGTCAGGTGGGCGGCCATGACCGCCGACAGGCCGACCGCGCCGGCCCCGGTGACCAGCAGCGTGGCGCCCGGGCGCGGGGCGAGGACGTTCCACACCGCGCCGGCGCCGGTCATGATGCCGCAGCCGAGCGGGGCCAGCAGGTCCAGCGGCGCGTCGGCGGCGACCTTGACGACGCTGCGTTCGTCGGCGACGGCGTGCCCGGCGAAGCTGGACTGGCCGAAGAAGTGCCCGCCGAGCGGGGTGCCGTCGCGGGAGATCGGGGTCGTGCCGTCCGGGCGCTGCCCGCCGAGCAGGTTGGCCGGCAGCCAGGTTTCGCAGTAGGCGGGGTGGCCGTCGCGGCAGTTCGCGCAGCCGCCGCAGGAGGTGTAGCTGAGCAGGACCCGGTCGCCGGCCTGCACGCGCGTGACGGCGGCGCCGACCTCCTCGACGATCCCGGCGCCTTCGTGGCCGAGCACGCCCGGCAGCGGGAACGGCAGCGCGCCGGCCGCGACGCCGAGATCGGTGTGGCAGACACCGGTGGCGACGATCCGGACCCGGACTTCGTCCGGTCGGAGCTCGTCGAGGGCCACTTCGCCGAGGGCGAAGCCGGCGCCGGCGGACTCCACGACGGCCGCGGTGGTGGTGGTCATGGGGATGCTCCTGGGCTCAGGCGAGGGAGATGACGACGGACTTCGTGCGCGTGTACGCGTCGAGGGATTCGGGGCCGTACTCGCGGCCGAAGCCGGAGTCCTTGACCCCGCCGAAGGGGATCGCGGGGTCGAGCATCGCCCAGTCGTTGACCCAGACGATCCCGGCCTGCAGCCGCGCGGCGACGCGGTGCGCGCGGGCCAGGTTCGTCGTCTGCAGCCCGGCCGCGAGGCCGTAGGGCGTGCCGTTGGCCAGCGCGACCGCTTCGTCTTCGGAGGTGAAGCGCTGCACGGTCAGCACGGGACCGAAGATCTCCTCATGGATCACCCGGGAGCCGGCCGGCAGGTCCGCGATCACGGTGGGCTCGAAGAAGAACCCGCCCTCGATGTCCGGCCGGCCGCCACCGGTGACGATCCGGCCGCCGTCGGCGCGGGCCTGCTCGACGTACTGCTCCACCTTCGCCCGGTGCCGCTCGCCCGCCATCGGGCCGACCACCGTCCCGGGGTCGAACGGGTCGCCGACCGGCACGTGCGGCACGGCTTCGGCCAGCGCGCCCAGGATCGTGTCGTACAGCGCGTCGGCGACGAGCAGCCGGGGCCCGCCCATGCAGAACTGGCCGGTGTTGAACACGAACGCCTTGATCACCGCGGCGACCGCCAGCTCGACGTCGGCGTCTTCGAACACGAGGTGCGCGGCGTTGCCGCCGAGTTCCAGGGTGACCGGCTTGAGGTGCTGCCCGGCCACGGCCGCCGCGTGCCGGCCGACGGCGGTGGAGCCGGTGAACGCGATCTTGTCCACCCCGGGGTGGCTCAGCAGGGCGTCCCCGATCTCCGAGCCGAAGCCGGTGACCACGTTGAGCACGCCGTCGGGCACGCCGGCCTCGGCGAGCAGCCCGGCCATCAGCAGCGCGCTGAGGGAGGTGTCTTCGGCCGGCTTGTGCACCACGGTGTTGCCGGCGGCCAGCGCGGGCGCGATCTTCGAGGTGGACAGGATCAGCGGGAAGTTGAACGGGGTGATCGCGGCGACCACGCCGAGCGGTTCGCGGCGCGTGTAGGCGTGCGCGGGGATCGGGATCTGCCGCGCCGCGCCGTCCAGGCCCTGCGCCAGGGCCGAGTAGTACTCGTACTGCTCGGCGACGGTCTCGACGTCGACGGCCCGGCACAGCGAGATCGGCTTGCCGACGTCGGCGCTCTCCAGGGCGGCGATCTCGTCGGCGCGGGCCCGCACCAGGTCCGCGACCCGGTGCAGCACGCGGGCCCGCTGCCGGGCCGGCGTCGCGGCCCAGCCTCCGGCCGCCTCGCGGGCCGCGGCCACCGCGGCGGTCACGTCGGCGGCCGTCCCGCGGGCGAGGGAGGTGAGAGTCCGGCCGGTGGCCGGGTCCACGGCGTCGAAGCGGGCCTCGGTCTCGGTCCACCGGCCGCCGATGAACAGCCGGCCCGGTTCGACGTCCGGGCGGGGCCGGGTGCCCGGCCTCTCCTCCACTGCGGTCATCGTCCGACTCCTCACTGAGCGACCGGTATATCAGGAACCCTGAGATGCACCAGGATGCGGCGGCGGGCCGTCCGTGTCAAGGGGCCTCGTCCCGGGCCGGCCTGGGCGGGATTTCCGGCTGAATCTTTTTGGCCCTCCGTTAACCGAGTCCCGTGTGGACGGACGACTTTTTCAGCGGGGCACCGGATAGTTCACCCGAGGCGACCGGGATCCGTAACGACCGTGCGGGAAACGGCGACTCCAGCGTGCCCGGTGCAGGGTCGTGTCCGTTCCGTCCGGCCCGCGGGGCGTGTCGGAAAAGAGGTCACCCGTGAACCCGAAGAACTCCCGGCGGTTCGCCCGCCGGGCCCTGCCGCCCGGCGCCGCGGTGGCCGCCCTGCTGGCCGGCGCCGGTGTCGCCGTCGCCACCACCTTCGCCGCCGGGGTGCCGGTCGCGGTGCCCGACCACCCGCTGGGCGGCGGGGCGGCGTGTGCCCCGCTCGTCGCTCAGCAGCAGGCGCGCGGCAGCGTCAACTACCCGGCCTCCGAGGTCGAGCCGTACGTCGCCGCCGACCCGGCCGACCCGCGCCACCTCGTCGGCTCGGCCCAGCAGGACCGCTGGAACGACGGCGGGTCGAACGGCCTGACCAACGTCGTCTCCCGTGACGGCGGGGCGACCTGGACACCGGCCGCCGCCCAGCCGCGGTTCAGCATCTGCGCCGGCGCAGCGGCCGGCTCGCCCGGGTACTTCCAGCGCACCACCGACCCCTGGGTCAGCTTCTCCGCCGACGGCCGGGTCGTGTACTCGATCGCGGACTCCTTCAACGCCGACGGCCCGGCGTTCGGCGGGGCGAGCGCGATCCTGATCAGCCGCTCGCTCGACGGCGGTGACCACTGGGAAACCCCGGTCACCGCGCGCCTGGACACTTCGACGCAGGTGCTCAACGACAAGGAGACGGTGACCGCGGACCCGCTGCTCGCCGACCGCGCCTACGCGGTGTGGGACCAGCTGGTCTCGCCGCAGAGCCACGCCAACCCCAGCGCGTACACGCACGCGTTCACCTATCGCGGCCCGAGCTACTTCTCCCGGACCACCGACCGGGGGCAGACCTGGAGCGCCGGCCGGATCATCTTCGACCCGGGGCAGAACGACCAGACGATCGGCAACCAGATCGTGGTGCCGACGACCGGCCCGGGGCGCGGCGTGCTGATCGACGGCTTCGACCTGATCACCAACAAGGGCGGCGCCTGCCCGGTCACCCACGGCGGTGCGCACTGCCACGGCTCGTCGACCTCGACCGCGGCCGTCATCCGGTCCACCGACGGCGGGACGACGTGGTCCGGAGCCACCGGCATCGACACCCAGCAGGTGGCTTCGGTGACGATCGCCGGCCACCCGGTCCGCTCCAGCGACGAGCTGCCCGAGTTCGCCGTCAACCCGGTCAACGGCTTCGTGTACGCGGTCTGGCAGGACGCCCGGTTCAGCGCGACCGGCGCGGCCAAGATCGCCTTCGCGCAGTCGGCCGACGGCGGGCTGACGTGGGGTGGCACGATCCGCGTCGACCAGTCGCCGGGGGACACGCCCGCGTTCGTGCCGCAGATCAAGGTGACCGCCGACGGCACGATCGGCCTGAGCTACTACGACCTGCAGAACGCGACGCCGGCGCAGCCGGGGCTCACCGACGCGTTCCTCGCCCACTGCCACGCCGCCACGAGCGACTGCGGCAACCCGGCGAACTGGGCCGTCAACGGGCAGACGAAGCTGACCGCGACGTCGTTCGACTACACCACCGCACCGGACGCCGGCGGCTACTTCCTCGGCGACTACTCCGGGCTCGCCGCAACGGGTCCGGCACTGACGGCGTACTTCGGCGTCGCGCGGCCGGTGGCCCTCAGCGGGGCATCGGACATCTTCGCCAACCACGCCGGGTAGGTGAGCCGGTGGTGATCGGGTAACAGTGACTCGTCACTGTTCCCCGATCATCGTTCACCCGGATGGGTGGTTTGACGGGCGCGCGTGCGGGTCGCGTGCGGAGGTAGGGGGTTCGGCCGTTGGCGGGGTTGCGCCGTTCGGATCAAGGACTACGCTGCGAAGAGCGGTTCAGCAGCATCCGTCCCCCGAACTTGCCAGCGACCGAGCGGGTCGGTCGAGAACGACCCGCTTGTCACGTCATCTGCGAATGAGGCGTGGAATGTTAGTCGTCCAGCCCCCAGCGACGGCGATCCCCGTAGCGCCGTCGAAGCGCGAACAGCGCACTGCGTTCGACATCCAGGTCATCCGCCCGTACTTCGGCGCGGTCATGGTCCGCATCCGCGGCGCGCTCGACGCGGACAGCGCCCCCCAGGTGCGTTCGGCGCTGAGCACCTGGGCCCATCGCCGGTTCCCGGTCCTGGTGCTCGACCTGTCCGAGGTCGACTTCCTCGACGGCGCGGGCCTCGCGGCCCTCGGCGGCATCCAGGCGTGGGCGGCCCGCGAAAACGCCACCCTGCGCGTCGTCACGGGCGACAACCGCGTGGTGCGCCGGGCGTTGTCGGCCAGCGGGCTCGACCACGCGCTGAACGTCAGCCGGCTGCCGTCCGGGTGGGAACGCGCCACGGAGATCCCCAGCCAGAGCTGACGGGCCAGGCTCTCTTCACCGGGCCGCGGCGAGTTCACGCAGCCCGTCGATGGTCTCCCGCAGGGCGTCGTCGGTCGGCGTCGGCTCGATGCCGAACGCCGCCGTCGCGGCCGAAGAGTCGAGGACGAACGGCCGCCGCAGCTGGTAGGTCACCTCCACCATCTCCCGCGCGAGCGGGTTGAAGAGCCCGCCGAGGCGCAGGACGAAGCCGGGCATCACCGCGACGCGGGCCGCCGGTGCGCCCGCCAGTTCCGCGGCGCGCCCGGCCAGCCGGCGCACGGACACCGCCGGCGCCGTCGGCACGTGCCACGGCCGGCCCCAGGCCCGCTCGTCGGCCGCGACCGCGACCAGCGTGCGGGCGACGTCGCCGACGTGGGTCCAGCTGTGCGGGGCGTCCAGGTCGGCCGGCGCCGAAGCACGCTTGCCGGCGAGCACCTTCGGCAGCACCAAAGCGGTGAACGACGAAAGCGCGCCCGCACCGAGGTAGTCGGACCCGCGCACCTCGGCCGTGCGGAGGCGGCCGGCTTCGTGCGCGGCCAGCGCGTCCGCCCACAGCTTCGCCCGCACCTCGCCCTTCACCGAGTTGGGCCGCATCGGCAGCTGCTCGGTGATCGGGCCGTCGACGGCGCCGTAGGCGTAGAGGTTGCCGGTCGTGACGAGCGGGACTCCGCTCACTTCGGCGGCCCGCAGGAGCGCCGCGCCGAGCGGGGGCCAGTCGGTGGCCCAGCGGTGGTAGGCGGGTCCTCCGCAGCTGTACAGCGCGACCGCGCCTTCGGCGTGCCGCGCGAGGGCGGCGGCGTCGGTGGCATCGGTGGCGATCAGCCGGACGCCTTCGATCGCCGGGCCCCCGCCACCGCGGCTGAGCAGGTGGACCTCTTCGCCGCGGGAAGCGAGCAGACGAGCCGTGGCCGAGCCGACCGGGCCGGCTCCGACGATGACGTGCAGGGACATGGAGACCGCCTCTTTCACCCGGGACGAGAACAGTGTTCTCGAATGAGAACACCGTACTAGGCGGCGGCGAGCGCGGTCAAGAACACTGTTCTCGTCAGGTTCGGGTGTTCTCGGATGTGCGAGACTGGGGTGGTGTCCGCCTCGTCGTTGCGCGCCCGGCTCCGCTCGGAGATGCACCAGGAAATCAAGGACGCCGCCCGGCGCCGTCTCGCCGAGGAGGGGGCGAACCTGTCCCTGCGTGCCGTGGCAAGGGACATGGACATCGTCGCTTCGGCGCTGTACCGGTACTTCCCGAGCCGCGACGCCCTGCTGACCGCGTTGATCATCGACGCGTACGAGGGGCTGGGCGCGGCAGCGGAAGCGGCCGAAGCGGCGGTCCCGCGCGACGATCCGCGCGGCCGGTGGCTGGCCGTGTGCCGCGCGGTCCGGGCCTGGGCGCTCGCGCACCCGGCCGAATACGGCCTGCTGTACGGAAGCCCGGTGCCTGGCTACGCCGCCCCGCCGGAAACCGTGGCGCCGGCGTCGAAGGTGATCCTCCTGCTCGCCGCCGTCGTCGGCGACGCCCCGGGGGAGATGGGCGCACCCCGGCCGCTGCCCGAGGCCGTCCGAGCCGACCTGCGACGGCTGATCGACGAACAGCCCGGGGACCTGCCGGAGGAGCGCCTGGACCGGGTGCTGCTCGCGTGGACGCACCTGTTCGGCCAGGTCGGCTTCGAGGTCTTCCACCGGCTGGACGACATGATCTCCGCGCGCGCCGACTACTTCGAGCACCACATGGCCCTGCTGGCCGAACTCGCCGGCCTGCCCTGACATCTTGCGGGGGTCCGGGTGGCGAGCCCCCGGCCCGGGGCATGGCCCCGGATGTCACCGAGCCGCGCTCAGGGCCGCTCGAGCGGGGCCAGCTCGCCGAACGGCCGCCGCACGCGTACCACCCGGTCCGACAGGTCCACGTCCTCCCAGGCCACGTACCGGGTATGCCGGTGCAGCCGGCGGATCAACGCCACCAGCGGCTTGGGCCCCCGCTGGTCGTGGCGCTGGTAGCCGAACAACCGGACTCGCGTGCGACCCACGATCACCCCGCGCACCACCAGTTGCGGCAGCCCGTCGGCGCCCGGCGTCACCTCGGTCCGGATCTCGCGGATCGCGCCGAGGTCACGGCCCGCGGTGTCGCGGACCGGGCGGCCGATCAGGTCACCGGCTCGCACGGCCCGCTCCCGGGATCCGGCCGATGACGCGGCGGCGCAGCCAGTCCTCCGACGGGCTGTCGGTCGCCCGGGCGACGGCCGTCGTCACGACGATCGTCGGCTCGATGCGGCGGATGGCGTTCAGCGGGATGCGTTGCGGCGCTTGGGCGCGGAACCCGTGGCCGATGTGGTGCAGGAGCGTGCCGATCGGGCCGCCGAGGCGGTCGGCGAGCGCCTCCGGGCCGACCAGCAGCGCGTCGACGACGTACGTCCCGTTTTCGGCGCGCAGTTCGAGATCGTCGACCTTCCCGACCACCGTGCCGTCTTCGCCGACGATCTGCCGGTCGAGCAGGGTGTCGCCCAGGTCGACGAGGCCCAGATCGGTCCACGGATTCATTGGCCTGCTCCGGTGAAGATCATCAGGGGAATCGCCACCAGCGCCGCGACGGCGATGACGACGAGCATGACGGCGCCGACGGTGTTGCTGAAGGGGCCGTTGGCGTGCTTGCCGAGGTACTCGCGGTCGTTGGCGACGATGAGCACCGGCAGGTAGGTCAGCGGCAGCGCCACCGCCGAGAAGATCAGCGAGATCTCGGTCAGGCCGACCGGATCGAGGCCGGTCTGCACCACCAGCACCGCGAGCAGCAGGCCGGCGCCGACGGTCAGGTGGAACCGGGCGGCGTCGCGCGGTGCGCGGCGCTTGCCCCAGTCCCAGCCGAAGTACTGCGCCAGCATGTAGCCCGACGACAGCCCGGTCTCCAGCGCCGCGCCGAAGGTGGCGGCGAAGATGCCGATCAGCACGATCACCAGGCCCGCCGTTCCCAGCGCGAGCGTCACCGGCAGGACGATCTGGCTGACCTGGCCGACGTCGACCCCGGCCGGGAACAGCACGACCGCCGAGCACGCCATCACGGCGAGGGCGAGCAAGCCTCCCAGAGGGAAGCCGAGCAGCACGTTGGCGCGCTGCACCGGCAGGTCCTTGACCGTCCAGCCCTCCTCGACGCCGCCGGAGGAGAAGAAGAACACCTCGTACGGCGTCATCGCCGAGGCGAACAGGGCCACCGCGTGGTAGGCGTAGGTCGGCAGCGCCTGGTCGGGTGGCGGGGCGAGCCCGGCGGCCTGCGCGCCGAGCGACGCCCAGTCGGGGTGCAGGAAGAACACCGCGACGGCGAACACCCCGATCGCGAGCCCGCCGAGGCCGAACCCGGTCTCCATCCGCTCGAAGCCGACCCGCCAGACCACCAGCCAGACGAGCACGCCGATCGGCAGCACCCACACGAGCCGGTCGACACCGGAAGCCAGCTCGATGACGATCGCGACGCCGCCGATCTCCGCGCACACCGTCAGCAGCGTGATGAGGAACGAGCCGGCGAGGTTGAGCAGGGCCATCCGCGGGCCGAGGCGTTCGCGGATCAGGTCGAACACGGGCCGCCCGGACACCGCCACGATCCGCCCGGACATGTCGGCGTAGACGCAGATCCCGAGCACGCCGAGGACGGTCACCCAGACCATCGCCATCCCGTAGCGGGCGCCGACGACGCCGCTTTCGACGAGGTCGCCGATGTCGACGAAGCCGCCGACCGCGGTGAGGATGCCGAGGGTGAGGGCGAGGAACCTCTTGCTCACGAGGTCACGCCCCAGCGGGCGAGTTCGCCGATGAGGCCCTGCAGTTCGGCGTCGATCTCGTCCAGGCCCCGGTCGGTACCGTCGCCGAGACCGTCGTCGAGCCGGTGGGCCACCGCGACCCCGCGGTCGGTGATCGACGCCAGTGCCGCGCGGGCGCGGTCGTCGGTCAGCTTGCCGACGTCCTGGCCGGCGGCGCCGAGTTCGTCGGCCGCGTCGCGGACGGTGACCGACAGGCTCGGCACGGGCGGCACCTCGTCGCGGTCGGCGGTCACCACGAGCCGCAGGAGTTCGAGCTGGCCCCGGATTTCCCGCCCGGCGTGCACCGTCTCGGCCCGGGGATCGGCGCCGCAGGCCGACAGGGCCGCGACCGCCACCGCGGCGGCCACTGCGCAGAGCCGGGTTCGCTGCAGCGCAATCACGAACCGGGTGTACCCGGTCGCGGTGCGGGCAAACCCCGGACCGCTCCACCGTGGACAGACGGGGGGATTGATCCGGCGCCGGTGCGGGAAATTGGGGTCCATGCCGAGCGAAATGTCCTTGCGGGCCGGGGGCGGACCGGACGAAAACGACCTTCCGGCCACTCGACCGGCGTGGCCGGTCACGGTGCTCGGCGCGGCGGCGCAGGGCGGCCTGATCTGGGTCCTGGTGGCCGGGGTGCTGGCGTGGCGGCCGGGGCCCCGGCGCCGGGCCGCGGGCCACGGTCTCGTGGCGGCCGCGGCCGGGATGGCGTTCGGGCACGGCGTGAAGGCCGTGGTGCGCCGGCCGCGGCCGGCGGCGCAGAACCTCCCGGCCCGCCGCGCGCTGCTCGAACAGCCGAAGTCGTCGGCGTTCCCGTCGACGCACGCGACGACGGCGGCCGCGTTCACCGTCGCCGTCGCGCTCACCGCGCCCGCGACCGGCGCCGCGATCGCGCCGCTGGCGGCCGCGGTCTGCTACAGCAGGCTCCGGACGCGGGCGCACTGGCCGACCGACGTGTACGGCGGCGTCGCGATCGGCGCTGTCGCTGGTGGCCTCGTGCACCGCCGGTTCAGGCGCGGAAGTACGCCCGGACGGTAGTGCCGTCGTCGCCGGTGTGCAGGCGGACGAGGTCGGCCAGGTGGTTGACGAGCAGCAGCCCGCGGCCGCGCGGCTGGTACGGGGTCGCGGGGTGGCGGCCGGCGAGGGGATCGGTGAGCCGGCCGCGGTCGTGGACCTCGCAGACGAACTCGCCGTCGCTGCCCCAGAACCGGACGGTGCCGGCCCCGCTGCCGTGTTCGACGCTGTTGGACAGCAGCTCGGTGACGACCACCGCGACGTCGGCGACCTGTCCGTCGTCCAGCCCGCAGGCGGCCGCGCGCACGTGGGCCAGCGCGCGGGCCGCCGCGAGGTCGGTGGTGTCCGCCAGTTCGAAAGCCCCGGCCGGCACGGGCAGGGGCTCGTTGTACCGGGCGATCAAGTCGTCCGGGGCGTAGGCGGGGCTGGTGCGCTGCCCGGTGCCGTCGATCAGGACCGGGTGCGTGACTTCGGCGTCGGCGAGGACGTCCGGAGCGAGCGCGTCGGCGTCGTAGGGGCACAGGATGGTCGCGTCCCGGCCGGTGAAGGCGAGGTTGATGAGGGCTTCGTGCTGGGCGCACGCCGGGTACTCGACGGCCGAGCGCGCCGCCCAGATCGGCTCGCCGATGATCCGCACCGGCCGGCCGGGGTGGCTGTCGGCGAAGGCGCGCAGCACGCCGGGGATGATCCGCCCGGGGTTGCGCCCGGCCTCGGTCATGTCCAGCAGCCGCACCCGGGCGGCGTCCGCGCCGAGTTCCCGCCGCAGCAGCTCGAGGTTGTCGCCGGGAACCGCGACCGCCACCGGCTCGTCGGCGGCGAGGGCGCCCCGGACGAACGGCACGGTGCCCGCCAGGTATTCGGCGGCACCCCGGTAGAACAACGCGGGGTGGCCGAACGCGCCGGTGCCCGTCTCCGCGGTTGCGCTCAAGCCGCCTCTCCTTCCACCGGGGACGTCACCAGTATGCGCGAACCCATCCCCGTATGGGGCGGCCCCCGGTCACTGGGCGCTACGGCGAAAACCGGTAGCAGCCCGTCGTTGAGAGGACACTGAGAGCGCTGTGCCGGTGAGCGTGAACTCTCCGGGCCCGGCCCGCGTGACCCGGGCAGACGATCCACTCCCGGGAGGTCACGGATGACCGACATCATCGAGGCGCGGCGCGCGGCCGTCGTCCGCAGTGACGGCGAATACCGGCTGGTCACCAATCAGGCCGTGCCCGCAGGGGCCCTGCTGTTCACCCTCGACGGCGAGCTCACGGCGACGCCGACGCGCTACACCGTCCAGCTCGACGAACGACGGCACGTCGACCTGCCCGCCGGCTGCCCGCTGGAAGAGGTGCTGGACCGCTACTACTGGCGGTTCATGAACCACGCCTGCGAACCGGCCGCGGTGATCCGCGGCCGCTCGGTGCTCAGCCTGCGTGCGATCCCCGCCTGGTCGGAGATCACCTTCCACTACGCCAGCACCGAGTACGACATGGCCGAGCCGTTCCCGTGCGAGTGCGGCGGCCGGCGCTGCGACGGCGTCATCCAGGGCTTCCGGTACCTGAGCGCCCAGCGGCGCGAGGACCTGCGCCCGCTGCTCTCGCCGTACCTGCTGGCCGTGCTCGACGGCCGCACCGCCGAACCCGTCGGGGCGTGAGGAGTGAGCGAAGCGCTCCAGCGGGGCGGGACGGCCGAGGCTCCGCTCCTGCACCACTTCTTCGAGCAGTCGGCCCGGCGGTGGCCGGACGCGATCGCCCTCGACGTCCCCCCGTCGGGTGGGCGGCCGCGACGGTCGGTCACCTACCGCGACCTGCACCGCCGGTCCACGGCCGTCGCCCGCGCGGTGCGGCACACGGTCCGGCGGCCGGGGATCGTCGCGATCCTGCTGTCCCGCACGACCGAGGACCTCTACCTGGCGCAGCTCGGCGTGCTGCGGGCCGGCTCGGCCTACGTCTGCCTCGACCCGTCCTTCCCCGACGAGCAGCTGCGCCACATCCTCGACGACGCCGCGCCCGCGCTGCTCGTCACCGACCAGGCCGGGCACGAACGCGCCACCCGCGCCGGCTACACCGGTGCGGTGCAGCGCGTTGATGGCCCGGCCAAGCCGGCGGCACAGCCGGCCACCTCCGCTTTTCGGGGGCTCCGGGTGGCGGAGCCCCCGGCCTGGGGCGAAGCCCCGGTTGTCATTGCGCCGGCGGCGCCGCCGGGCCTGGCCTACGTCATCTACACCTCGGGCACCACCGGCAAGCCGAAGGGCGTGCTCGTGGGGCACCAGGGCGTGGTCAACCTGATCCGGTCGGACGTCGCCGAGTTCGGCCTCGGCCCGGGGGATCGGGTGGCCCAGGGGTCGTCGCCGGCGTACGACTCGTCGGTCGAGGAAGCGTGGATGGCGTGGGCGTGCGGCGCCACCGTCGTGGTGCTGGACGACGAGACCGCCCGGCTCGGCCCCGACCTCGTGCCGTGGCTGCGGCACGAACGGATCACCGTGCTCTGCCCGCCGCCGACCCTGCTGCGCGCGACGGCGTGCGAAGACCCGAGGCGGGAGCTGCCCGACCTGCGCCTGCTCTACGTCGGCGGGGAAGCGCTGCCCGGCGACGTCGCCGAGCGCTGGGCCCCCGGCCGCCGGATGGTCAACGGCTACGGGCCGACCGAGTGTACGGTGACCTGCCTGCGCGCCGACGTCGAACCGGGCCGGCCGGTCGCCGTCGGCAAACCGGTGCCGGGCATGCGCGCCTGGGTCCTCGACGAGCGGCTCGAACCGGTCAAGCCGGGGGAGCAGGGCGAGCTGTGCATGAGCGGCGCCGGCCTGGCGCTGGGCTACCACCGCAAACCGGAGCTCACCGCCGAGAAGTTCCCGCAGCACCCGCGGCTCGGGCGGCTCTACCGCACCGGCGACCTCGTGCACGCCGAAGCGGACGGCACGCTCTTCTACCACGGCCGCATCGACTCCCAGGTCAAACTGCGCGGCTACCGGATCGAGCTGGAGGCCATCGAGGCGTCGCTGGCCCGGTTCCCCGGCGTGCGCGAGGCGGCCTGCCGGGTCCAGGGTGAGGGCGCCGGCCAGGTGATCGCCGCGCACCTGGTGCCGGACGGCGCGATGCCGGACGCGGCCGCGCTCAAGGACCACCTGCGCAAAGCCCTGCCGCCGTACATGATCCCGGCGGTGTTCGGGGAAGCCGGGACGCTGCCGCGCAGTGCCGGCGGCAAGCTGCGCCGCACCGACCTCCCGGTCCTGGCCACCGGGAGCCCGGTGCGGCGGCACGCGGCGACCGGGACGGCCGGCACCGAAACCGAGCAGTTCATCACCGAGGCCCTTCGCGAGGTGTTCGAAACCGAGGACATCGGCCCCGACGACGACTTCTTCGACGACCTCGGCGGCAGCTCGCTGCAGGCGGCGGTGCTCATCTCGAAACTGCGCGTCAACCCGCTCACCGAAGCCATCGCCGTCCGGGACGTCTACCGCGCCCGCACGGTGGCGGGGCTGGCGAGCCTCGCCGCCCCCGCGACCCACGACGAGATCGACGCGGTCGCGGCGCCCGCGCGCAGCGCGATCACCATCACGCTCGCCCAGGCGGCCTGGCTGGGCGCCGAACTGGCGATCGCCGCGCCGATCGGCTGGTTCGCCGCGTTCGTCGCGCTGCCCTGGCTGGCCGGGCGGATCGGCCTGGTCCCGCTGATCGTGCTGCTGCCGGTCGCGCTCGTCGCGCTCGGGTTCGGCTGGACGCCGGTCGCGGTGTTCTTCGCCGTGCGCGCGAAACGGCTGCTCATCGGCAAGTTCGAGCCGATGCGGGTCCCGGTGTGGAGCGGGTTCCACCTGCGGCTGTGGATCGTGCGGCACCTGCTGCGGTTCGTGCCGTGGGGCACCATCGCCGGCACCGAGTTCCAGAACATGGCCCTGCGTTCCCTCGGCGCCCGGATCGGCAAGCGCGTGCACATCCACCGCGGCGTCGACGTCGTCCAGGGCGGCTGGGACCTGCTGGACATCGGCGACGACGCCACCATCAGCCAGGACGCCTCGCTCGGCCTGGTACAGCTGACCGAGGGACACCTGGTGATCGGCCGGATCACCGTCGCCGGCGGGGCCACCGTGGACGTCCGCGCCGGGATGTCCCCCAACACGCGCCTCGGCCGCGGTGCGTGGCTGGCCGCGTTGTCGTCCCTGCCGTCCGGGACCGCCGTTCCCGACGGACGGCGCTGGGACGGCGTCCCGGCGCACGACGCGGGCCCGGCACCGCGCGCACCCGTCCCGGTCGTCACCGGCAGCATGCTCTCGCCGTTCGCGCACGGGCTCGCGACCATCGCCGCCCGCGCGCTCTTCGCCTGGGTGTTCACGCTCCCGTTCTCGATCGTCCTGATCGCCCTGGCGCTGGCCTTCGACGTCACCTACCCGGCGCTGCTCGACGCGCTCACGCGGCCGTGGGCGCACCTGGGGTTCATGCTCGTCTTCGCCGCGGCGAGCTGCGTGTCGCTGCTGGTTTCGGTCTGGGCCGAGGCGTTCTGCGCCCGGGCGCTCGGGCGCGTCGAGGAAGGCGTCATCAGCCGCTGGAGCCCGGCCTACATCCGGGTCGGCCTCAAGACCGGCCTGGTCACCACGGCCGGGAACTGGCTGTCGGGCGGGCTGTTCTGGCCGGTGTGGCTGCGCTGGGCCGGGATGCAGGTCGGGCGCGGCTGCGAGATCAGCACGATCATCGACGTCGTCCCCGAGCTGGTCGAGATCGGGCCGGACACGTTCTTCGCCGACGGCATCTACCTCGGCGGCCCCCGGATCCAGCAGGGCACGGTCACCCTGTCCCGAGTCCGGCTGGGACACGACACGTTCCTCGGCAACCACGCCGTCATCCCGGGCGGGCAACAGCTGCCCCCGGACATCCTGATCGGCGTCTGCACGGTGGCCGACGACCGCATCATGCGGCCCGGCACGTCGTGGTTCGGTCACCCGCCGATCCTGCTGCCGCGCCGCGAAATCGTGGAAACCGACCGGAGCCTCACGCACGACCCGTCGTTCGCGCGGGTCGTCACCCGGGTGTTCTGGGAATGGCTGCGCTTCGCGCTCCCGGTCGTCCCCCTGGCCGTGCTGACGGCGTGGTTCGTCATGATCGCCTACGCCGCAACGGCCTTGCCACTCGCCGCGTTCGTCTTCCCCGGCACCGGTTTGGTGACGGTGGCGACCGGGATCCTGCCGTGCCTGGTCGTCCTCGCGCTGAAGTGGGGGCTGCTCGGGCGGGTCAAACCGGGCGTGCACCCGCTGTGGTCCTGCTGGTGCAGCCGCTGGGACTTCCTCTACGTGGCCTGGGGCGTGATCGCGGGCGGCGTGCTCTCGGCGCTGGAAGGCACCCTGATGCTGCCGCTGTACCTGCGCCGGATGGGCATGGACATCGGCAAGCGGGTGGTGCTCGGCGAGGGGTTCGCCCAGGTCGTCGACCCCGACATGCTGCACTTCGGCGACGGCGCGACGGTCAGCGCGATGTTCCAGGCCCACACGTTCGAGGACCGCGTGCTCAAGATCGACCACGTCCGGGTCGGCGCGCACTCGACGCTCGCGCACGGCACGGTTCCCTTGTACGGCGCGGAAATCGGCGAGCACACCCACGTGGCCCCGCACAGCGTGATCATGAAGCGGGAACACCTGCTCCCGCGGTTGCGCTACGCGGGCGTGCCGACGAAGGAGCAGAAAGCCCCTTCGCCACGGACGAATCCGGAGCCGCCGACCCGCCCGCTGCGCCACACCCGGCAGCGGCCCGCGCCCGAGCCGCCGACCCAGGCGTTCTGGCAGGCCGACCGGACCTTCGCCGTGCCCGGCGAGCAGCCGGGCCGGCGAAGCCCGCAGCCTATGGCGCGGTCAGGTCGAACCGCTGGAGGGTGACCGCGCCGCCGAGCGCCTGGGTGGCGTGGTTGAAGACGGCGAACCGGTACCCCATGAAGAACTGCCAGGCGTTGTTCAGGGTGAACGGCGTGCCCAGCGGAGTGAAGTTCACCCCGTCGGTGCTGTAGGAGAACCGGGCCTGGCGGCCGGTGCCGGGGCGGATGTCGGCGTTGGCGCGCAACCAGATCCGGCTGCCGGGCAGGTCGGTGCTCGCCACCTCGGTGCCGGTGCCGGTGGTGTTCCAGTTGCCGTCCATGGTCAGGCCGTTGACCATGACCACCCGGTTGCGGCCGCCGTCGCGCTTGACGCCGATGTACGCCGAGGAGTCGCGCAGCATCGCCAGGCCGGTGCGGTCACCGTCCCGCATCGACGTCAGGTCGAGCGTGGCGGTCGCCGTGGAGGTGGGGCCCTGGATGCGGTGGGTCAGGGTGTTGCGGGCGGAGTAGAGGTCGTTGGTGACCGTGGCGGTGGACAGCTTGAGCCCGTTGCCGACCGAGAACTTCGTCGTGTCGGGGTTGTGGTTCCACTCCCACTGCGGACTCAGCGCCGGGCCGGGGAAGGTGTCGGTGCCGGTCATCGGTTCGACCTGACGCGGGGGCGGTGGCAGGTTCGGCTTCGGGTAGGTCGTGCCCCAGCGGCCGTTGACCGTCTGCAGCTTCGGCCAGCCGTCGGCCGTCCAGGTGACCGGGGCGAGCACCGGGACCCGGCCGCCGGGGTAGGCGTCGACGAAGGCCATGTAGTACCAGTCGCCGTTCTGCGTCTGCACCAGGCCGCCCTGGTGCGGCACGCCGCCGCCGGAGACCGGGCCCGGCAGGTCCAGCAGCACCTGCTGGATGGTGTAGGGCCCGAAGGGGTTGCTCGCCTTGAGGATGTACTGGCCGTTGGCCGGCCGGGTCGTGAAGATGTAGTAGCTGCCATTGCGCTTGTAGAACCGGGAACCCTCGAGCGTGCCGATGTTCGACGGGGTCTGGAAGACCTGCTGCGAGCGGACTTCGGTCTTCCCGTCCTTGGAGAGCTGGGCGACGCTGAGGGTGGTGTTGCCGTAGGCGACGTACATCGTGTCGTCGTCGTCGACCAGCATGCCGGCGTCGTAGTAGCACTTGTCGATCGTGGTGTGCTTCGACCACTGTCCGTCCACCGCGGTGGCGGTGTAGATGTAGGTCTTGGCGAAGTCGACGCAGCCACCCCAGTAGAAGGTGTCGTTGCTGGCGCGGTGGTTGAAGAACGACGCCCAGATGCCGCGCACGTACCCGCGGCCGCCGTTCAGGTCGTACTTCGCGCCGAAGTCCAGTTTGGGCACGGAGTGGCCGGCGAACTCCCAGTTCACCAGGTCGTAGGAGCGCAGGATCGGCGCGCCGGGGGAGTAGTGCATGGTCGAGGCGGAGTAGTAGTAGGTGTCGCCGACGCGGATGATGTCGTCGTCGGCGAAGTCCTGCCACAGCACCGGGTTCGTGAACGTCGACGGCTGGTTCGGGGTGGTCGGGGTCGATGGTGTGGTGGGTGTCGTCGGCGTGGTCGGGGTCGTGGGGTCCACGCCGCCGGTGCACAGCGTGCCGTTGAGCCGGAAGGCCGCCGGAGCGGGATTGGCCGAGGTGAACGAGCCGTTGAACCCGAAGTCGGCCGTGCCCCCGGTGGGGATGGCGGCGTTGTAGGCGACGTTCTTCGCGCTGACCTCGGTGCCGCCCTGGGTGATCGTGGCGTTCCAGTGCTGGCCCACCTGCTGACCGGCGGCGAACGACCACTCGAGCGTCCACCCGTTGACCGCGTCACCGAGGTTGGTGATCGACACGGACGCGCCGAAGCCGCCCTGCCATTCCGAGGTTTTCGAATAGGTGACCGAGCACCCGGCCGCGGCGTGCGCGGCCGGGGTCGCCACCAGGACGGCGCCGGCGAGGCCGGTCGCGGCGAGCAGGGCCGAGGCGGCCGCCCGGGATCGTCGGCGTGACACCACGTCTGTCCTTTCCGGTCAGGGTGCTCAGGCGGCGAACTGCCACCAGTTCACGTTGAAGAGGTAGCCGCTGCCTCCGGTGAACCGCAGGACCAGGTCTTGCGTGCCCGTCACGCCGGTGACGGGGCAGGACACCGAGGTCCACGTCTGCCAGCCGCCGGTGCCCGCCACGGTGCAGCGGCCCACCACCGTGCCGGTGGCACTGCCGAGGCGCACCTCGATCGCGCCGCCGGCGCTCGCGGAGGCGACGCGAGCGGTGAACGTCTTCGCGCCGGCCCCGAAGGCGACGTTGCGGACCTTGACGTTGTCGCCGTTCTCGATCCACCCGATGTTCATGCCGCCTTCGGAGGCGGGCTCGGTTTCGATCCCCGATTCCCAGTTGATCGTTTCCGCTTCCTGCCGGGTGTAGGGGTCGAGCGTGTCGGCCGGCGGCGGCCCCGAGTTCGTCATGTTGATGGTGGGGATGCTGCCGTCGGCGTTGTAGGCGAACTTCTCCACCGACACCGAGCGGGTGTAGCCGCCCCCGCCGGGCAGCGCGCCGTTGTGGTAGAAGAAGTACGAGCTGCCCTTGTAGTCCACGATCCCGGGGTGGTTGGTGAAACTGCTGCCCTGCGTGGGCATCACCGTGCCCCGGTAGGTCCACGGTCCGGTCGGCCCGGGCGAGGTGGAGTAGCCGATGAACTCGGAACAGCACTTGGCCGCGAAGACGTTGTAGTACTGGCCGTTGCGCTTGTAGACCCAGGGGCCTTCCTCGTACATCGTCGGCCGGCTGCCGCCGTTCGGGCGGGTGCCGAACCCGGCCGTGGTGAGCGGGATCTGGTTGACGCCGCCCGAGTACGACGTCATGTCGGCGTTGAGCCGCACGTACCAGAGGTTCGGGTTGCCCCAGTACAGGTACGCCTGGCCGTTGTCGTCGATGAACACCGTGGGGTCGATCTCGCCGTTCTCGACGAGCGGGTGGCCGATGGCGTCGCGGAACGGCCCGGTGGGGCTGTCCGCGACGCCGACGCCGATGGCCATCCGGCCGGTCGCCCGGTTGACCACCGGGACGTACCAGTAGAACTTGCCGTTGCGTTCGACGGCCTGCCCGGCCCACGCGTCCTGTTTGGCCCAGCTGAACGTGGCCAGGCTCATCGGCGAGCCGTGGTCGGTCCAGTTGACCATGTCCGCGGACGACCAGACCCGCCAGTCCTTCATGGTGAAGTAGGTCGAGCCGTCCTCGTCGTGCCCGGTGTAGAGGTAGACGCGGCCGTTGTGCACCAGCGGTGCCGGGTCGGCGGTGTAGATGTGCTGCACGATCGGGTTGTCGGCGTGGGCGGTGCCGGGCAGGAGCGCCACCGCGCACAGGGCGGCGGTCATCCAGGCGAGCAATCGCCGTCGGTGGTGCACGGTGGTCTCCGTTCGGTCGGAAGCGGGGTCAGCTCGCTGCGCAGGTCGACGTGATGCCCTCGGCGCTGCCGGTGCCCTGGAAGCCGAACTCGGTCGTCTGCCCGGCTGCGACGCTGCCGTTGTAGGAGACGTTCGACCAGGTGACGGACCCGGTCGTGCCGCTGTTGCTCGCGCTCCACGAACTGGTCACGGCCGCGCCGGAGGGCAGGTTGGTCGTCACCCGCCAGCCGTTGAGGGCGGAGCTCCCCGCGGTGACCTTCACGTTGGCCACGAAGCCGCCGTTCCACGAGTTCAACGAGACCGAGGCGCTGCAGCCGCTGGGGTTCGGCGTGGTCGGGGTGGTGGGCGTGGTCGGGGTGGTCGGCGTCGTGGGGGTCGTCGGGTTGGTCGGCGTGGCGGCGTTCAGCGCGTCGAGGACGCTGTTGTACGCGGCCTTCTTGTTCCCGTTGCCGTCGAACAGAAGCGGGTTCTCCCCGGTGCGCCAGGAGTCGGTGTCGCGGATGCCCCACGTGGTGATGCCGGCGCAGCGGGCGACGGCCACGCAGGCGCGGGTCACTGCGCCGTAGGCGTTGGCCTGGTTGGAACCGGCGATGTCGAGCTCGGTGATCTGGACTTCGACGCCGAGGTCGGCGAACCGCTGGAGGTTGGCCTGGTAGTCACCGGGCGGGTTGCCGGAGAGGTGGGACTGGAAGCCGACGCAGTCGATCGGGACGCCGCGGGACTTGAAGTCGCGCACCATGTTGTAGATGCCGGTGCTCTTGGCGTTGACGCCGTCGGTGTTGTAGTCGTTGTAGCAGAGCTTCGCGCCCGGGTCGGCGGCCCGCGCGGCACGGAAGGCGGCTTCGATCCAGTCGTTGCCGGTCCGCTGGAGGTTGGAATCGCGGCGACCGCCGCTGCCGCCGTCGGCGAACGCCTCGTTGACGACGTCCCAGGCGTAGACCTTGCCCTTGTAGTGGGTGGCGACCTGGGTGACGTGGTTCATCATGGCCTGGCGCAGGTCGGAGCCTTCCATGCGCTGCGCCCAGCCCGGTTCCTGCTGGTACCACAGCAGCGCGTGCCCGCGCACCCGCTTGCCGGTGCTGACCGCCTGGTTGAGGATCCGGTCGCCGCCGCTGTAGTTGAACTGGCCCCGGTTGGGCTCGGTGGCGTCCCACTTCATCTCGTTCTCGGGCGTGATCATGGTGAACTCCCGGTTCAGGATGTTCACATAGGTCGAGTCGCCGAGCTTGCCGGCCGCGACGGCGGCGCCGAAGTACCGGCCGGACTGGGCGGCGGCCCCGCCGAGCGTCGAGGCCGCGCCGCCGGCGGACGTGGCGAGCACCAGGGAAATCCCGAGTGACGTCGCCAGGAACGTCGAAGCCAGCGCGGCGCGGGAGAATGACCGCGATGTCATCTTCATGTTCACACCTTCAATCGTGGGTACGGGTTCGCCGTCACGGGCTGGTGCACGTGGCCGCGTCGAGGCTTGCCGTGCCGGGGCCGGACACGAGGAAGCCGAAGGTCGTGGTGGCGCCGGGGGCGAGCACGCCGTTGTAGGCGACGTTCTTGACGGTCACCGCGCCGGTGCCGGTGGCCGTGCCGCCCCAGATCTGGCCGAGGCTCTGCCCGGCGGGCAGAGCGAACCCGGCCGTCCAGCCGTCGAGGGCCTCGGTGCCGGTGTTCGCGACGGTCACTTCGCCCTGGAAGCCGTTGTTCCAGGTGCCGACGATCCGCGGCGTGGCGGTGCACGGCCCGCCTGCCGGGGGCTGCGAGTCCCCGCCGATGCTGCCCGGCACCGCCTTGAGCGCGTTGTACCAGGTGGTGGCCATCTTGCTGTAGCCGGCCGCGTCGGGGTGGATGCCGTCGGGCAGGTCCGCGATGGCGACCGAGGGGTACATGTCGACCAGGTGCACGCGCTTGCCGGCGGCGGCCTTGGCCCGGATGTCGGGGGCGATCGCCGCGTTGAAGGTGCGGACCGCCGGATCGGCGAACCGGATCGGGATGATCGTGGCGACGAAGAGCTCGGTGCCGGGGGCCAGGTTCGTGATCCGGTCGACCAGGGCCGACAGCCGCCGCGGCGCGCCGGCCGGGTCGCTGCCGTACATGTCGTTGGTGCCGATGTGGAGCAGGATCGTGTGGGGGTGGTACGCGCTCAGCCAGCCGGAGACGTTCGCGTCGATCTGCGCGATGGTCCAGCCCGGGTGCCCTTCGTGGTTGCGGTCGGGCATGCTCGACGGTCCGTCGGCCAGCGAGCCGACGAAGTCGATCGAGCGCCCGTCGGCCCGCAGCTTCGAGCCGAGGTCGAGGCGGTAGCCGCCGATCGAGCCGCCCTGCGTGATCGAGTCCCCCAGCGGCATGATCGGCACCGCGGTGGCGGCTTCCGCGACCGCGGGCACGACACCCAGCGCGGCGCAGGCCGCCAGCACGCCGGCGACGATCTTCGCGAGTTTCATCGGGGGAATCCTTCGTGTGCCGCGGGGCGGTTATTGCATTTCGCGCCGTATTCCGCTCGGTTGACCAGCGTATCCGCGCGCGGCGGTGGTGACCACGCAATCGTGTAATTTACAATTCTCGGGCTATTCGAAACTTTCGGCGCGGCCGGGCGCCGGTCCGGCGCCCGGCCGTCGCCTGTCCGATCAGTTGACGCCGGCGTAGAACGAATTGACCGCGAGGCCGACGCCGCCGCTCCACGGCTCGAAGCCGGCCTGGATGCTGGTGAGGTACCAGGAACGGTCGACGCGGGTGCGGTTGTCGACGTCGTTGACGAAGTCCATCACGTTGAACGACCAGCCCGAGATGGTGGACTGGGCCACGTAGGACAGCACGTCGTTGCCGCCGTTGTTGCCCTGCCACACGTCCCAGTTGCGGCCGCCGATGCTGGTGGTGCCGACCCGGCCGCCGACCGGTTGCACGTTGCCGGTGTGGTTGAACCAGATCATCAGTTCCATCTGGTTGACCCCGTTGGTCTTCGCGGTCGGGTCCATCCAGATGTCGTAGGAGGCGTCGAAAACCGAGTTCCCCACGTAGTTGTACGAGATCGACGACGGTGCGCTGCCGATCCGGCTGAGCTGCCGGGGCAGGGGACTGCCGGGGGAGCAGTTCGAGTAGTGGCAGCCGAGGTAGACGGCCGGGTACGACAACGGCGCGCCACCACTGGTGGAACCCTGCTGGGTCTGGATCCGGAACCCGCTGCCCGTGACGTTGATGCACTGCTGAGCGCTGCTGCCCCACCGGTTGTTCATGACGACGTACCGGCCGCCGATGGTGGTCGAGCCGTACTGGTCGCAGATCAGGGTGTCCGCGTGCGCGAGCGGTGCGACGGCGACCGGCGCCGCGAGACCGGCCGCGGCGAGCAGCACCGCGGACAAGGCATTCCTGAGTTTCATGGGTCTCCTCCACGTCGTTGTGGCCTTATTCTGGGAGCGCTCTCAGTCGGAAGTGCTACCGATGTAACCACAGTGTCAGGCCGGAGCAAAGAGGATGGCGGTGATCGATTTTCGAAATGCGTTCCCGGCGTCCTGGACGCCGGGAACGCTCCCGGTCACGAGGCCGCGCGCAGCGCCCACTTCTGGTTCGCCTGCCCGTTGCAGGTCCACAGGATCAGCTTGGTGCCGACGGCGGTGCCCTGCCCGGTCGCGTCGAGGCACCGGCCGGACTGCACGCCGGTGATCGTCCCGTCGGCGTTGACGTTCCACTGCTGGTTGGCCTGGCCGGAACAGGTCCAGATGATCACCGGGGTGCCGTCGGCCGTGCCCTGCCCGGAGGCGTCCAGGCACTTGGACCCGGCGGTCGTCAGCTGCTTGCCGGACGGCGTCCACGCCGGTGCGCCACAGTCTTGCAGCTGCACGGCGGTGCCGTCGGTGGCGGCCGCGACCCCCGCGCACCGGCCCGACTGCGCGCCGAAGAGCTGCCTCGCCGTGGACTGCCCGGGCGTGCCGATGCTGCCCGGGACCGACTGCAGCGCCGCGTACCACACCGCGGCCATCTTGTCGTAGCCCGCGGTCGTGGGGTGGACGCCGTCGACCAGGTCGGCGGTCGTCAGCGCGGCGTGCATGTCGACCAGGTGCACGTGCTTGCCGGCGTTCTGCTTGCTCTGCACCATTCCGGGGATCGTGGCGTTGAAGGTGCGCCCGGCGGCTTCCTGGCCGCTGTTGGCGATCGGGATGATCGTCGCGACGAAGACCTCCGCGTCCGGAACCGCCCCGGTGATGTGGTCGACCAGCGCGGACAGACGGCCGGGCGCGCCCGAGACGTCGTAGTTCTGCAGGATGTCGTTGGTGCCGATGTGCAACAGGACCGTGTGCGGGGTGCTGGTGCGCAGCCAGCCGGCGATGTTCGCGTCGATCTGATCGATGCGCCACCCCGGGTGCCCCTCGTGGTCGTGGTCGCCGAGCGTGGCCGGGCCGTTGAACTGCGAGCCGACGAAGTCCACCTGATAGCCACCCGTGGTGACCCGCTGCCAGAGCCCGATCCGGCACCCACCGGGCACCTGAGTCCCCTCGGTGATGGAATCGCCGAGCGGCATGACCCGGACGCCGCCGTTCGACTCGGCGGCGGCCGGGGTGCCCGGCAGGAGAGCGGCCAGGACCGCCGCGGCCGCGGCGAGCCACCCGAATCGTGTGCGCATGCTGTCTCCTCGCCGGGCCGCCGTCACACGGCGGTGATGGTCCACTGGTTGTTCGTGCTGCTGTTCGGTGTCCAGAGGCCCACGCTCGAGCCGGCGGCGGTGCTGCCCATGCCGTCGAGCGCGGTGCCGGTGGCCCGGTTGACGATCTGGTACCGGCCGTTGCCCAGGCCGGTCAGCCGCCACTGCTGGCTGGTGGCCCCGGTCCACGACGTCTGCGCGCAGGTGGCGCCGTTGGCAGTGTTGCCCCGGCTGTCGGCGACCAGCCCGTTGGTGCGGTTGACGATCCGGACGTAGCCGCCGCCCGCGTCGGTCAGCTGCCACTGCAGGTTGGTGCTGCCGTCCCAGTTCCACTGCTTGAGCGGGGAGCCGGCCGCCACGCTGCCGCCGCCGTCGAGCACCAGACCGGTGGTGACGTTCGCGATCCGCGACCAGCCGGTCGGCAGGGGACCGGAGCCGGGCGTGGGAACCTGGCCGGAGAAGGTCAGCTTCACCACGTACGCCGGCGAGTCGAACGGCGGGTTGGCCGAAGGCAGCTGGACGCGCAACGCGGAAGCGTCCTGAACCGGCATCGGCAGGGCGGTGGCGGTGCCGGCGTCCGGGCCGAGCAGCTGCGCCGAGACCAGGTTGCTCAAGTTGATCCGGTTCGACCCGAGCGTGGTGATCGGGAAGGTGCTCCCCGGCCAGCCCAGCACGGTCGCGTACAGCACGGTGTTGTCCTTGCTGCGGGTGAACCGGACGTCGGTCCGCGTGCCTTCCACCGGGGTGGTGAACGAACCGCCGCCCATCTTGGTCGGTCCCTCGCCGTACACCGCCCACGCGCGGGTGCCGTAGAAGGATTCGCCGAACCGCTTGAGGTAGTTCCCGATGCCGAGCAGGATCGTGCGCTGCCCGGCCGGGATGGTGCCGTCGGCCATCGGGGCGATGTTCAGCAGCATGGTGCCGTTCTTGCTGACCCGGTCCAGCAGCGAGTGCAGGATGGCCTTCATCGAGTAGTAGCCGATGCCGTTGGTGTAGCACCAGCTGGAGCTCGAAATGCTGTCGTCGGTCATCCAGTAGGGGCTCATCAGGTCGCCCGGCCCGCCGCGTTCGAAGTCGAAGACCTCGCCGCGGTTGTCGAACCCGTCCTTGTAGGTGGCGACGACGTCCTTGTTCCACGCGACGGCCTGGTTGTAGTAGTGCGAAAGGAAGTTCAGCCGCTGCGCTTCGTCGACCTGGGTCAGGTTGAAGTCCTGGTAGACGAGGTCCGGCTGGTAGCCGTCGACGACCTCCCGGAGCTTGTCGTACCAGAGCTGGTTCTCCGCGGGCCGGCCGTTCTGGCCGAACAGCCGCCGCAGCGACTCGGTCGGCTGGTTCGGCACGTGGTCGTAGTACCCGGTGAAGTGGTACGCGTGGTGCAGCGCCGTCAGCAGCTTGAGGCCCTTCGCGCGGATGGCGTCCGCGTGCAGCCGCAGCAGGTCCAGCTTGGGCCCGGTCTTGACCGAGTTCCACTCGTTGGCGGTGCTGTTCCACATCGAATAGCCGTCGTGGTGCTCGGCGACCGGGCCGGCGAACTTCGCCCCGGCGTCGGCGAAGAGCTGGGCCCACTCGGCGGGGTCGAAGTTCCCGCCCGCGGACTTGAGCTTCGGCGCGAACTGGACCCAGTTCCCCGCCTTGTCCCGGGCGCCGTTGATGAAGTTCTGGTACGGCCAGGCCGACGGATCGCCGAACACCGCCTTGTGGTGGTTGTTCTCGTTGGAGCCGTCGATGTACATGTTCCGCGGGTACCACTCGTTGCCGAACGCCGGGACGCTGAACACGCCCCAGTGGTAGTAGATGCCGAACTTGGCGTCCTGGAACCACTCCGGGGCCGGCGGGTGCTGGTCCACCGAAGACCAGCTCGGCGTGTAGCTGCCGGGGCCTTCGGTGGCCCACGCGGTGCGGACCCGGAACACGCCGGCGGCCGCGGCGGCCCCGGCCACCACGATCAGCTTGCGCCTGGACAGCTCGAACGAAGACATCGGGGGAACCCTTTCGGAAGGCCGGTCAGCTCAGGGACCACTTTTGGTTGTTCGCACCGGTGCAGGTGGCCAGCTGGGTCAGCGTGCCGTTCGCGGTGCCGGAGCCGGTGACGTCGAGGCACAGTCCGGATTGGACACCGGTCACGGTTCCGTTGGCGTTGAACGTCCACTGCTGGTTGTTCTGCCCGTTGCAGTTCCAGATGATGACCTTGGTGCCCGGACTGGTGCCCTTGCCGGAGGCGTCGAGGCACCGCATGTTGCCGCCGTCGTAGACCGTGAGCTCGCTCGAGGTGCTGCGGGTCCAGGTCTGGTTGGTGCCGCCGTTGCAGTCCCAGATCTGCACCTGGGTGCCGGGGGTGGTGCTGACGCCGCTGACGTCGAGGCACTTGTTCGCGCCCACCGCGTGCACCGCGCCGGTGGTGGTCGAACTGCCACCGGTGTTGTAGCCGGCCGCGACGACGCTGGCCTGCACCGCGTTCTCCGTGGCGTCCGTGGGGAAGCCGCTGGTCACGGCGCCTTCGAAGAACTCGCCGACCCCGGAGACGCTGTTGTCGCCGCCGGTGCCCAGCAGGATCGACGGCTCCAGCTTCATCGGGGAGTAGCCGCGGGGCAGCCCGCCCGAGTACGGTGTGGTGAGGCCGCCGGTGGTGGCGTCACCGTACTTGAGGGTGAAGTTGCTGGTGCCGTTGTTCTTCTCCCAGGCGCTGACGAACGGGTGGTGCACGCCGGGGTTGTTCGGGTCCTTGTTGGAGCCGGTTCCGGTGTGGTACATGCCGTTCTCGAGGTCGGCCTCGACCCACGGCCCGGTCCCGGTGCAGCCGTTGAACCAGCAGGCGGTGCCCCAGTAGATGGCGTTCATGGTGGCGTTGCCGGTGTCGTTGTGGGAGATCTCGCCGCTGCCGTAGTCGAAGCAGCACCACTGGTTGACGTAGTTCGACGAGGTGATCATGTAGATCCCCTCCGGCTGGGCCCCGACCGGCACGTTCCTGGCGTTGTCGATCCGGTAGCCGACGCCCTGGGTGACCTTGATCCCGTACACCGGGTGCCCGGCGACGGTCACCGGCAGCGCCATCGCGTCCGCGCCGACGTCCGACCCGTTCGGGCCGGGGCCCTTCCAGAACCCGCCCCACGAGATCGGCAGGTCGTTGTGGTTCGCGGTCTGGTCGTAGATCTTCGTGACCGTGCACCGGGTTCCCGCGCAGAAGGAGACCTGCGGGGCCGAGTCCGCGTAGCCACCCGCCTCCAGCAGGCCGATGTCGAGGTACTTCTGGTCCGACGCCCGCTGGATCTGGTACAGCGGGCCGTTGTACGCCCCGAAGAGGGCGCGGGTGGTGCTGTGCGCCGTGACGCACGGGGTGCCGCCGGTGGCGTAGAGATCGCACGCCTGCGGTGTGGCCGCCTGGGCTGTCGGGGCCGTGGCGGCCACGGCCCCGGCGGTCAGCAGCAGCGCCGCCGCCGTGGCCTGGAGTGCTCTTCTGAAGGAACGCTTGCGGAAGACCATGGCCGAACTCCTCTGTTCGTCAGCCGAGAGTCCACTTTTGGTTGTTCGCACCGGTGCAGGTGGCCAGCTGGATCGCGGTGCCGTTCGCGGTCCCGGACCCGGTGACGTCGAGGCACAGCCCGGACTGGACGCCGGTGATGGTGCCGTTCGCGGTGACCTGCCACCGCTGGTTGCCCTGGCCGTTGCAGTTCCAGATCACGACCTTGGTGCCCGGGGTGGTGCCCTGACCGGAAGCGTCGAGGCACCGGGTGCTGTCGCCGCTGTAGACGGTCAGCTCACCCGAGCCGCTGCGGGCCCAGGCCTGGTTGGTGCCGCCGTTGCAGTCCCAGATCTGCACCACGGCGCCGGGGGTGGTGGAGACGCCGCTGACGTCGAGGCACTTGTTCGCCCCCACCGCGTGCACCGGGCCCGCGACCGTGCCGGTCGCGCCGCCGGTTCCCGCGGCGGCGATGACCTGCTGGGCGCCCGACGGCCAGTTGGTGCCGCTGACCTGGACGTTCCCGCTCAGGACGTTGTTGTGCGGCGGGCCGGTGGCCACCTGGGTCGCGCCGCCGTTGTACCAGTTGCCGCTGAAGGTGTTGTCGTTGGTGTTGTTGGACCCGTTGGCGTTGGTGAAGGCCCAGACCCCGGAATCCTGGATCACGTTGGCCGACAGCGTCACGTAGCGGGAACCCTCGTCCAGGTACAGCCCGACCGTGCGGTTGTTGTCGAAGATGTGGTTGTGGTCGAAGGAGCTGCCCGGGTTGGCGGAGAGGTTGTAGATGCTGCCGCCGTCGTGCATCAGCTTCTTCGTGCCGTGCACCCGGTTGTAGCTGATGACGGTGTCCCGCAGCGTGGTCGGCGTCGAGTAGACGGGCTGGTAGTCGTACAGGCCGCGGTTGCGGTAGTCCTGGCTGCCGCCCTGGTCGTTGGCACCCCAGCCCCAGCCGACGTCGATGCCGTCGTAGGTCAGGTTCGAGACGTCGTTGTGGGTGATCACGGTGTGCGTCGCGTAGGTCGAGAGGATGCCGGCCATCTCCCGGTAGTCCAGCGCGACCCGGCTCACCGTGTTGTACGAGATGGTGACGTCCCGAATCGTCATCGCGGAGTTCGACGGGTGGTGGGCGTCGGCGCGCACGCCGCCGACGATGATGCCGCCGCCGGAGTTCTCGCTGAAGGTGTTGTGGTCCACGGTGATCGACGACGCGCCCAGGCCGACGCCGGTGGCGTGGGCGTTCGCGTCGTTGCCGATGCCGAGGGCCACCTGCCCGAGCTGGGTGAAGGTGTTGCCGCTGAAGGTGATTCCGGTGGCCGCCGAGACCTGGACGGCGGCCGGGGCCTGGGCCCAGGTGCTGCGGGCGCCCTCGAACTGCTTGCAGCCGGACTGGCAGGAGGTCAGGAAGTCACCCGGCATCGGGACCGCGGCCGGGAGGAACGTGCCCGTCTGCTGGTTCGCGTACCCGACCGACGTGCTGGGCGTCAGCCAGGTGGTGTGCTCGAAGTTCAGGCCCTTGAAGGCCAGGCCGCGCACCGGGTTGTCGAGGGTGCCGCCGATCTGCAGCAGCGACTGCAGCCGCGGGAGCTCGACGTCGTGGCTGCCGGGGACCCAGCCGCCGGGTGCCTTGTAGTAGAGCTTCCCGGCCTGCGGATCGAGGTACCACTGGCCGGTGTTCTTCAGGAACGAGTAGGAGTTCTCGAGGAACAGCTGGCCGCCGCCGAACGGCTTGGCCAGGGTGTCGTAGCCCCAGTTGTTGTTGTTCCACGCGGGTTGCTGCATGACGATCGAAGTCCCGCTGATGTGGTCCACGGGCGAGTACCGGTCGGTGAAGGAGTTCTGGCTCTCCACCTCGATCCGGTTCTGCTGCGGCAGCGTGGCCAGGTAGTTCAGCGCGGAGTTGGTGATGGTCATCCCGGACGTCGTGAACTGCACGTCGTTGCGGGAGATCGTGATCCCGGCGCGCGGGGCGAGCGCGCCGTCGACGAACAGCTGCCGGGAGTCGGCGCCCTGCGGCACCGAGGCCACCCAGATGTTCTGGCCCGCGTCCTGCACCGACCAGCCGCCGACCTGGCTGCCGCCGGAGAGGACCGGCGTCTGGCCGGAGGCAGCCTGCCAGGTGACGGTGTGGCCGTTCTGCGCGGAGTCGGCGCTGGTGAAGCGCAGCGGGGCGGAGAGCCGGTAGGTGCCGCCGGCCAGCTGCACGACGACGTCGTTGCCGGCCGACTGGGCGCGGGCCAGCTCCTGGGCCTTCGCCGGGGTGGCGACCGGCTGGTCGGGGGTCCCGGGGTTGGCGTCGTTGCCGTTCGGCGCGACGGCGATGGTGACCGTCGCGGCGTGGGCGGACGGGGTGGCGATGGCGGTCACCACGAGAGCGGTGGCGAGCGCGGCGGCGGTGCGCGACGGCATGGGCGGGGACCTCTCCGGAAACGAGGCGGCGGTCGGGGGCGCCCAACCGTCCACTGTGTACTGATCACCGGCACCCGGCGGCCGGCCGTCCGCGGCGCCTGGCCGGACCGGCCTCCGCCCGGTGGCGGACCGGGCAGGATGTGTACGACACATTCAACGCCGTGAGGCTCGGACCGCGATCGAAACTTTCGACGTGACTCGAGGAGTTTTCCGTTGGTGTGCCGGTGATCCATGAGAACAGCGCACCTGCCCGGCGTCAAGCGAGGGGCGGTCCATTGCTCCGTATCGCCCGTGCACCCGGCGTCGGGGATGTAACTTTCAATCCGCTCTGACAAAGATTGACCGGGTGGTGGGTTGGCGAGGTAAGGTGCTGCCCAGAGTTACTGAGTCATACTCATTGCGTGACCCGTGACGAGGAAGTAGCACCGCCTGTCCCGTACCGCCCCGGCTACGAAGTCGTGGCGGAGCAGATCCTCCGGCTGATCGCCGAACTGGAACTGCGGCCCGGCGACCGGATGCCGACCGAGAACGAGCTGGCGGCGCGGATGGGAACCAGCCGGACCATGGTGCGGGAGGCCGTCAAGATCCTCTCGGCCATCGGCCGGGTGCGAGCGCACAAAGGACGTGGGCTGTATGTCTCCGACGACGAGGGCATGCTCGGCGGATCCCGGTGGGGCGGGTTCTTCCTGCCCGCCGATCTCGACCACGTCTACATGCTCTTCGAATTCCGCCGGATCCAGGAGACCGCGGCGAGCCGCCTGGCGGCGGCCAACGCCACTCCCGCCGAGCTGCGCGCGATCGAGGCCGCCGCCGAGACCTGCCGGCACGGCCACCTGACCGGGCAGTACTCGCTGTTCGACCGGGGCGATGACGACTTCCACGCCGGGATCGCCGCCGCGTCGCACAACCAGTTCCTCGTCGCGGCCGTGCGCGAGGCCCGCCGCCTGCAACGCCAGTCGAACATCATCGGGATGTCCGGCGCGATCGGCGGGCACGCGGTGGGCGCGATCGAGGAGCACACCGCGATCTACCGGGCGATCCGGGACGGCGACCCGGACGCGGCGGCCCACGCCGCCGGCGTCCACCTCGACAACACCCTGGAGGACTACCGCCGGGAGATCCAGCGCCGGCTCTTCGGCCGGTGACCGCAGCGCCGATCAATCCATTGTGGACAATTTTCGCTCCCGGGATCTTCCCCCGCCCGGGAGGATGACGACGTCCGAAAACACTGACGTTTGACGACAGAGGGAGCCGTGTGATGGTGAAGCAGAGATCCCTGTTCGCCTCCGCCGTGATCGGGGCGGTCCTCGCCCTGCTCGCCGGCGGAACCGCGCAAGCCGCCCCCGCCGGCGCGGATCGGCCGGCCGTCGCGGCCGCCGGCACCGCGGGCTGCGGGAAGGCACCGGGGCTGGCGAGCGGCAACCACACGATCTCGAGCGGCGGCCAGAACCGCAGCTACATCCTGCGTGTCCCGGCCAACTACGACAACAACCACCCCTACCGGCTGTTCGTCGGCCTCCACTGGCGGGGCGGGACGATGAACGACGTCGACTCGGGCGGGACCGACGGCTACAACTGGTCCTACTACGGGCTCCGCCGGCTGGCCGACAGCTCGGGCAACAACACGATCTTCGTGGCGCCGCAGGGCAACGGCAACGGCTGGGCCAACCCCGGCGGTCAGGACGTCACCTTCATCGACGACCTGCTGAAGCAGCTCGAAACCGGCCTGTGCGTCGACACTTCGCAGGTCTTCGCCGGCGGCTTCAGCTACGGCGCCGCGATGAGCTACGCCCTCGCCTGCGCCCGGCCCACGGTGTTCCGCGCGGTCGCCGTCTACTCCGGCGCGAACCTCAGCGGCTGCAGCGGCGGCACCCAGCCCGTCGCCTACATCGGCATGCACGGCATCAACGACAACGTGCTGCCCATCTCCTCCGGTCGCCAGCTGCGCGACCAGTTCGTGCGGAACAACGGCTGCACCCCGCAGAACCCGCCCGAGCCCGCCAGCGGCAGTCACACCCACATCGTCACCGCCTACTCCGGTTGCCGGGCGGGTTACCCGGTCGTCTGGGGCGCCTTCGACGGCGGGCACGACCCGGGCCCGCGGGACGGCTGCAGCTGCAGCGGCTGGCAGACCTGGACCTCCGGCGAGGTGTGGAAGTTCATCACGCAGTTCGACTCCACCACCCAGCCGCCGAACCCGCCGGTCCAGACCGGCGTGAACTACAAGCTGGTGGCCCAGCACAGCAACAAGCTCGTCGGGATCACCGGCGCCTCGACGGCGGCCGGCGCGCTCATCGAGCAGGAGCCGGCCAACGGCGGGCTCGGCCAGCAGTTCGACTTCGTCGATTCCGGTGACGGCTACTACCGGGTCCGGGCGCGCAACAGCGGCTTGGTGCTCCAGGCCGCGAGCGCCGACAGCGGTGCCGACATCAGCCAGCAGGCCGACACCAACGCCACCGCGCAGCAGTGGCGGGTCGTCGACCAGGGCGGCGGCGCGGTGAGCCTGGTCAACCGGTTGAGCGGTCTCGCACTGGACGTCTGGGGGGTCTCGACCGCCGACGGCGCGCGGATCTCGCAGTGGACGTTCACCGGGAACCCCAACCAGCGGTTCCAGCTCCAGCGCGCCTGAGCCCGTGTCCATCGTCGAACCGTCGGGGTTCCGGCCCACCCTGGCCGATGTCGCGCGGGCGGCCGGGGTGTCGATCGCCACGGCTTCCCGCGTGCTCAACGGCTTCCCCCGGGTGAGCCCGGAACGCCGCAAGCAGGTGGAATCCGCGATGCTCGCGCTGGGCTACGCCCGGCAGCGGGCGGCGAAGGCGAGCAGTGCGCGGCACACCGGCTCGATCGCCCTGGTGGTCTGCGAGGAAGTGCCGCGGTTGTTCACCGACCCGTACTTCCCGCGGATCGCCGCGGGGGTCGGCCGGGAGCTGGCCGCGGTGGGGGTGCAGCTCGTGCTGCTCACCGTGCCGGCCGCCGACGACTACCAGTCGCCGGTGGTGCGGTACCTCGACGGCGGGCACGTCGACGGCGCGCTCGTCGTCGGCATGCACGGCCGCCGCCCGCTCGACCTGGACTGGCTCGGCATCCCGGTGGTGTTCGGCGGGCGGCCGGTCCAGGCGGGGCGCACGGGCCGGCTGCCGTACGTCGACGCCGACAACCAGGGCGGCGCGCGGCTGGCGACCCAGCGGCTGCTCGACGGCGGCCGCCAGACCGTGGCGACCGTCGCCGGGCCGCAGGACATGACGGCGGGGGCGGACCGGCTGCTCGGGTACCGGCAGGCGATGACCCGGGCCGGCCGGTACGACGAGAGCCTCGTGGTGTGCGGCGACTTCGGGCAGGCCTCCGGCGAGTACGCGGCGGCCCGGCTGCTCAGCCGCCGTCCGGACGTCGACGGGATCTTCGCGGCCTCGGACATGATGGCGGTCGGGGCGTTGCGCGCGCTCCGCCGCGCGGGCCGGAAGGTGCCCGAGGACGTCGCCCTCGTCGGGTTCGACGACCTGCCGATCAGCTGCTGGACGGACCCGCCGCTCACGACCGTGCGCCAGCCGGTCGAGGAGATGGGCGCCCGGATGACCGCCGAACTGCTGGCGATGATCGACGGCGCGGCCCCGCGCCGGAGCACGGTGCTCGACACCGAGCTGGTGCCGCGCAAGTCGGCGTGACGCCGCCGTGCGCCGGCAATCGCTGAGGGGGTGCGGGTGGCGGAGCCCCCGCTCCGGGGCGAAGCCCCGGTTGTCACTGACGGCTGACCCGAGGAGGAATCGTGCGCGTGTTCGTGGTGGTGGCCGCGATGGTGGTGACGGCGCTGGCCGGGGCGATACCGGCCTCGGCCGCGCCGGCACCCCTGGTGAGCGCGGCGTCGGGACGGTGCCTGAACGTCAAGGGCGGCACCGACACCCAGGGAGCGACGCTGGAGATCCAGGACTGCACCGGGGGAGCCGGGCAGGCGTACGAGTTCACCGCGGCGGGTGAGCTGCGGACGATGAGCGGCACGCGCTGCGTGGACGCCTCCGGCAACGGGACCTCGCCGGGCACGGCGGCGATCATCTGGTCGTGCCACGGCGGGGCGAACCAGCAGTGGCGGCAGAACGCCGACGGCACGATCAGCGGCGTCCAGTCGGGGCTGTGCCTGGACGTGACCGGCGCCGGCACGGCCAACGGCACCGCGGTCGTCCTGTGGACCTGCCACGGCGGCAGCAACCAGCAGTGGAGCGCCGGGACGACCCCGCCGCCCCCGTCCGGCACGGCGCCGTGCGACATCTACGCGTCCGGCGGCACCCCGTGCGTCGCCGCGCACAGCACGGCCCGGGCGCTCTACGGCACTTACGCCGGCAACCTGTACCAGGTCCGGCGCTCGTCGGACAACACGACCCGGAACATCGGCGTCCGGGCGGCGGGCGGCACCGCCGACGCGGCCGCCCAGGATTCCTTCTGCACCGGCACTTCCTGCGTCATCACCGTGGTCTACGACCAGTCCGGACGCGGGAACGACCTGTGGTACCAGGGATCGAGCGTGGTCCCGGGGTCCAACCAGAGCAGTCCGGCGAAAGCCACGTCGGAGCCGCTCACGGTCGGCGGCTCGAAGGCGTACTCGCTGTACATCAACCCGGGCAACAGCTACTGGCGCGACGGCCACGCGACCGGGGTACCGACCGGCAGCGCTCCCGAGGGCATGTACATGGTGACCAGCGGGACGCACGTCAACAGCGGCTGCTGCTTCGACTACGGCAACAGCGAAACGACCCGGAAGGCCGACGCGGCCGGCGCGATGGACGCGATCAACTTCGGCACGGAGTGCTGGTTCGGCGGCTGCCAGGGCTCGGGCCCGTGGGTCCAGGCCGACCTCGAGTGGGGGCTGTACCCCGGCGGCAGCCAGCAGTGGAACCCGAACCAGCGGGCGCTGCCGAGCAAGTTCGTCACGGCGATGCTGAAGAACAACGGCACATCCCGGTTCGCGCTCAAGGGCAGCAACGCCCAGTCGGGCAACCTCACGACCATGTGGGACGGCGCCCTCCCCGGCGGCTACAGCCCGATGAAGAAGCAGGGCGCGATCATCCTGGGCAGCGGCGGCGACTGCTGCAAGCCTGGCGGCGGGGCGAACCTGAGCGCGGGCACGTTCTACGAAGGGGCGATGGTCGCGGGCTACCCGTCGGACGCAACCGAGAACGCGGTGCAGGCGAACGTGGTGGCCGCCGGCTACCGGTAAAGCCGCTGGAGCGGACGGAAGGGGCTTTCCCCGCGGCTTGGCGACGCGGGGGAAGCCCCTTTCGGTGAACCCACCACCCGAAGCTCCAGGTCTGCGCCGACGCGACCCCGCCCAGCCCCCGGGGCCCAGACCCCCCGGGCCAGCCCCCCATCCAGACCTCCCCCCCACCCCGATCCGAAGCCAGAACGCGGACGGTGGTGCCGGGTCAAGGCACGCTTTCCCGCCTTGACGCGGCGCTACCGTCCGTCGTCACAATCCGGCTTCGGGGTGGTGGTTCACCGCGCTGGACCCATCTCGTGGCCATAGCCCCGCCGAACCGGTTCGCCTCCATTCGGCCGATTGTCGCTGAATTCTCTGCAGCGTACGTTCATTGCTGGTCGAACCGGTTCGACGCCCGGCTCGTCCCCCGCACGTCCACCGCCAAAGGAGTCGTCTGTGGACCTCTCGCGCCAGCGGCCCCGCGTCCGCCGTGGCCTGGCCGCCCTCCTGATCACCGGAGCACTGACCGGTGCTTCCGCCGTGGCCCTTCCCGCGCCGGCCCAGGCCGCGGACGAGTCGGTCTCGGTCGACTTCTCCGCCGCCGGCGGCGCGCCCACGTACCGGGCCTCCGGGTGGATCTACGGCATGACCGAGAACGCGTCGGGGCCGCCCGACCACTTCTACCGGGACGTGAACTTCCAGGCGATGCGGGCCGGGGGAGCGCAGCTGGACAGCCCGGGCGGCTGGGTGTCGGGCAAGTACGACCGGCGCTGGAACGCCACCCGCGCCCAGCTCCTGCGCACCCGCTCGCTCGGCGGCCAGTTCGTCCTGCTCGTGCACGACCTCTGGGGCGCCGACGGCTACCCGATTTCGCGGTTCCCCGGCGACAACGGCGACTGGACCGACTACGACAACTTCCTCACCCGCCTGATCGGCGACGTCCGGGCGACCGGTGCCCCGGTGGAGTGGGACATCTGGAACGAGCCCAACATCTCGCTGTTCTGGAACCGGCCACAAAGCCAGTACTTCGCCATGTGGCAGCGCGCGTACCAGCGCATCCGGGCGGCCTTCCCGGCGCAGGCGATCGTCGGCCCCAGCCTCGCCGGGGTCCCCTCGACCGCGGGGAGCTGGTGGACGCAGTACCTCGACTTCGTCCGCGGTTCGAACACGGTGCCGGACATCGTCAGCTGGCACTCCCTGCCGGGTGACCCGGTGGCGAACGTCGCCGCGGCCGACGCGTCACTCGGCTCGCGCGGCATCCCGCACCCGCGGCCCTACCAGATCAACGAATACGGCGCGTCGAACGAGCAGAACCCCGGGGACGGCGCCTGGTACATCGCCCGGCTCGAGCGGGCCGGCGCCGACGGGCTGCGCGCCAACTGGGCGAGTGCCGGAAACCTGCACAACGACCTCGCCAACCTGCTCGTCCGCACCTCCTCGGGCCGGTACCAGCCCAAGGGCGAGTGGTGGGCCTACCGCTTCTACGCCTCGCAGACCGGTCAGCTCGTGGCCACCAAGCCCAGCCCCGGCTACGACCCCTTCGCCACGAAGGCGGCCGGGATGGCGAAGGTCCTGGTCGGCGGCGGTGGCACGACCGGGAACGTCGCGGTCGCCCTGCAGCGGCTGGACACCACCTCCGGCGTCGTCCAGAACAACCAGGTGCGGGTCATCGTCCAGCGGATTCCCTACAACGGCGGGGCCGCGGTCCAGAGCCCGGTCACCATCCAGGACTCCGTGGCTGCCGTATCCGGCAACGCCGTGACCGTGAACCTGCCGCACACCACGATCGACGACGCGTTGAGCATCACCCTGCTGCCCCCGTCGGACGGCGGCTTCCAGTCCGTCGCCGTCGCCCAGCACTCCCAGCAGTGCCTGGACAACACCGACCTGAGCACCGCCGACGGCAACCGGCAGCAGCAGGACGTCTGCGACGGCGGAGCTCAGCAGCAGTGGAACTTCCGGCCGGTGGCCGGCGTCCCGGGCGCCTACGCGATCGTCAACCAGCAGAGCGGCAAGTGCCTCGAAGTCGCCGGTGCTTCGGCCGCCGACGGTGCCGCCGTCCAGCAGCGCACCTGCACGGACGGCGCCACGAACCAGCAGTTCTCGCCGCGCCGGGTGACCTACGGCGGCAACGACCCCCACGACTACCAGCTCGTCGCCCGCCACAGCGGCAAGTGCGTCGACGTCAGCGGGGTCTCCACGGCCGCCCGCGGCGCGGTGATCCAGTGGACGTGCAAGCCGGTCAGCCAGAACAGCCCCCTCAACCAGACCTGGCGGCTGTGGGGCCGGGGACCGGCCTGACCTCGGCAGGCCCGGCGCTTTTCAGGCGCCGGGCCGGTTTCCGGCCGGGATCGTGATGGGCGTGCTCGTCGGGGACGTGCCCTTGTTGAGGAACAGCATGGCGAGCGCGCGGACGAACTGGTCGAAGAGGTGGAACGCCGCCGGGGCGATGGGCAGCAGGCCTTCCCGGAAGGCGATGTACGCGGGCCACCCGGTGCGGATCAGGGTGGCCGCCGCGTAGTCGCGCGGCAGGCCGAGCCAGTCGCCGACTTCGTTGCTCAGCACGTACCGCACGAACTCGTTCAGGAAACCGCGGGTGACGCCCAGGTCGATCTGGGCGGTCAGCCCGAGCAGGTCCGCGGCGAGCTGCTTGCCTTCGGGTGTCGGGGCGAGCAGCGGGGTGAGCACTTGGGCCGATTGCGTGTCCGCCGCGGCCCACGTCTGCGGGATGAACTCGTCGCGGACGCCGAGCAGGTGGATGGCGACCTGCCACTGGTGCAGGAAGGCGTCCTCGTCCGCGGCGGACATCGGGACGTGCCATTCCTTGAGCTTCCGGTGCACGAAGGTGCCGAGGCTGTGGAAGGTGACCAGGATGTCGCCGTTGCTGATCGGCACCCGCTCGTCGGCCACCGCCCGCCAGTGCGGCGACTGCGGCAGCAGGTGCCGCACGGCCGCGTGCACCAGGCGCGTCTTGTTGGCCGTGACCACGAACTGGCCCGAGGGCTCGAACGCGCCGGCTTCGCTCAGGTCGTAGCCGAAGGTGAACGTCTTGGCCGCGCGGTCCTGCATGGCGGCGCCGCCCGCGGACCAGTAGACCGATCGGGCCTCCCGCGGGATGACCGTGCTCATGATGCCGCTGCCGAGGCCGTAGAGGACGAACAGGTAGGTGTCCTTGCGCCGGTTGAAGTCGGCGGCGCGGCGCAGCTTGACGGGGTCGGCCCAGGACGGCAGCCGGTTGACGCCCTGGAGCCAGGCGGCGAGGTCGGCGGGCAGGCCGGACGGCAGCGGGTCGGCGTTGTCCACCCACGACCGCAGGGCGGTGTTGACCGCGGGGACCCCACCGGTGTCGAGGACGCCCGCCATCAGGCGATCCACCTCGTCGTCCCAGACCCACCAGGGGTCGGCCGCGGCCGTCGACGCCCAGGCCGGGACGACGCTCGCCGCGCCCACCAGGCCCAGCGCGACGCCGAGCGAAAGTGCGTTCCTCCTGCTGAGATTGCTCATTTACTTACCTAGCTTCCTCGGTAGGCAGTAGCCGGTCAGAGTGCTCATGAGCGGTGCTTGAGAGGAGATTCCTCATTAACATAGAAGGTGACTCGCGGGTCGGCAAGACCCCGCCCGCCTGTGGTTGACTGACACGCATGGCCCCGCGCACCTCGCCCCGGCGGCCGCGGTGACCGCCGAGCCGGCCGCGGCCGTCCGGCCCCGCAACCGGCGGCAGCTCATCGTCGAGGCGGGGGCCGCCGTGTTCGGCGAGCGCGGTTACCACGCGGCGTCCATGGACGAGATCGCGGCGCGCGTGGGCATCACCGCGGCCGCGCTGTACCGGCACTTCCCGAACAAGTACGCGCTGTTCGCCGCGTGCGCGAACGTGATGGCGGACCGGCTCGTCGCCGCGCTCGCCGAGGTCGCCCCGGACGCGTCCCTCGCGGAAATCTTCGCCGCCGTCACCCGGGTCACCGTCGCCCACCGGGAAACCGGGGGCGTGTACCGGTGGGAGGCCCGGTATCTCGAGCGCGAAGACCGGCGGCTGCTCGCGGGGAAGTTCGCGGACGTCGTCGAGCGCGTGGCGGCGGCGGTGCGGCGCGAGCACCCGTGGCCCGGCGAGCACCTGCGGGCCGTGGCGGCGCTGGGGGCCATCGGATCCGTCACGACGCACCACAACGCGATGGCCCAGCGCCGGGTCGGGGAACTGCTGCGGGCCGCCGCCCTGCGGGTGGCCGCCACCGGCCCCGCCGCGGCGCACGCGCCCCTCGTCGAGATCCCCGCCCCGCCGGTGCCCCGGACCCGGCGGTCGGAGATCCTCGCGGCCGCCGTCCCGCTGTTCGAACGGGACGGGTTCGCCACCGTGACGAACGGCCGGATCGCCGAGGCGGTGGGGCTGGTGCCGTCCGCGCTCTACCGCTACTTCCCCGGCAAGGCCGACATCCTGGCGGCGGCCTGCCTGCAGGCCGCCGGGCTGCTGGCCCAGGCGGTCGAGCACAACCTGCGCGGGACCACCGATCCGCACGGCGCCTTGAGCGCCCTGACGGCGACGTACGTGGCGTACAGCTTCGAGCACAGTGCCCTCAACAGCGTGGCCAACGCGGAAATCGCCGGCCTGCCCGACGGCCTGCGCCGCCCGCTGGTCGCCGCGCAGCGCGAGCACATCGCCGTGTGGGAGCAGCACCTGCGCGAAGCCCGCCCGGACCTGGATGCCCGCCAGGCCCGGGTGCTGGTGCACGCGGGCTTCGGCGTGGTGGTCGAGGCCGGCCGCCGGCTGCGGTGGGCCGACCGCCCGGAGCACCGCGCCGCGGTGGCCGCCCTGCTCGTGAGCGCCCTCGGCCTGTGATCTCCGCCCGGGTGACAACTTTCCGGCGCAGGATCACATCTATCCCGGTGTGAAGCAGACAGAGGACGCCGAGCCCGGCCGCGACGCGGAGTTCCGCGAGTTCGTGCGCAGCCGGGGGACGCCGCTGCACCGGAGCGCGTACCTGCTCTGCGGTGACCGGCACCTGGCCGACGACGTGGTCCAGGACACGCTGGTCAAGGTCTACCAGCACTGGCGGCGGGTGCGGCAGGCCGACAGCCCGGAGGCCTACGTCCGGCGCATCCTGCTCAACGAGGTGCGCGGGCGGTGGCGGCGGCGGGAGCGCTCGGTGCCGGTCGCGGAGTTCGCCGACGAACCCGCCGTGGCCGACCCGTCCGACGACGTGATCCGGCGCGACGGGCTCCGGCAGGCGCTGTTGACGCTGCCGTTGCGGCAGCGCGCGACGGTCGTCCTGCGCTACCTCGAGGGCTTGTCCGAGCGCGAGACGGCGGCGGTCCTGGGCTGCTCGACGGGCACCGTGAAGAGCCAGAGCTCGCGGGCGCTGGCCGGCCTCAAATCCTTCTTCGACCGGACGGGGACGATGCTGTGAACACCGAACAGGAGAACCGGCTCCGCGAAGACCTCCGGCTGGCCGTCGACGGCGAAACCTTCCGGACCGACCCCGACGTCGTCCTCGGCCGGGCCCGCCGGGCGCGGCGGCGCAGCCTGGTCACCCGCGGCGCGGCCGGGACCGGCGTGCTGGCGGTCGCGGTGGCGGCCGCGCTCACCGGCATCCACCCCGGTGGCGCCCCGGAAGTCCGCACCGCGGCCTACGTCGTCGAGCGGATTTCGGCCGCCTTGGACGGCGGCTCGGACTCCGTCTACCGGATCGTCGACCACAACGAGGGCTCGGTCTGGTACCAGGACCAGGTCACGATGAGCCAGTACTGGGTCTACGGGACCGGCGGCACTCGGATCGAAGCGTGGGACAGCACACCGGTGATCGACCACTACGCGCACCTCGTGGACACCACGGTGAACCACAAGGACCGCACCTATTCGACGGAGGACACGAAGCTGCCCGCGTACGTGCCGGGCACGCTGCCGCCGCGGTCGTCGTTCGCCGACCGGATCAAGAAGTCGATCAGCGCCGGCGGGCCGGAGATCGCCGGTTCGGGTGAGTACCAGGGGCACCAGGTGATCAAGCTCGGCTACCCCGGGGGGGAGCTCTGGGTCGATTCCGCCACTTACCTGCCGGTGTACCGGATCACGACCGACCCGGACGGCCGCCGGACCACGAGCGACCTCGCGTTCCTGCCGCGGACGCCCGACCTGGTGCAGACGGTCAACACCCCGCAGGTCCCGCCCGGGTTCACCAAGGTCGCGGAGGCGAACACCGGCCCGGGCCACGGCGGCTGACCGTCACCTCGCGGGTTTGGTCTCGCAGCGCACCTGCGGCGCGGTCTCGGTCCCGGAGGCCGTGCAGTCGACGACCCGGCCGGGCGCGGGAACGGGGTAGCTGAAGACGATCGACGCGTCGGAGTCCGGCCCGGCCGAGAACTTGACGACCGTGGCCTTCCGGTTTCCGCTGCCGTGTAAGGTCTTCGAGTAGTACATGGTGTGCGGCCCGATGGCGGTGGTGATGCCGTCGCCGTCGTCGTCGAGTTCGTGCACGTTGAGCACGTAGTCCCCGGTGGTGTACTTGCCTTCGTCCCCGTGCCCGGCGTCGGCGGGGACCGCGCTGACGACCTCGGGCGAGACGGGATCCGCGGCGGTGGCGATCACGGTGGCCCCGACGGCGACCACGGCAACCCCGGCCACGGCGCCGGAAACGGCGACTCGCTTGGCGGTGAACTTCATGGTCCCTCCTCCCACCCGATGATCAAGCTAGGGGAAGGAGGGACCGGGTCACCTCGGCCGAAGGGGCGGTTCGGCGGCCGGGACCTCGTCCTTTCGGCCGATGACCGACGACGACCGGATCGCGGTGACCGGGGCGTTCGATCGGCGTTGACCTGCGTGCGGGGGAGAGGGGCCGCATGCGTGGTTGCTGCTGTTCTTCGTCTCGAGCGCCGTCGCGCTCCCCCTTGCGACCGGCGACTGGCGAAGCGGGTTCTGGGCGTTCCTGACTGCCCGCGGTGGCCACCGGGCGGCCTGAGCCCGGTCAGGACCGGGCCCGGCGCCAGACCGCCAGCGCCGTCGCGGCCAGGGCGCCTCCGGCCGCGGCGACGGCGCCGTGGTGCCGGCTCGCCCACAGCTGGGCACTCCGGGGCGTCGCCTTGTCGTCGAACCGGCCGTGCGCCCCGAAATCCCGCGCGCGATCCGCCGGCGCCCACAGGTTCTCCGGCTGGTCCGATGGCTTCGCGGCTCCCGTCTGCTGCGACCGATAGCCGGTCCGGGCGAGGTACCGATCGAGGACGCCCGGCGCGACGGCGTTCGCGATCAGCGTGCCCACCGTGCTGCCGCCGACCCAGTACTCGCGGCGGCGCGGGTGGTCGGCCGCGTGGAGGACCGCGCGGGCCGCCACCTCCGGCTGGTAGATCGGGGGCACCGGCTGGGCCTGGTGCGGCAGCTTGGACCGCACCCAGGAGAACTGCGGCGTGTTGACCGCCGGCATCTGCACCATCGTCGTGCGGACGTGGCTGCCGTCGTGCAGCAGCTCGCAGCGCAGGGCCTCGTTGAACCCCTGGATCGCGTGCTTCGCACCGCAATACGCGCTCTGCAACGGGATCCCGCGGTACGCCAGTGCCGAGCCGACCTGGACGATCGTGCCGCGGTCGCGGGACTTCATCCGGCGTAGGGCGGCCATTGTGCCGTGGACGTACCCGAGGTAGCTCACGTCGGTGACGCGGCGGAACTCGTCCGGCTCGATCTCGTCGAAGGGCGCGAACACCGAAGTGAACGCCACGTTCACCCACACGTCGATCGGGCCGAGTTCCCGCTCCACCCGGGAAGCGGCGGCGTCGACCTGGTCGAATTCGGCGACGTCGGTGGGGATGGCGAGTGCCGTCCCCCCGCTTCGGGTGACGTCGTCCGCGGCGGCTTCGAGGCCTTCCTTCCCGCGTGCCAGCAGGGCGACCCGGGCCTGCCGGGCCCCGAACGCCCGCGCGACCGCGCGGCCGATGCCCCCGCTGGCCCCGGTCACGACGACGACCTGGTTCATGACTGCCTCCGTTTTCCAGTACGGGGCCGCACGGGCCCAAGCGGCCGCGACCACCGCGTTCGCCAGCGCCGCGGCCCGCCACCGCGGCGTCACCACGGCCAGTCCGAGCATGCTCACGCCGTGCGCCACGTCGATCGTCCAGCCTCGGCGGGCCAGCAGGCCGTTCGGCCGCCACAGGACGGCCGCGGCCTGGGCGAGGTGGCGGATGCCCAACGCCAGCGCCACTTGCCGCGGGATCGGCAGGGAGCGCGAGGCGAGGACGATCCCGCCGCCCCACACCGCCCGCGCCGCCGCGACCCCGCGCGTCACGGCATCCTCCGGGCCACCGCCCGGGCGCCGACCCGCTCGATCGTGGTCACCGGTTCTTCCCGGGCAGGAACTCCTGCAGCTTCGTCTTGACCCCCTGCACGACGAGGTGGAACGCGTCGGGGTCGCCCTTGAGCACGGCTTCGGTCGCCGACTTCACCTGCTCGAAGGTGGCGTGCGGCGGGATCGGCGGCACGTCCGGGTCGCAGCGGACGTCCAGCACCGCCGGCTTGCCCGCGGTGAGCGCGGTGTCCCAGGCCGAAGCCAGCTGGTCCGGCTTGTCGACCGTGACGGCGGCGAGGCCGAGGGACAGGGCGAAGCTCGCGTAGTCGACGTCCGGCAGGGTCTGGGATTCCTCGAACTTGGGGGCGCCGCCCATCGCGCGCAGCTCCCAGGTGACCTGGTTGAGGTCGTTGTTGTGGAAGACGCAGATCACGAGGCGCGGGTCGCTCCACAGGGTGTGGTAGCGCGCGATGGTGATCAGCTCGGCGAGGCCGTTCATCTGCATGGCGCCGTCGCCGACGAGGGCGATCACCGGCCGGTCGGGGTGGGCGAACTTGGCGCCGATGGCGTACGGGACGGCCGGGCCCATGGTGGCCAGGGTGCCCGACAGCGACCCGCGGATGTCGCCGCGGATGCGGAGGTTGCGGGCGTACCAGTTGGTGGAGGAGCCGGAGTCCGCGGTGACGATGGCGTTCTCCGGGATCCGCTTCGACAGCTCGGACACGATCGCCATCGGGTTCACCGGGTCGGCCTCGACGGCGGCTTCCTTCTCGACGGTCTCCCACCAGGAGGCGACGTTCTTCTCGATCGTCTCGCGCCACGCCCGGTCCGGCTTGCTCGCCAGCTTCGGCAGGAGCGCGCGCAGCGTGGCCGCGCTGTCGCCGACGAGGTTGACCTCGGTCGGGTAGCGCATCCCGATCAGCCGGCCGTCGAGGTCGATCTGCACGGCCCGCGCCTGGCCGAAGTCCGGCAGGAACTGGCTGTACGGGAAGTTCGAGCCGACGATCAGCAGCGTGTCGCAGTCGCGCATCAGCTCGTAGCTCGGGCGGGTGCCGAGCAGCCCGATCGAGCCGGTCACCCACGGCAGGTCGTCGGGCAGCACGTCCTTGCCCAGCAACGCCTTCGCCACACCCGCGCCGGTGATCTCGGCGACCTCGCGGACCTCCTGGGCCGCGCCGCGGGCGCCCTGCCCGACGAGGATGGCGACCTTCTCGCCGGCGTTGAGCACCTCGGCTGCCGCGTCGATGTCGGCCTCGGCCGGCACCGGCCGGGACCAGGACGTGCCCGGCGGGCTGGAGGGCACCTGCTTGAACGCGTGCTGCGGCGGCGAGTACGCCTCCTCCTGCAGGTCCGCGGGGATGATCAGGGCGGTCGGGCAGCGGGACGCCTCGGCCGTCCGGATGGCCCGGTCGAGCGCGTTCGGCAGCTGCTCGGGCACGTTGACCTCGACGAGGTATTCGCTCGCGACGTCCTTGAACAGCGCCTGCAGGTCGACCTCCTGCTGGTAGCTGCCGCCCATCGCGCTGCGCGCGGTCTGCCCGACGATCGCGACCACCGGCACGTGGTCGAGCTTGGCGTCGTAGAGGCCGTTGAGCAGGTGGATCGCGCCCGGGCCGGAGGTGGCCATGCAGACGCCGACCTTGCCGCTGAACTTCGCGTAGCCGACCGCGGCGAAGGCCGCCATCTCCTCATGCCGGGCCTGCACGAACCGGGGCTGGTTGTCCGCTTTGCCGAACGAGGCGACGATCCCGTTGATGCCGTCGCCCGGATAGGCGAACACCTGCTCCACGCCCCATTCGCGCAGGCGCTGGAGCAGGTAGTCACCGACTGTCTGGCTCATGAGTACTCCCTTTGGCGTACGTGCCGCTTCGGTGAGCGCCGCGTGACCCGCCGGGCGCCTCCTTCGTGGTCACCGACGGCGCTCACGAAATCGCTGTACCCGCTTTCGGCGGCTATCATGCTTGCGTGACGCAAACGTGGCAGGAGCACGACGGCGCCGACGCGGCTTTGGCGGCGTTGCGGGCGATGGTGCTGATCGCCGACTCGACCGTCGAGCGGAACACCGAGCAGCTGACGCTGACCCAGTTCCGCGCGCTGCGGGTGGTGGTCGACCGGACCCCGGTCACGATGGGCCGGGTGGCGCGCGAGCTGGCGATGAACCCGTCGTCGGTCACCCGGGCGTGTGATCGGCTGGTCGCGCTGAACCTGCTGGAAAAGGCCCCCAATCCGCTCAACCGGCGCGAAACGCTGCTCGCGCCGGCCGGGCCGGGGCGGCAGCTCGTGGACCGCGTCGACCGCGATCGCCGCCGGGTGCTGGCGGGTGTGCTGAGCCGGCTCGATCCGGCGACGCGGGCGGCCGCGATCACCGCGTTCGAGCGGTTTGCCGGAGCGGTCGAAGCGGACGAATCGGATTCGCGTTCACTTTTGCGTCGCGCAAACTAAAACCGGCGAAACGAAGTTTGGCCGCGGGGATCGCGGGTATCCTTCCGCGATGCTCGGGGTCTGTCTCCGCAGAACCTGACCAGCCGGCCGAGGGCGCCGCTTCCTCAGCCGCGGGACCCGCTGTCCCGGTGCCGGTCGGCGGCCTGCCTCAAGAACGCCACCGGGTCGTCGCCGAGGTCGGTGAGGCTCCGGCGGCGGATCACTGTCGTCACCGCGGCCGTTCCGGCCGCCCACACCGCGATCACCAGCACCACCGCCGGGGCCGGCAGCAGCCGGTCGAGGAACGCCAGGCTCGCCGTCGCCGCCAGGGCCGCCACCCGGGCCAGCCCGAAGTACCAGCGGTGCGACCCCATCGCGAAGACCCTCGTGCCGGCCAGGTAGATCGTCAGGCCCGCCGTCGTGAACCACACCGCCGCGGTGGGCGGGGACTCGGCCAGGGACAGGTTCACCCCCGCCGCCATCAGCACGAGCGCGAAGGCCGGCAGCAGGTGCCCGCCCGCGTACAGCGAATACGCCAGCGCCGGGTTGCCGCCCGAGAACCCCAGCATCCGCTCGTAGATCTCCGCCGCCGAGGAGAAGTACACCCACCACAGCGCGCCCGCCAGGACGAGCCCGCCGGCCAGGGCCAGCCAGTACCCGAGGTCGTCGGCCGGTCGCTCCAGTGCCGCCGTGCCGACCGTGATCACCAGCTCGCCGAGCAGCAGGATCATGAACAGCCCGAACCGCTCCGCGAGGTGTGCCGAGTCGACCGCCAGGTTCGGGTCGCGCGGCGGTGCCAGCATGATCCGCCACCGGGCTTCGCGCGTGGGCCGCTCGCCGCGACGCCGTTCGCGGTGGTCGCCGAGCAGCAGGAACCCCGCCTCCTGCAGCAGCGCGACCGCCCACAGCGCCCACGACGCCCACGAGTGCGGGAGTGCGGCCGAGACCCCGAACAGGACGGCCGAAACCGCGTAGCCCACGCTGATCCGCCGCTGGTCGATCCCGTCGCGCGGCCACCGGTGCGCGGCGGCCAGGATCAGGCGGACCGCGGCCATCGCCGCGGCGAAGATCGCCGGGTGCCCTTCGAAGACGTGGTGCGCCTGCGTCGCGGCGATCCCGCAGGGGATCGTGCCGGCGAGCACGAACAGCCGGTCGGCGACGCGGCTGTCGTCGCCGCGGCGGTTGTACAGCACGGCGAAGCCGATCCACGTCCACCAGAGCGTCGCGAACAGGCCGAGCGCCGCGGCGGCGCGCGCCCAGTGCGGGTCCGCGACGATGCCGTGCGCCACCTGTCCCACGGCGAACACGAAGACCAGGTCGAAGTACAGCTCGACCCAGCCGACCCGCTTGCCGCCTTCGTCCACATCGGTCACGGGGAATTAATAACACACTGTCCTAATAATGGCGGAATTCGCCCCACCCGACCGTGCGGGTAATTCTGCCGCCAGTGCGAAGCCGTGCCCCGTTTTGGTGCCTCGGTGGGCCCCGGAGCTGCGTGAACACCCTTGAACAGTGTGCAAGCAGCGACCGTCGGAACACAATCCGTGAGTCTGGGAAATAATTCGATCTCGGCGTTCCGAAACGCCGCGGCGCAGGGTTGACAAGCACGCCGGAGGTGATGTCTTCTGCTGATCGGCTCGATCAACGCCACGTCTTCCCCTGGGGTTCCTCGTCCTGTCCGAGTTCGACATCAGCCGTGTGCGCGGCTGGGAATCGAGCGATTCCGCCATGCACGAAAGCAGATCCACGCTCCGCCGCCCGGCGGACGCCGCGTGGTGGCCGGCGCACTGGAGCGTCCGCACCAAGATCAGCGTCGTCCTGCTGCTGCCGGTCCTGGTCGCGGTGGCGCTCGCGGAAGTCCGGATCCAGGGCGAACTCGACCGGGCGACCGCGCTCAGCGCGGCCCGCGACCGGCTGCCGGTGCTGCACGACACGATCGACTTGACCGCCTCGCTGGGCGAGGAAATGGTGACCGCGGTGGCGGTCCCGGCGGGCGCGCCGGACACGGTGACCGCGGCCGTCGACGCGAAGGTGGCCGCGGTCCAGCGCGACGCCGGGTTCGCGCCGCTGCCGGGCGACACCGGCCGGGCGCTGAACACCGCGCTGGGCAAGCTCGCCGGGATCCGCGCGGCCGGCGCCGGCGGGGGCGACGTCCGCACGAAGGCCGCCGGCTACAACGACATCATCGCCACCCTCGGCGACCTCGTGCCCGCCTTCGTCCCGGCCGACGCCGGCACCGAGACCGCGGCGGGCGCCGAAACCGCCCGGCTGCTGGTGCACCTGCGGGCCGAGCTGGCCACCGAGGAGACCTACGCGCGGGCGGCCCGGAACAGCCCGGACGATGCTTCGCTGCGCCCGGCCGTCGTGCAGACCGCGGCCGAGCAGGAGGTGCTCGGCGAACAAGCCGAACACCAGCTCGGTGGGGCGCTCCTGGCCCGGTTCAAAGCGGCGACGAGTTCCGCCGACGCCCGCCTCGACGCCCTGCAGGAGAGCGGGACCCGCGCGCCGCTCGCGTCGTTCGCGCCCTCGATCGCCGCGGAGACGACCGGCGTGACGGCCGTGCTGAACGACGTCGCGGCGAAGCTGGCGGGCGACGTCTCGGCCGCGGCCGACCGGGCCCGCGCGGATTCGCTGCGCGACGCGGCCCTGGTGCTCGGTTCGCTGCTCGGCGCGCTCGCGATCGCGCTGCTGGTGGTGCGATCGCTGGTCACGCCGGTGCGCCGGCTGCGCGCGGCCGCCCTGCGCGCGGCGAACGAGCAGCTGCCGGAGACCGTCCGGCAGATCCGCGAGGGCCACGACGTCGACTGGCGCGCGGTGCCCGGCAGCGGGGTCCGGACCGACGAGGAGATCGGGCAGCTGGCGCGCGCGTTCGACGACATGCACCGCCAGGCGGTCCGGCTCGCCGTCGAGCAGGCCGAGCTGCGCAAACAGGTCAGCGAGATGTTCATGACGCTGTCGCGGCGGAGCCAGTCGCTGGTCGAGCAGCAGCTGTCGATCATCGAAGACCTCGAGGCGGGCGAGCAGGACCCGGGCCGGCTCGACGAGCTGTTCCGGATCGACCACATCGCGACCCGGCTGCGCCGCAACGGCGAGAACCTGCACGTCCTGGCGGGCGGCCGCCCGGTCCGCCACGGCCGCGAACCGGTGCCGACGCGCGACCTCCTGCGCGCGGCGACGTCGGAGGTCAAGGACTACCGCCGGGTGGCGCTGGGCAACGCGCCGCGCAGTTCGGTCCAGCCCGAAGCGGCGGCGGACGTGGTGCACATCCTGGCCGAGCTGCTGGAGAACGCGACGCGCTTTTCGCCGCCGGAGCACAAGGTGGCGCTGACGGCCGACCGCGGCGCCGACGGCGGGCTGCTCATCGAGGTGGTCGACCAGGGGCTGGGCATGACCCCGGCGGAGCTGGCCACGGTGAACGCCCGGCTGGCGGCGGCCGGCACGGTCGGCCCGGAGACGACGCGCCGGATGGGGCTGTTCGTGGTCGGCAGGCTGGCGGCGCTGCACGGGGTGACGGTGCGCTTGCGGGCCACGGGAGCGGCGGGCCGCCACGCGGGGGTGACGGCGAGCGTCCACGTCCCGGGCGCGCTGGTGCTCGCGGACCTGGCCCGCCCGATCGGCGCGGGCCGCCTGGCCCCGGCGGGCCGCAACGGTCACACGCGGCCGCCGGTGGTGCCGGTGGTGCCGGCCCAGGCGTCGACGCCGATCTTCGAGCAGGTGGTGACGAGCTGGTTCACCGAGCCCCCGGCCAAGCCGGTGGTCCGCCGGAACGGAGCCAAGGGCCCGGCCCAGTGGCCGGCGGCGGGGGAGCGGTCGGAGGAGGTCTCCGAGCCGGAGGAGAACCCGGCGGCCGAGCCTCCTGCGGCCCACCGGGCACCGGACTCGCCGGCCGCGACGGAGGCGGCGGTGAACCGGATCGCGTCGGTCGAGGCGGAGTGGCCGGGCGGTGCCGAGGGTTCCGAGGTGCACGGAGCGGAGTCGGCGGCGTCGACGGTGGACCGGATCGCTCCGGTCGAGGGCGCCCGAGCAGAGACTCGCGCGGTGCATGGGACCGGTTCGGCGGAGCCGGCGGACCGGATCGCTCCGGTCGAGGCGGGATGGCCGTCCCGCGCGGAGACTCCCGCGGCGCACCGAGCCGCCCCAGCGGAGCAGACCGCTTTCGCCGAAGCGGCAAGCCGGACCCACCGAGCCGAAACCGCGCCGGCGCACGCCGCCGATCCCACCCTCCGTTCCGCGCCGACCCCCGTCGGGGAGTGGGACACTCCGGCCGACCGCACGCGGCAAGCCGCCGAAAGCGCTCTCAAGCCTCCGGCCGCGCAAAACCTCACCGATGCCGGCCTGCCCACCCGGCGGCCCGGTGCGCAGCTCGCTCCCGGGGCCGTCGTTCCTCGCGTGCGCGAGCAGGCCGGCGGGACCTTCCGCGACGCCGCCGCCGTGCGCAGCAGTCTCTCGCGGCACTACCAAGGCATGCGCGCCGCCCGGTTGGAAAGCGCCGCGCGTACCGAACAATCCGGAAAGGACGAAGTGGATCCGCGATGACGGAACTGCACCCCCGGCGCTCCGCCACCGAGCCGGCGGCCCGCTCGCTGCGCGGGACGCTCCCCGCGCCGCCCGAACGGTCCGCGACGCTGAACTGGCTCGTCAACGGGTTCGTCCAGGACGTTTCGGGTGTCGCGCACGCCGTGCTCGTCTCCGCCGACGGCCTGCTCGTGGCGGCCGACGACAGCCTGCCCCGGGAACGCGGCGACCAGCTCGCGGCCATCGCGGCCGGCCTGTCGAGCCTGTCCCTCGGCACCGCCGAACTCTTCACCGCCGGCCGGGTGGTGCAGTCGGTGATCGAGATGGAACAGGGGTTCCTGCTGCTGATGAGCGTCGGCGACGGCTCGAACCTGGTCGTGCTCGCCTCGACCGGCTGCGACATCGGGCTGGTCGGCTACGAGATGACGATGCTGGTCGAGCGGGTGGGGCAGAAGGTCGACGTGCCCGCGCGCGAGATACCGGTGGCCCAGGACCACCGGTGATCGACGACGCGCCCGGGGACGAGCCGCGCCGCAGCCCGGCGCTGGCCCGCCCCTACGCGTGGACCGAAGGCCGGACGGCCCCGGCCGTCGAAATCGCCGTCGAAGCCCTGGTCGAGACCACCGCCGACGGCCGGGCCGAGGCCGTCTACCAGACGTCGAGCGCGCTGGCGGAGGTGCTCGAGCTGTGCGTCCGGCCGCGGTCGCTGATGGAGATCGCCGCGCTGCTGGCCCTGCCGCTCGGCGTGGTCCGCGTGCTCGTGTCGGACCTGATGCAGGACTACCTGGTGATCGTCCGCGACACGCTGTCGGACACGGCCACCTGGGACGAGCGCCACGACCTGATGGAACGCGTGCTGCACGGGCTGCGCGACCTGTAGAGAGGACTTCGCCATGGAGCATTTCGCGCTGGGGCACTGGCTGCTCGTGCTCGCGTACCTGACGTCGGTGGTCGGCTGCGCGCTCGGGCTGGCGTGCGCGGTCCAAGCCCGGCACGCGGCCGATCCCCGCCACCGCGTGCGGTGGCTGGTGCTGGCCGCCGTCTCGATCGGCGGCGTCGGCATCTGGCTGATGCACTTCGTGGCCATGCTCGGCTTCAGCACCCCGGGCATGCCGGTCCGCTACGACATCTTCCGCACGGTCCTGTCGGCGATCCTGTCGGTGGTGGCGGTGTTCGCGGGGCTCGTGGTGGTGGGCGGCCGCGCGAAGTTCGGCTGGTGGCGCCTCGCCCTAGGCGGCGTCATCACCGGCCTGGCGGTGAATGTCATGCACTACACGGGGATGTCGGCGCTGCGGGTGAAGGGCGACTTCGGCTACGACGGCGGCCTGGTGGCCCTCTCGGTGGTGATCGCGGTGGTGGCGGCGACCGCGGCGCTGTGGTTCGCGGTCTTCCTCGACCGCCTTGCGCTGCGGCTGCTGGCCGGCTTCGTGATGGGCGCGGCGGTGACGGGCATGCACTACACGGGCATGGCGGCGGTCCGGATGACGATGGACGCGAACGCCCCGGACCCGGCGGGCGCGGAGGTGTTCTCGTTCCTGTTCCCGGTGTTCGTGCTGGCGGCGATCGCGATGGCCGTGCCGCTGTGCGCGGTCCTGATGGCGCCGGCGGTTTCGCCGGAGGCCGCCGAGTCCGGCGTGGAAGACGCCGTCGCGGTGTGAGCCGGCCCGCGGAGAACCCGCGGGCCGGCGATCTCACCTCCCTACAGGCTGCACAGCAGCGAACAGGCCTTGGCCGCTGACCAGTCCGTTGTGGACGGTGGCGTCCCCGGCGGGACGTTCACCGGCACGTAGCTCACCTTCGCCTTGTTGGTGATCGGGAACAGGTTCAGCAGCGCGTAGGTTGCGCAGTACACCTGCTTCGACTGGCCCGCCGCCAGCGTGAACGGACCCGTCTGGCACGACGGCTCCACGGTGTCCACCACCTGCGCCGACGTGATCCCCACCGGACCCTGGTTCGTCACCGTGATCCGCCAGTACGCCGACGCCGCGAGCACGCCGAGCAGACCGACCGGGGCCTGTTTCGCCCAAGGTCCGGCGCCGCCCGGGCCGCACTCGGCCGGGTGGACCGCCGTGCAGATCTCCTTCTCCACGGTCACCTTCGGGGTACACGACGCGCCGGGGGCGACCGGGAGCGTCACCGTGTTCGAACTGAACGAACCCGTCGAATCCGTGCCCGTCGCCGTGTTCGCCACCGACGTCACCGTGCAGTCCGCCGAGAGCGTCGTGCGGAAGCACAGCTGGGGTGCGTCGCCCGCGAAGTCGACCACCAGCGAACCGCTGAAGCCGGCCGCGCTGTGGAGCACCAGGGTCGTCGTCACGGTGATCGACGGGTGCGCCGCCACCGAGACGCCGGTGAGGTCGACCGAGCCGTCCGGGGCGAAGCCCGGGGTCGGCACCACCGCGCCGCCGGAGTCGACGACCGTCACCCGCGACGCCGCGAAGTCGACGTTCGCCGGGTCGACGCCCGTCAGCCGCGCGGACGTGTAGCCCTGGACGTGACTTCCGCCGTCACAGTAGAAATCACCCGGACGCAGGGTCACCTGCCCGCCGGAGCGGACACACGGCGTGGCGCCGGTGATCGGGTCCATCGAGAACAGCACGCCCGCGTCGCCGAGGCCGATCAGGCAGCCCGACGGCGGGTCGTACGCGTACCCGTAGTCCCGCGTCGCGCCCCCGTTCACCGAGGGGTGGGTGATCCGCGCGGGCAGCCCCGCGCACGCCGCCCCCGTCGTCCAGTCGTGGCACACGGCCGCACCCGCGATACCGCCGTTCCAGACCGGGAGGTAGCTGCGCACGTGGCCGCTCGGGTCGGTGACGACCTCCGGGTTGAAGACGTACGTCCCGTTCGGCAGCGCGGCCGCGCCAGGCGGTGCGGGCAGCGCCGAGCCGTCGAGGGCGTAGCACGTCGTGACGTTGGTGCCGCCGGTCGTCGACGAGCACACCCCCACCGGGGCACCGGTCGTGCCGAACGCCGTGTAGGCGTTGTAGGTGAAGTTCCCCGCCGGTCCGGTCGGCCGCCAGGAAGCCCAGCCGGCGCACGCCGTGGCCGTCGCCGGGTCGAAGCAGCCCAGCGACGGCACCTGCGCCGTGCCGGGGTTCGACGACGACGCGAACACCTTGCCCGCCACGACGTCCAGCGCGCCGTAGACGTACGGGTTGCCGCTGATGGGCGGCGCGATCGGGGCGTACGGCTGGCCGCCGCAGGCGCTCTGCGTGGCGATGGTCCAGCAGACCACCGCGCCGCTGCTGATCAGGCCGTACAGGTTGCCCCCGGTCTCCACGAACCCGGTGATGCCGGAGACCGCGGGCGATCCGCCGGTGGCGGCCAGTGCCCAATACCCGCAGTTGGCCGAGGCGGCCATGTCGAGGCAGGCGACGCCGACGGAAGCCGCCGTGACGGCGGGGTAGTAGACCTTCGCGGGCGACGCGGGATCGCGGACGTACTGCTCGACCATGGTGGTGGCGATGTCCCCGGCCCCCAGTGTGCCGAGCGGGCCGGGCGCGGTGTTGAGCACCTTCGGCCACGGGCCGCCCGGGCATCGCGTGCCGGTGGCGAGCTCGGTGCAGACCACCTTCGGCGACGTGGCCCCCAGGTGGTGGTAGATGTTCCAGGCCTGCAGCGAGCCGCCCGGCGTGCGGTACAGGATCGGCGAGAAGCCGTCGCCGCCGGTCGCGGTGGTCACCGCCTGCACGGGCGGGGTGAGGGCGCCGGTCAGCTGGGTCGCGTCGGGCCCGGCGGCCGGGTTCGTCGCGCGGACGGCGGTGACGCCGGACGCCGGTTCGGCGCCGGCGAACGTGCTGCCGTCGGTGGACCACTCCGGCGTCCAGCCGGGCGGGACGTGCAGCGAGCCGGACTGATAGGCCTGGCCGGCGCCGACGGCGTCGGTGATGGCGGCGGCGCCGGTCGTGGTCGCGTGGTCTTCGTAGCCGACGACCCAGTTCGCGGTCGCGCCGTGCGCGGCCGGGGAACCGGTGCGCTGCACGGACTTCGTCAGCGCCGAGACCGCCGGAGCGGGGTCGGCGGCTGCGGGCAGCGGGACGGCGACGGCCGTCGTGAGCACCAGGGGCAGGACCGCCCCCAGAATGCGTCTTCGCATGGTTGGTCCTCGATTCCGGAATGGAGTGGAATGCGCCGGGAAACGTTTTCCTGGCCGAAGGAAAATCCTATGCCGCTGCGGCAGTGCGTTTGAAGCACTCTCACCCGGGCGCCGGAAAAGCGATGCGAACAGCGCAATTAATGGGCCAGATGCCGTGGTGGACACCTGTTCTGACGAGGAGATTTCGGCGTTACTGTCACTCGAACGCCGCCCGGCGTTCACTCGTTCGGGTAACGAGGCGAGGCTAAGAGCCCGCGTTTCCGAAGAGGTCCGAGATTTATTCACCGGAAACCCGATCCGGCGGCCCGCCGTCGGCTGTGCGCCGAATTCGCCGGCGCCGTGGTGGTCGGCCGGGGCCGCGGCGCGCCGCCGGCGGTGAACGACTCCGGAGTCTCAGCCGGATTCGGCGTCGAAGCGGAGTTTCGACGTGATGCGATACCGGTCGCCGCGGTAGGACGAGCGGGTCAGCTCGACTATCCGGCCGGTGGTGTCGCGGGTGAGCCGCTCGATGTGCAGGATCGGGGCGTACACCGCGATTTCGAGGAGCTCGGCCTGGCCGGGGTCGGTGACCGCGGGTTCGATCGTCTGCACCGCGTCCTGCACGGCGATCCCGAAGCGTTCGCGCAGCAGCCGGTAGAAGTTGCCCGCTTCCAGGTCCGCCGGGCGCAGGCCGGGGACCAGGGCCGCGGGCAGCGCCAGGCTTTCGATCGCGATCGGCTCGTCGTCGACGTACCGGACCCGGGTGACGCGCAGCACCGGCGCGCCCGGCTCGAGTTCCAGTTCCCCGGCCAGCGTCCGCGGGGCCGGCGACACCGCGAACGCGACCACCCGGCTGGTCCAGTGGCCTTCCGCGGGCGGCACCGCGAGCCCGGTCGCCAGCTCCTGGGTGACCTTGTGCGGACTGGTGAACGTGCCCCGGCCGCGCTGGCGCACCAGCAGCCCGGTGCGGGTCAGCTCGTCGATGGCGGCGCGGACGGTCGGGCGGGAGACGCCCAGTTCCGCGGCGAGGTCCCGTTCGGAGGCGAGCCCGGTGCCGGGGCCGGCGTTCTCGATCACCTTCAGCAGGTGCCGCCGGACGCGGTCGCGCTTCACGGTGGGCGGCCGGTCCGCCGGCTCGCCAACTTCTTTGCGGGGGCTCCGGATGGCGGGGCCGCCGGCTTGGGGCGAAGCCCCGGATGTCACGGCTTCTTTGCGGGGGCTCCGGGCGGTGGAGCCCCCGGCCTGGGGCGAAGCCCCGGAGGGCACAGCGGTCAAGGCACCGTCTTCCCGGACACTCCGAGCGCGCCGGCGAACCGGACGCGCTCCTTCGGCAGGGCACCCAGCGCGCGCAGCCGGTCGAGGTGGCCGGCCAGGCGCTGGTGGAAATCAGCATAACCGCGGCCCGGCGGCGACCACGCCCGTTCGGCCAGCGCACACAGCCGCGGGAACGCCAGGTGCCGCACGTGCTCGGGCGTCGGCGCGTGCTCGGTCCACAGCTGCGCCTGGGTGCCGAGCACCCCGGGCGCCGTCCCGTCGCTGACGGGCAGCCCGCCCGCCAGTGGATCGAAGCGGTAGACGTCCTCCAGCGTCGTCACGGGTCCGCGCGGCGGCTCGCCGGGGTCCTCGCTCTGCCGGTAGTCGAAGTACGTCGACGTGTGCGGCGCCATGACGACCTGGTGGCCGCGGGCGACGGCGAGCGCACCGTGGGCGGGGTCGCGCCACGCGGTGACGACCAGGTCCGCGGGCAGCCGTCCCGCGGCGTGGCCGGTCTCGTCCCAGCACACGGCCCGGCGGCCCAGCTCCGCGACGATGTCGTGCAGCCGGCCGAGGAACCACGGGTGGAGTTCGGCGGGGCGCACCCCGAGGCTCGCCGCGGTGGCCCGCGCGACCGGGCTGGTCTCCCACTGCGTCGTCGGGCATTCGTCGCCGCCGATGTGCAGGTACGGCGCAGGGAACACGCCGGCGACCTGCGTGAGCACGTCCCGGCAGAAGGCGAAGGCCTCGTCGTGGACGCCGAGGATGTCGGGGCTGATGCCCCACTCCGTCCACACCGGCAGGGCCACCGACGGCCGGTTGCCCAGCGAAGGGTAGGCGGCCAGTGCCGCGCGCACGTGCCCGGGCAGGTCGATCTCCGGCACGATCCGCACGCCGCGCTCGGCGGCGAAGGCGACCAGGTCGCGCAGCTCCCGCTGGGTGTAGAAGCCGCCGTGCGGGACGCCGTCGAAGACGCCGCTGCCCGCGGGCCCGACCATCGATTCGGCCCGCCAGGCCCCGACCTCGGTGAGCCGGGGCCGGCGGTCGATCTCGATCCGCCAGCCCTGGTCGTCGGTGAGGTGCAGGTGCAGGACGTTGAACTTGTGCAGCGCCAGGAGATCGACGAACTCGCGCAGGAACGAAAGCGGCATGAAGTGCCGGGCGACGTCGAGCAGCACGCCGCGCCACAGCAGGCGGGGCGCGTCGCGGATCGTCAGGCACGGCAGCCGCGGGTGCAGCTGGCGGATCGTCTGCACCCCGGCGAGCAGGCCCGCGTCCGTGGACGCGGTGAGCAGCGCGCGGCCGGGGGTGACTTCCAGGGTGTACTCCTCCGGCCCGAGCCCCGGTTTCCGCGCGAGCCGGATGACGGGCCCGTCGGGGACCAGGGGGAGCCCGGTGTACGCGGCGAGCAGCCGGGCCGGGCCCCGGGTGCCGGGGCCCGCCAGGATTCCGGTGGGCACGCAGGAACCGGCGCGGCGGGTCAGCTGCGCGGGGCGGGGGATGAGCATCAGCCCTTCACCGCGCCCGCGGTCATGCCTTCGACCAGGTGGCGCTGCACGAGCGCGAAGAAGACGACGACGGGCAGCGCGAACAGCGTCGAGGCGGCGATGAGGCCGCCGTAGTCGGTGCCCGTGCTGGTGCTGAACGAAACCAGCCAGACCGGCAGCGTGTAGCCCGAGCTGTCCTTCATGATCACGTAGGCGAACAGGAAGTCGTTCCACGCGGTGATGAAGGCGAACACGCTGGTCGCGATCAGCCCGGGCAGCACGAGCGGCAGCAGGACCGAACGCATGACCCGCCCGCGCGTCGCGCCGTCGACCATCGCCGCTTCCTCCAGTTCGACCGGGATCCCGTGCAGGAAGCCGCGCAACGTCCAGATCGTGAACGGCAGCACGAGCGCCACGTAGGTCAGGATCAGCCCGGGCAGCGTGTCGAGCAGGTGTGCGCTCTTGAGGCCGAGGAACAGCGGGATGACCAGCGCGGGCACCGGCACCATCTGCAGCACCAGCACGCCGATGAGGAAGCTGCGGCGCCCGAAGAACCGGAAGCGCGTCAACGCCGTCGCGGCCAGGAAAGCGACCACAATGGACAAGACGACGACCGACACGACGACCACGACGCTGTTGGCGAGGTCCTGGACGAACCCCGGTTTGGCGAGCGCGCCGGCGAAGTTGTCCAGGGTGACGTCGAGGGGCAGGAACTCCGGCGTGGGACTGAGGATCTTGCCGGCGGGTTTGAACGCCGTGAGCACCATCCAGTAGACCGGGAAGATCCACACGAGACAGAAGACGGCCGCGGTGACGTTGCGGCCGATCCGCCGGATCACAGGTCCTCCCCGGAGCGGACGAGCCGCCGCACGTACACGGCGGTCAGGCCGGCGAGCAGCGCGACCGAGACGACGGCGATCGCCGCGCCCTGGCCGAAGTCGTTGCGGCTGAAGGCCCGCGTGAAGGTCCAGATGCCCAGCGTCGTCGTGCCGCCGCCCGGGCCGCCCTGGGTGAGGATCCAGATCTGGTTGAACACGGTGAAGTCCCAGATGACCGAGAGGATGGTGACCAGGCCGAGGATCGGCTGCAGGAACGGGACGGTGATCGTGCGGTGCACCCGCCACGGCCCGGCGCCGTCCAGCGCCGCGGCTTCGTAGTAGGAGCGCGGGATCTGCGAGAGACCGGCGTGCAGGGTGAGCGCGGCGAACGGGACCGACTGCCACACGACCAGCAGCCAGACGAGGGTGAACGCCGACGCCGGGCTCGTGGTCCAGTCGTGCTGGGTGAGGTCCCCGAAACCGAGCCGGGTCAGCAGCCAGTTCACCACGCCGTAGCCGGGCTGGAAGAGCCACTGCCAGACCAGGGTGGACGCCACGTTCGGCAGCGCCCACGCCGCGATCAGGCTGAGGGTGACCGCCGTGCGCATCCGGCGGCCCAGGCGCTGCAGCAGCAGGGCGACGCCGGAGGCGATCACGAGCGTGCCGGCCACCAGCGCGGCGCAGAACCCGAGGCTGCGCCCGAGGACCGGGAGCAGCTGGGGATCGGCGAGGACGGCAGCGTAGTTGTCCCCGCCGGCGAAGCGCGTCGTGCCGGTGAACAGCGACCGCAGCCCGTACTCCTGCAGCGAGATGACGACCAGCCGGACGAGCGGATAGCCGAGCACGAGCCCGAGCAGCGCGGCCGCGGGCAGGAGCAGGCCGTAGGGCAGCAGGGAAACGCGTGGCGTTCTTTCCCGGGTGGGCGCCTTCTCGAGCAGCACGGAGACTCCTTCGCGAAGCAGGGGCGGGGTGGCACGGCGGGGACGGCGGTCGGCCGCGCCACCCCGCCGGTCAGCGGGCGCCCAGCGCCTCGGTCAGGTGGGCGTCGAACTCCTTGGCCGCGTCGGCGATCGGCCGGCGTCCGGTGGCGATGTCGGCGAAGAACGTGTTGATGGACTTGTCGCTCTCGATGGTCGCCCAGCCGGGGGCGGCCGGAGTGGCGACGCTGGTCTTCGCCGCGGTGGCGAAAGCGGCGTTGAGCGGCGGCAGCGCCGGCGTGATCCGGTCGATCAGCTCGGTCGAGATCGGCGTCCAGCCGTCGATGCCGGCGATGGCGTCACGCTGCACGGCCGGGTCCGTGGCCGCCTTCAGGTAGGCCAGCGCGAGGTCGGAGTTGCGGCTCTTGGCGGCGACGACGACGTCCGAGCCGCCGAGGAACACCGGCTGCGTCTTCCCGGGCGTGCCGCTCGGGAACGGGAACGTGCCCAGCCGGTCCTTCAGCTCCGGCTTGTTCTTGAGCACGGTGTTGACGCTCGTGTCGAGGATGGCCGCGGCCCCGCCGGCGGAGAAGATCGCGGCCTGGTCAGGAGCCTTGGTGTCGACGTTGCGGGACGCGGGGGAGGAGTAGGCGTTCTGGAAGTCCTTCCACGCCTGCAGCCCCTTCAGCGCTTCGGGGCTTTCGAGCGCACCGGCCCACTTCCCGGCCCTCTGCGTGGCCAGCTGCCCGCCCGCGTCCCAGACGAACTGCAGCGCGCCGAACCAGTACCGGCCGGGGAAGTGGAAGGCCGAGTAGTCCGGCGCCGGGTGCTTCGCCTTGATCTTGTCCAGGGCCGCGGTGAGCTCCGGCAGGGTCTTCGGCGGGGCGGTGACGCCGGCGTCGGCCCAGACCTGCTTGTCGTAGATCACCGCGCGGTTGCCGGCGAACAGCGGCGCGCCGTAGAGGTGTCCGTCCACAGTGGCCGGTCCGGCCAGGCCGGGCAGCCAGGTCTGGCCCGCGGCCAGCTCGTCGCGGTGCGGGTTGAGGTCGGTCAGCGCGCCGTTGGCGGCGAACAGCGGGACGTCGGTGTTGCCGATTTCGATGACGTCCGGCGTGCTGTCCTGGGCCAGCGCGGTGCTGATCTTCGTGTTGATGTTGTCCCATTCCTGGATCTGCACGGTGACCTTCGCGCCGGTGGCCTTCTCGAACGCGGTGGTGATCGCCGCGGTGGCCTTGTCGCTGAGATCGCCGTTCATCAGCCAGACGGTCAGCTCACCACCGCGGGCGGCGGGAGCGGGGGTGTCGGTGCCGCAGGCGGTGGCGGTCACGGCGGCGACGGCCAGTACGGCGGCGAGGACGGGTCTGCGCACGGGGAGCTCCTGGGTGGTCAGCAGTGGCCGAGGTCGCGCCACTGGGCGGTGAGGCCGGGCTCCGAACCCTGGGTCCACCAGTTCGCCTGCCAGAGGTGGGCGTTGTGCTTCACCCGCTGGCCCTCGAGGTACATGGTGCCCCAATCCCATTCCGCTGCCGACGAACAGTTCGCGGGCTGGGACGGCGTGGTGGGGGTCGTCGGCGTGGTGGGCGTGGTCGTCGGGGTGGTGGTCGCCGGCGGGGTGGTCGGCGTGCTGCAGCCGTTGACACTGTCCACATGGGACGTTCCGGCGGAGCGGTACTGCCCGGCCTGCGCGACGGCGTCGGCCGGGGAGACGACCTGGTTGCCCGCGTAGTAGGTCCAGTCGACCTGCTCGGTGTAGGCGCTGGTGCCGCTCGTGTGGCCGGCGGTGTCGATGAACCACATGTTGTAGTTGATCGACATCGGGGTGCGCGGGTACACCGGGTCGCCCTGCGCGTCGGTGGTGTGGTCGGCGGTGAGCACGCCGTCGATGTAGTACTTCACGTGCCCGCCGGAGACCTGCGTGACGACGTCGTGCCAGCCGGCGAAGCTGCGGTTCTGCGCGGTGGACGTGCGCAGGCCGTCCCACGTCGGGTTGTTCCAGTAGGTGTACCAGCTGGTCTGGTAGTTCGCCGTCGAACCGCCCCAGCCGCCGTTGGGCAGGTACTCCGAGAAGTCGAGTTCGCTGTAGAGCGGGTCGCGGTCGTACCGCAGCGGGGAAATCGTGAAGTAGGTTTCGTTGACGTGGTCGCCGTCGGGGCCGCTGTCCGGCGCGTCGGTGAAGCGGACGCGGCTGGCGTAGGTGCCTTCGAAGAACCGCAGCTGGTTCTGGTACAGCTCCGCGTGGGTGGTGCCGGCGGCGCTGCCGTCGGTGGTGGCGGTGAGCTGGGCGACGCGCTCGCCGTTCACGGCCGGGAAGCTGATGTTGCTCGTGAGCCAGCGCGCGCCCGGCACCCCGGGGCTGCCGACGTCGTTGCGCGTGGTCCACCCGGCGCCGCCGAAGGCGCCGTCGGTGGGGGATGAGTAGTGGAAGTCGTCGAAGAGCACACCGCAGCCGGCCGCGGCGGACGCCGGGCTGGCGTCGGCCCCGCCGGAGAGGACAAGGGCGGCCGTGGCCGCGGTGGCGAGGCTGGTCAGTGCTGCTGTGGTGGTTCGGATGCTGCTGCGGGACATGGGTCTCCTCCTGGGGACGGCCTGCCGCGGGGAGCGCCGATTGGTCTAGACGAATCAGGTGGCCAGTACCTTCCTCCCTGACCATTGGTAAAGTCAAGGAGGCGGCAAAACTTACCTTTGGTAATGTCGGTGGCCGTCAGCGAACCCAGTCGCGGTAGGCGCTGAGGTCCACGTTGCCGCCGCACACGACGGTCACCACGTGCCGGCCGGCGAAGCGGTCGCGGTCTTCGAGGATCGCCGCGATGCCCAGTGCGGCCGACGGTTCGGCCACCAGGCCGGCGTGCTCGAGGAGCAGCCGCATCCCGGTGATGATCGACGCCTCGGTGACGAGGACGGCGTTGTCCGCGACGACGAGGAGGTCGGCCAGGACCTCCGGGATCGGCCGCCGCCCGGCGACGCCGTCGGCGATCGTGGCCGTCGGGCCGGTGGTGACGACGCGGCGGGCGTGCCAGGAGCGCGTCATCGCCGGAGCGCCCGCCGGCTGGACGCAGATCACCTCGGTGCCGGGTGCCCCGGACCGCACCACGTGCCCCACACCCGTCGCGAGGGCCCCGCCGCCGAGGGCGAGCAGGACGGCGTCGAACGTCGGCGTGGCGTCCACCAGCTCCAGGCCGATGGTCGCCGCACCCTCGCAGGTTTCGAGGTCCAGGCTGTCTTCGACGAGCCGGCTGCCGTCGCGGCGGGCGATGGTCGCCGCGCGCTCGCGGGCCAGTTCGTGGTCGCCGTCCACCAGTTCGAGCCGGGCGCCCAGCGCGCGGATGCGCTCCAGCTTGGCCGCCGTCGCATGGCGGGACGCGACGACGGTGACGTCGAGCCCCCGGCCGCGCCCGGACCACGCGAGGGCTTGGCCGAGGTTGCCCGCGCTGGCGCACACCACCGGCCCCGCGAGCCGGCTCGCGACCACCTCGGTGCCGCGGCCCTTGAAGCTGCGCACCGGATTCGCCGTTTCGAGCTTGATGCTCACCGCGCACCCGAGAACCGGTTCCAGCGCCTCGCAGCGGTACAGCGGCGTGTCCAGGAAGACCGGATCGATCACCTCGCGGGCCGCCCGGATCCGGGCGAGGTCGAGGCGCATTTCCGGCACGGCCGCAGCCTAGTGCGCGGGTTGGAACAGCTCCACGAGGTTTCCGGCCGGATCGGCCAGGAGGATCTGGCGTCCGCCGGGGCCGGACACCACTTCGGTGCGGAAGGCGACTCCGGCGTCGGTCAGCCGGGTGATCTCGGCGTCGAGGTCGTCGAGCACCAGGTGGATGCGGTTGCGGCCGGCGGCTGAGGCGTCCGCGGGGGTGGCGCGGGCGCCGGAACTCGCCGGGCCGGACAGCAGCAGCCGCAGCGGGCCGCGGACGACGTCGGCGAACGCGGGCGCCGCGCTCATCCGCACGGTGAAGCCCAGGTGTGTGGTGTAGAAGTCGAGGGCCGCCTGGACGTCGTCGACGACGTACCGGACGCCGGCGTACTGCTCGCTCATGGCCGGACCTCCTTGCCGGGTACGAGTTCCGGCAGCAGGTGCCGGACGCGGGTGTCGAGCTCCGCGGCCGTCTCCGGAAAGGAGCCCGGCTCGGGAATGCTCCAGTGGCGGCGCCGCGGGTGGTGCGGGAACTCGGGGCACACCTCGCGGACCTTGTCGCACACCGTGATGACGTGGTCGAACCGCTGCCCGGCAACCGTGTCCAGGTGCCGCGGCCGCTGCCCGCGGACGTCGATGCCGAACTCCTCGAGCGCCCGGATCGCGCCGGGGTGCAGCGCGGCCTTGGGATGACTGCCCGCGCTGGTCACCGTCACCGCTCCGGCGGCTCGCCGTCTCAGCAGGGCTTCGGCGATCGGGGAGCGGGCGCTGTTGCCGGTGCAGAGGAACAGCACCGCGACCGGCCTCGGCGGCGGGACCTGCGGGCGCGGCGCGGGATCCAGCGTCGGATGCAGGGCCGCGCCGGCTTCGGCGAGCGCGCCCGCGCAGCGGTCGAGATCGAGGTGGTAGTAGCTGTCCCGGCCGTCGAAGCTGCTGCGGGCCGCCGTGACGAGCCCGCCGCCGCGCAGCAGCCGCAGGTGGTAGGAGACCAGGTTCTGCGGCTCGCCGACGCGCTCCACCAGCTCCCGGACCCGCAGGTCGCCGCCGGCGAGCGCGGTCAGCAGCGCCCACCGCAGCGGGTGGGCGGCCAAGCGGACGAAGGCGGGCGGCTCGGAGGCCATCCCCAGGACGATACATCAACTGGATTTGATGGAAAAGGGCGTCATGATGGGGTCGCGAGCCGAGCGAGAGGACAGCGGATGGCCGGGCTGACCGAAGAGGAGGCCGCGATCGTCGCGGTGGTGCGGGACTTCGTCGACCACGACGTCCGCCCGGTGGTGCGGGAACTGGACCACACCGACACCTATCCGGAGGCGCTCATCGAGCGGATGAAGGAGCTCGGCGTCTTCGGGCTCGCCGTCCCCGAAGCCTGGGGCGGCACACCGGTGTCGGCCCGGTGCTACGCCGAGGTCACCGAGGAACTGGCGTGCGGGTGGATGAGCCTCGCCGGCGCGATGGGCGGCCACACCGTCGTCGCGAAGCTGATCGTCACCTACGGCACCCGCGAGCAGCAGGAGCGCTACCTGCCGCGGATGGCCACCGGCGAGGTCCGCGCGACGATGGCGCTGACCGAGCCCGGCGGCGGGTCCGACCTGCAGGCCCTGCGCACCACCGCCCGCCGCGCCGGGGAGTCCTATGTGGTCGACGGCGCGAAGACGTGGATCACCAACGCCCGCCGCTCACAGCTGGTCGCCCTGCTGTGCAAGACCGACCCGCACGCCGAACCCGCGCACGCGGGCATCAGCATCCTCCTGGCCGAGAAGGGCGCGGGCTTCCACGTCTCGCGCGACCTCCCGAAGCTGGGGTACAAAGGCGTCGAAAGCTGTGAACTGTCCTTTTCGGACTTCCGCGTCCCGGTCGGTGCGCTGCTGGGCGGGGAAGAAGGCCGGGGGTTCGCGCAGATGATGCGCGGGCTGGAGATCGGCCGCATCCAGGTCGCCGCCCGTGCCCTCGGCGTCGGCCGGGCCGCGCTGGCGGATTCGCTGCGGTACGCCCAGGAACGCGAAACGTTCGGCAAGCCGATCTGGCAGCACCAGTCGGTCGGCAACCTCCTCGCCGACATGGCCACCAAGCTGGAGGCCGCCCGCCAGCTGGTGCACCACGCCGCCCGCCGCTACGACTCCGGTGCGCGCGCGGACCTCGAGGCGGGCATGGCGAAGCTCTTCGCCTCCGAGACGGCGATGGAGATCGCCCTGAACGCGGTCCGCGTCCACGGCGGCTACGGGTATTCCACCGAATTCGACGTCGAACGGTACTTCCGCGACGCGCCGCTGATGATCGTCGGCGAAGGCACCAACGAGATCCAGCGCACGGTGATCACCCGGCAGCTGATCCGGCGCCACCGCCTCGGCTGATCGGGGAGGGGCGAGCGTGGTGGGGCCGTGCCGACTTGGGGGGAGGGGAAGGCACGGCCCCACCACGCTCTGCCGGGCGACGCGAGGTGGCGCCGCGCGCCCGGCTGGTCCGAAACGGTCTATCCGGCGGGCCGTGTCCGGCTTGGTGCCGAATCGACCGTCCAGGGCGGATTGCCGCACTGCGGGCGCCAAGTGCCGACGTGCACCCACTGCCGGCCCCAGGCGTGGGACATCAGGACCGTGGGCCGCCGGCACTGGGGACAGGTCTGCGGCGCCGAATCGATGGACACCTCGTCCTCCTCCGCGCGGTGAATGGTCGCGGGAAAAGGATCGTCCGAAGGGGACGGAAGCGGACCGGGGAAACTACCCGGATGGCTACGCGGGTCGCCCGGGCTGCCCCGCGAGCCACGAAGCCACCTGGGTGCGCGAGGTCAGGCCGAGCTTCACCAGGATGTTCTCGACGTGCCCCTCCACGGTCCGTCCGCTGAGGACCAGGGCGGCGGCGATCTCCTTGTTGCTCATCCCGCGCGCCACCAGCTCGGCGATCTCCCGCTGCCGCCGGGTCAGCCCGCCGGGCTCGGCCGCCTTGCCCGCCGCCCGGGTGGCGGGCCGTTCCCGCAGCGCGTACCGGACCACGTCGTCGAGGCCGGAGCCGGCCGCCTCGGCGAACGCCGCGGCGAAGGCGTCCTCCCCGAGCGCCTTGCGGGCCAGCGCGGCGCACTGCTCGTCGACAGCCTGGTAGGGACTCATCTCGCCGACGCGGGCGCCGCTGAGCCGCCAGACCGCGCCCGCGCCGCCGAGCAGCCGGGCCACCCGGTCGTGCTCGCCTTCGGCGGAGTGGCACCACGCGAGCGCCTCGACGAGGAACGCGAGCAGCGTCCGGTCGGGCAGCCGCAGGGCGACGGCCTCGTGCAGCAGATCGGTGGCCTGCCGGGGCTCGCCGGCGCGCCAGCGGTGGATCGCGACGGCCCACAACGCGTACCCGCGGGACCAGCGCGCCTGGTGTCGGTCGGTCAGGGCGAGCGCCTCTTCCGCGGCGGCCGCGCCGCGCGGATCGCCGAGGAAGAAGCGCGCCGCGGCCAGCAGGATCAGCGTGTCGAACACCAGCAGCGGGTCCCCGGCCGTGCGGTACCCGGCCAGCGCCCGCTCCAGCAGTTCGGCGCCGCCGCTCAGGTCGCCGGTGAAGAACGTGGCCATGCCCGCGCACTCGGCGTGGCCGGCCCGGAGCCGTTCGTCGCCGAGCTCTTCGGCGAGCTCGTCGAGTTCCGCCAGGAGCTGCGCGTGCGGCGCACCGGTCTGGATCGCGAGGAACGCCATCGCATACAACCCCCGCGCCCGGACCAGGGTGCGCTCCCCGCACAGCTCGAGGCCGCGCCGCAGGTAACCGCAGCCTTCCGGCACGAGGCCGCCGCCGTACCAGAAGTTCCACAGCGATGCCGCGATGTCCAGCGCCTGGCTCGCCTGCCCGGGTCCGGACAGGCAGTGCTCCAGCACGGCCCGGAGGTTGGCGTGCTCGCGGCGGAGCCGGCCGAGCCACTCCGACTGCCGCGGGCCGAACCCCTCGGCCCGGTAGCGCCGCGCGAGGTCCGCGTAGTAGCCGGCCTGCCGGGCCCGCACGCCGGCCTCGTCGCCGCCGGCGGCCAGCCGGGCGCCGCCGTATTCGCGGACGGTCTCCAGCATGCGGTACCAGGCGTGCCGCCCGAAGGTGCCGTTCTGCCGGCTGAGCACCGATTTGTCCACCAGCCCGGCCACCACGTCCAGCGCGCTGCCGCCGTCCGCCGCGGGCACGCAGACGCCCTCGGCGGCGTCGAGGTCGAATCCGCCGGGGAACACCGACGCCTGCGCCCACAGCCGCTGTTCCGCGGGGGTGCACAGCTCGAAACTCCAGTCGATCGCCGCTTCCAGGGTCCGGCGGCGGGGCTGCACGGCGGCGGGGCGCGAAGTGAGCAGGCCGAGCCGGTCGTCGAGCCGCTCGAGGACCTGGTCGACCGCCAGCACGCGCACGCGGACGGCGGCCAGCTCGATGGCCAGCGGGATGCCCTCCAGGCGGCGGCAGATCCGGCTCACCGTGGCCCGGTTGTCCGGGGTGAGCTCGAAGCCGGGCGAGACGGCGGCCGCCCGGTCGGCGAACAGCGTGACCGCTTCGACCGGGCCCCCGCCGGCGTCCTCGTCGCCGGGGACGGGCAGCGGCTCGACGTGCAGCAGGTGCTCGCCCTCCACGTGCAGCGTGTGCCGGCTGGTGGCGAGGACCCGGAGCCCGGCGGAGACCGCGAGCAGCTTGGCGACCAGCGTCGCGCACTCGTCGGCGACGTGCTCGCAGTTGTCCAGCACCAGCAGCAGCTGCTTGTCCTCGAGGTACTCGGCGAGGCCGGCGGCCTGATCGCTCGTGACGCGCAGGCCGAACGCCGTCGCCACGGTGTTCGGCACCAGGTGCGGATCACCCACGTCGGCCAGCTCGACCAGCCACACGCCGTCCGGGAACGCCCGCCGCACGTCGGCGGCGACCCGCAGCGCCAGCCGCGTCTTGCCGACCCCGCCGGCGCCGGTCAGCGTGACCAGCCTGGCCGTGGCCAGCAGGCGTTTCGCTTCCCCGAGCTCATGGCGCCGGCCGACGAAGCTGGTCAGCTCGGCCGGCAGGTTGCCGGCGCTTCGGCGGGAACGGGCACCCATGAGCCAGAGTCTAGGTCCGCGGCCCCGTGTCGTCCCTTCGATCACGGGTGATGCCCCTCCAATCACGCGTGATGCCTCTCTGATCACGCGTGATGCCCCACGCGACACGCCCGGCGGCTCGAAGTGCTGCGCGCCGAAGCCGATGGGCTCGGCGACGTCGGCGGCTCGGTGCCGAAGACCACGCTGGCGCCGCGCACGTTCATCCCGGTCACGCCGTTCCGCCGGTCCACAGTGGTCCGGGCGGCCCGGAAGCTGTTCGACGGCACCGTTTCCCGAGGACCCGGTTCACCTTCGAGCCGGACTCGCTGCCGGTGCCCGAGCGGCGGCGCGCCGGTTCATCGCGACTGCCAGCGGAAGAACCCGGCGCCCTGCGCGTAGGCGAGGTGCCCGCCGAGGGCGCCGCCGGCGCTGGTCACCGCCAGGCCGAGCGCGCCCAGGACCCGGCCGCGGGCCACCCGGCCGCGCGTGCGGGCGGTGTAGGACGCGCCGAAGAGGGCGATCGCGACCGCGTTGCCCGCAGCGTGCGCAAGACCGACCCGGCGCTGCCGTTCGTCGAGGTCGGCGTAGTCGAACAGGCCGAGGAGCACGGCCGCCGGTGCGGCCAGCAGGCCGGTCGCGACCAGCCGGCGGGCGGCCTCTTCCTGGCCGGGCAGCAGGTCGAACAGGGCAGAGCACAGCCACGCACCGATCGGCACGGTGACGGCGAGCGGGTGCAGCGGGTGGCCCAGCCAGCGCCCGCGCAGCAGCCGGCCGGGCGCGCTGGTGGCGGCACCGCGCAACCGGTAAGCAAGCGCGGTGGCCGGAACATCGAGCACATCGGCATCCTCGACGGCCATCAGCACCCGATGCGGCGCGGCAGGGGTTTCGACACGGTCGGCTTTCTGCATGCCGTCCCGGCTACCCCGCCGGGCGCGGTCCAACCGCCCCCGCCGGGTGCGGTCCGGCCGGGCGGCCCCCGCGACCCCTACCGGGCGCGGTTCGGCCGCGGCCGTGTGGCGTGGTCGATTCGCCTTTGGCGGGTGTGGTCCGATTGGGCGCCCGTGCCCCTGTCGGCGGTGGTTCGGCCGGTTTGCCAGGTCTGCCATCGGTGGTCGCCCGGCGCGGTCGCTTCGCCTCCGTCAGGCGTGGTCCGTCCGGGCGACCTGCCACCCCTCCCGCCCTCGGCCCGGCCGTCGTCGATGGTGGGCGGCTCGCCCACGCGCTACCGTGAGCGTCTTGGGCAACGCTCTGCGTGACACAGTGTGCGCCGGCCTGGGGGTGGGGATGGGTGCGACGCGGTCCGCGTTCGCGATTCGCGGCTTCCGGCTGCTCTGGCTGGCGGGTCTGCTGTCGGTCGTCGGCGACCAGCTGGCCCGGGTCGCCTTGTCGATACTCGTCTTCCAGCGGACCGGTTCCGCCGCACTGAGCGCGGCGACCTACGCGCTGTCCATGCTGCCCGCCCTGGTCTCCGGCGCGCTGCTGTCGTGGCTGGCCGACCGGTACCCGCGGCGCCGCGTGATGGTGGCCTGCGACGTGATCCGGGCGGCGCTGGTCGGCGTGATGGCCGTGCCCGCGGTGCCCTTGCCGCTGATGGCCGTGCTGCTCGTGCTCGTGCAACTGGCCGAAGCGCCGTTCTCCGCCGCCCAAGGCGCCGTCCTGCCCGAGCTGCTGGGCAGCCGGTACGAGGCGGGACAGACCGTTCAGCAGGTCACCACGCAGCTGTGCCTGGTGCTCGGGTTCGCGGCGGCCGCGTTCGTGGTCACCGCGGTCGGCGCGCACGCCGCCCTGGCCGTCGACGCCGCCACGTTCGCCGCCTCCGGCCTGCTGATCCGCGCCGGTCTCGGCCGGCACCCGCCGCCCGGCTCCACCGAACGCGAGGCGACGTGGTGGCGCCGGATCGCCGCCGGCGCGGTGGCCGTGCGCCGGGACCGCACCCTGGGCACGCTGGTGTGGCTGGGCTGGCTGGCGCTGTTCACCGTCGTCCCGGAGGGGCTCGCGGTCCCGTTCGCCCAGCAGGCCGGGGTGGGCGGCGAATGGATCGGGGTGCTGCTCGCCGCGGAACCGGGGGGCGCGGCCGTCGGCGCGCTGCTGCTGCGGCGGGTCGCCCGGCCGGTGCGGGTGCGCGCACTGGGCGTGCTGGCGGTCGGGACGGCGGCACCGCTGGTGGCCTTCTGGGGCCGGCCGGCCCTCGGCACGGCGCTGGCGCTGCTGTTCGTCTCCGGGCTGTGCTCGGCCTACCAGGTCACCGCGGGTGCGACGTTCGTCCAGCTCTCCCCGCCGCGGGTGCGCGGGCGGACCCTCGGGTTCGCCCGGACCGGCATGATCGCCGGGCAGGGACTCGGGATCGTGGCCGGTGGCGTCCTCGCCCAGCTGGTCGGGCCGGCGGCGGCGATCGCCTGGGCGGGGACCGCGGGAGCGCTCGTCGCGCTCGCCGCGGCCGCGGCCTGGGCGCGCCGCCGGCCGGACGCCGTTTCGGCCGCGCTCCCGGCCGAAGCTTGATTCCTCACCAGCCTTTGTCGCTCATCGTGCGCTCCTTCCCGGTGGCAGGGGAGTGGGACTCGGTCGCCGGGGTTCACCAGCCCTTGTCGCTCATCGGCTCGCCTCTCCGTGCGGTTTCCTCCGTGCCGGATACCCGGGAATGGTCTCAGCTGCCCGGTCGGGTCGCGCTGGAGGGAAACACCTGACATCCGGCCGCGACGCGACTACCCTGGGCGATCGGGGCATCACCGGCGCGGGGGAGGCGCTGCGATGGGGGCAGCTGCGATGGGGGAAAGCGTGGTCACCGGCGGGGGCCGGTCGCCATCGGGGTGGAAGCTGTGGTCGTTGCCGGGGCGGGTGCGGTTCCTCGTCCTGGGCGTGGATCTGCTGGCGCTCGGCGTGCTGGTGCTCGCGGCCCGCGCGGCGCCGACACCGGGGCAATGGGTGACGGCGGCCTGGCTCGCCGCGGCGGCCCTGCCGCACCTGCACGCCTCCCACGTCATCGAACGGCGGCGGCGCGACCGCGCGGGCGCGCCGTACGTCGACCTCTGCAGCGTCTGGATCTTCGCCGGGGTCATCGTGCTGCCCCTGGTGCTCGAACTGGTGCTGGTGGCGGTGATCTACGCCCACCGCTGGGTGCTGGTCAACCGGTTCGACGCGGTCCGCCCGCCGCACCGCACCGTGTACACCGCCGCCACGCTCGCGCTGGCCGCGGCCGCCGCGGCCGCCGTGCTGCAGTCGAGCGGCGTCCACCAGCACCTCGCCGGCGGCGCGCGGCCGGGCTGGGCCGACCTCGCCGCGGTGGTCGCCGCGGCGGCGGTGCAGTGGGCGGTCAACACCGGGCTCGTCGGCACGGTCATCGCCTGGACGGTCACCGTCGAGCACCCGCGCCGGCTGATCGGCAGCGCGTCGGACAACCTGCTGGAGGTCAGCCAGCTGGCGCTGGGCGTGTTCGTCGCGCTCGCCCTGCTCTGGTGGCCGCCCGCCGCGCTGCTGATGATCATCCCGACGTTCGCGCTGCACCAGTGCGTCCAGCTCGACCAGCTCAAGCTCGCCGCCCGCACCGACCAGCGCACCGGGCTGCTCAACGCGATCGCCTGGCACGAACAGGCCGAGCACGCGCTCGAGCGCACCCGCGGCCGGATCGGGGTGCTGATGATCGACCTCGACTGGTTCAAGCGCATCAACGACACCCACGGCCACCCGGTCGGCGACGACGTCCTCGCCGAGGTGGCCACCGTGCTCACCCGGACCGTCCGGCGCGGGGACACGGTCGGCCGGTACGGCGGCGAGGAGTTCGCCGTCCTGCTGCCCGACGTCGACGAAGCCGAGGTCCGCGCGATCGCCGAGCGGATCCGTCTCCGGATCCGGGGGCTGCGCATCACCGCGCCGACGGGCGAGGCGGTGACGCTGTCGGCGACGATCGGCGCGGCACTGGACCCGGCGGAGCCCGGCGCCGGCCTCGACGAGATGATCCGCGCGGCCGACGACGCGTTGTACGCGGGCAAGAAGGCCGGCCGCGACCGGGTGGCGGTCGCCGGTTGGTGAGGTCGGCACGCTCAGCTCGATTCGCGCACTTCCAGGTGGTGCGGCGCGACGATCGACCGCGGGGGTTCCGGGTCGGCCGCCTGCCGCGCCAGCCGGTCGAGGGCGAGTTCGGCGATGCGGTCCTTGTCCGGTGACACGGTGGTCAGGGCCGGCACGCTGTAGCGGCCGTCTTCGATGTCGTCGAACCCCACCAGGGCCACCGATTCCGGCACCGCGACACCGCGGTCGGCGGCGGCCCGCACCGCGCCCAGCGCCAGTTCGTCGGTGAAGCAGAAGACGGCGTCGGGCGGCCGGGACAGCTCCAGCAGGCCCAGCATCGCCCGGTGGCCGTCGGCCCGGTGCAGGCGCCGCACCGGGACCTCGAGTTCCGGCTCAGCGGGCAGGCCCGCCTCGGCCAGTGCCTGCCGGTACCCGGCGAGCCGCTGCCGCGCGGTCGCGTTCAGCGAGCGCGGCTGGATGCCCAGTGCCGCGACGCGGCGGCGGCCCGAGGCCAGCAGGTGCCGGGTGGCCTCGCGCGCGGCCGCGACGTTGTCGATGGCGACGTGGTCGACGCCGGCGGTGCCGTCGTGCTCGCCGAGCAGCACCAGCGGGACGGTGTCGGTGCGCGCGGCCAGCTCCGCGGGGGCCACCGCCCACGGGCTGAACAGGACCCCGTCGACCAGCTGGCTGCGCCGGCCGTGCAGCAGTTCCTTCTCGCGCTCGGCGTCCCCGTCGGTCTGGTCGATGAGCACGGTCAGGCCGCGGGCACCGGCGATCCGGACCGTCCGCGCGGCGAGCTCGGCGAAGTACGGCGAGTCGATCTCCGGGATCACCAGCGCCACCAGCCCGGTCCGCCCGCGCCGCAGCGTGCGCGCGGCCAGGTTCGGCCGGTAGCCGAGCGCATCGATGCTCGCCTGCACGCGTTCCCGGGTCGCCGGGGCCACGTACCGGAACCCGTTGACCACGTTGGACACCGTGCGCACCGAGACGCCGGCGTGCTCGGCCACGTCACGCAGTTTCGGGTTCACCGGCGAAGCGTACCTCTTGCAACGTGGCATGCCACGTTGCAAACTGAGCTGCCACGCCGTCGTGCTCGTTCAGGAGGCCCGGATGACCGCGCACCAGACCGCCCCCGCTCCGCTGTCCGCCGCCGACCTCGCGGCGCTGACCGAGCGCCTCGAGTCGGACGGCATCATCGGCCTGCCCGGGGCGTTCCCGCGTGCGTGGGTGCGGCAGCTCGGGGAAGACATCGACACGGCGTTCGCCGAGGCCCGCGCCCGCCCGGGCGGGGCCGTCGGCCGCGGGCCGAACCGCTTCTACGTGGAGATCCACCCGGAGCAGCTGCGCGGGTTCGCCGAACTGGCCGGCCACCCGTGGATCACGGCCGTCGCCGAGGCGGTGCTGGGGCCGGCGTACCGGATCGTCGAGGTGGGCTTCGACGTCCCGCTCGAAGGCGCGGTGGACCAGCCGTGGCACCGGGACTTCCCGATGCCCGCCGAAACCGCGCGCGAGGGGCGGCTGACGTCGCTGGCGGTGAACGTGACCGCGGTCGACACCGAGCCGGACATGGGGCCGTTCGAGATCGCGCCGGGCACGCACCGGGACGACGGCTGCGCGTTCGACCACGGCATGTTCCCGCCCCGGGAGGCCTGGCCGCGGTACCGCGAACTCGCGACCCGCAAGTTCCCGCGGATGGGCGACATTTCGATCCGCTCGGCCCTCACGGTCCACCGCGGCACCGCGAACCACTCGGCGAAGGCCCGCCCGGTGCTGGTGCTGGGCCTCGACGCGCCGGGGGCGGGCAACGACGCCCGCCACGACACGGCGGTGACCCGCGAGTTCTGGGCGGCACTGCCGGAATCCGTGCGCGCGCACCTGCACTGCCCGGTCGTCGACGTCCTGCGGCCGATCACCCAGAAGCACACGATCGAGGGGCTCGTGATGGGGGCTTGAGGTTTGGCCGTCCCGGACGCGGGCACCTGGTGGCCATGGCTGATGCGGGAATCACCGAAATGACGGGCCGGGCCGGCGTCGTCGCGGCGCTGCGCCGCGTACTGCTCGCCTTCGGGGTCGGCGGTGCGCTGGCGTGCCTCGGCTGGATGGCGTTGTGGCTCGCCATGCACGTCTAGCTCTTCAGGCTCCGGCCACGCGCGGGGCGTCGTGGCCGGAGCCCGACCTCACTGGCAGGCTTCGCAGTCCGGGTCGTCGATGCGGCAGGCGGCGCCGTCGGTGAGCGGGAAGTCGAAGTCCTCCAGCTCGGGCACGGCGACGGACTCTTCCGGGGTGGTGGCGGTGGACATGGCCCTCCCTTGTGGACGAACTGTTCTCCTGTGTGTAGCGCCGAAGATCGCCGCGCATTCCGTGACGCGCACCACACCCGTGCGGCCGGGCACAGCAGGGCCATGTCTTGTGTCCGCGATGGCCGTCGTGGGTAGTCCCCTTCCGGACGATGACGGACTCGGCGGAAGGTGGCTGTCGTGCCGCAGTGGGTGGAGGCGGGGCTGTGGGGCCTCGTCGGCGGGGTCGCGCTGGTGCTCGGCGCCGCCGTGGCCTGGTGGGTGCGGGTGCCGCGGCGGGTCGTCGCCGGGATCATGGCCTTCGGGGCCGGGGTGCTCATCTCCGCGCTGGCGTTCGACCTCGTCGACGAAGCCCAGCGGTCCGGCGGCCTCGTGCCGACCGCCGGCGGCTTCCTCGGCGGCGCCACCGTGTACGTCCTGATCAACGTGCTCCTCGCCCGGCGGGGTGCCCGGCACCGCAAGCGTTCCGGTGACCAGCAACCGTCCGAACAGGACACCGCGGGCAGCGGGGCAGCCATTGCCGTCGGTGCCCTGCTCGACGGGATCCCGGAATCCGTCGTGCTCGGCGTGTCGCTGCTCGGTGGCGGGGGCATCGGGGTCACCGTGCTCGCCGCCGTGTTCATTTCGAACGTCCCCGAAGGCCTGTCCAGCGCAGCCGGCATGAAGACGGCCGGCCGCAATGCCCGGTACGTCTTCGGCGTCTGGAGCGGCATCGCGGTCGCCAGCGGACTCGCGGCCCTCGTCGGCAACCTCCTGCTGCGGTCGGCGTCCCCCGCGACCGTCGCCGCGATCACGGCGGTGGCCGCGGGGGCGATCCTCGCCATGATCGCCGACACCATGATCCCGGAGGCGTTCGAACGCACCGAGCTCTACACCGGCCTGCTCGCCACCATCGGCTTCCTCACCGCGTTCGTCATCGAGCACGCCGGCTGAGGGCGGCCGCGACCACGACGCCCGCCGCGGTGAACAACGCGGTGGCCACCGGGCTCAGGAACTTCGACAGGCTCGGCGCGCTGCCCGGCCCGGCCAGCCACGCCGTCAGGGCGGTGGCGTAGACCGCGGCGAGGGCGGCGGCCCACCGGCGGTTCGCCCGCCGTCGCAGCGAACCGATCAGCACGACGGCGATGGGCACGCCGGACAGCAGCGCGAACTGGCCGGCCACCAGGACCGGGACGGACCAGGCCGCGACGAGAACGGCCTTCGAGGTGCGGGGCGGGGCGGTGACAGTCATCGTCTTCTCCTCCTCGGGAGCGAAGCTCAGCGGGCTTCGGCGGTGGTCTTCAGGGCGGCGAGCCAGGCGTCGAGCCCGGGCGCCAGGTAGCGGATCGCAGTGGCGGGGTCGGCTTCGATCTGCTCGCCCGTCCAGCTCTCCTCGGTGCGGACGAGCACGCCGCCCCGGACCGGCGTGAACGTCCAGACGTGCACGCCGCGGTCGATGCGCAGGCCGTCGCCGATCGCCGGGCCGGTCCAGCGGACGCACCGGCCCGGCTGCAGCTGCCCGACCGTCGAGGTGATCACCAGGGTGGTCGCCGGGGTCGTCGGGGTGGGCGGCGCCGGCGTGGTCCAGCGGAAGCGCGAACCCGGCCGCAGCGGCCCGGCGTCGAGCCGCTGCGCGCTGGTGACGGCCGGCTGCCAGGCGGGCCAGCGCGCCACGTCGGTGTGCAGTTCCCAGACCGCGGCGGCCGGCGCCTTGATGAACGTTTCGGTCCGGTAGTGGAGCTGCGTGGCCGGATCGATGCCGACGCCGCGGCAGCTCAGTGCCCCCGCCGGGGTGGCCTCGGCCGAGGTGGCGGTGCCCGCGAGCCCCGCGGCGACCGAAAGTGCGAGCAGGGCCGAACGAAGCCGGGTGCCGATCATGATGTCCTCCGGGGGGTTAGTGCATCTTTGGATAGTTATAAGCTATAACCAAGCCAGCGTGAGTGTCAATAGGAAAAGTGATAACCTCTAACGGTGACCAGCGAGAGCCCGCGAGAGCGGTACCGAGCCCAGGTGCGCGAGGAGATCAAGCGCCACGCGTGGGAACAGATCGCCGCGGCCGGGGTGCCCGCCCTGTCGCTCAACGCGATCGCGAAGCAGGTGGGCATGAGCGGCCCCGCGCTGTACCGGTACTTCGCGAGCCGGGACGAGCTGATCACCGCCCTGATCCGGGACGCCTACCGCAGCCTCGCCGACACCGTCCGTGCCGCCCGCGACGCCGGGGCCGGCCTGCCCGGACTGGCGGGCACCATCCGCGACTGGGCACGCAGCGACCCGCAGCGGTACTTCCTCGTCTACGGCACGCCCGTGCCCGGCTACCACGCGCCGGACGACACCACCGCGATCTCGTTCGAGGTCATGGCGGTGCTGATCGAAGCCTGCGCCGAAGAGACCGGCGAGGAGCCGCCGACGCCGTTCGACGCGCACCTCGAGACCCACCGCGAGTGGGCGGGCGGCCACCCCGCGCCGGCCGCGGCCCTGCACCGCGCGCTGTCCTTCTGGACCCGCCTGCACGGCGTGCTCTCACTCGAGCTGGCCGGCCACTTCGCCGGCATGAAGTTCGACCCGGACCTGTTCCTCGCCGAGGAACTGGCCGCGCTGCGGGCGCGCTGATTCAGCCGATCTGTTCGCGGATCCAGTCCGCCACGACGTCCACCCGGGCGATCGTCTCGGCGCCGGGCTGGGGGCACGGCGGCCCGGTGTTGACGATGGCCACCAGCGTTCCGGTGCGGTCGTCGTCCGAGACGAAGAACGGGCCGCCCGAGTCCTCGGGGCACGGGCCGTTTTCGACCGTGCGCGTGCCGACCGGCTGGGCCTCCAGGGTCGCCTGGCCGATGCCCGACACCGTGAACCGCCCGCGTTTGAGGTGGTCGGACGGGCCGAGCACGGTCGCCGAGTGCGAACCCCAGCCGGCGAACTGGAGCTGCTTCCCGACCGACGGCCGGCTCGTGGCCAGCGCCACCGGGACGATGTCGTCGATCGGGCGGCCGAGCTTGGCCACCGCCAGGTCGTTCACCGGCGACTGCCGGACGTCGACGACCTCGGTCGTGTACCCGCCGGGATCGGTGTCCTTCAGCCGTCCGACGGTGACGGTCATCGTGTACGGCGGCCGCCCGCCGATCCGGGCGTCCTTCAGGTCGTGGAAGCAGTGCCCGGCGGTGACGATCCACTGCGGCGCGACCAGCGCCCCGCTGCAGGCGCCGTTGCGCACCCCGCCGCCCGGGACGGGGATGTCGTCGGAGGTCAGCTTCGCGTTGAACGGCAGGGTCGGGTTCGGGGCCGGCCGGGCGGAGGTGGTCACCGGCACCGGCGCGGGGGCCGCGGCCGCGGTGTCGGGCAGGCTGTGCCCGCCGGCCGCCGCGGCCAGGATCGGGCCCGCGACCGTCACCCCGGTCACGGCGTGGGCGAACGCGAGGCCGGCACCGGTCAGCACCGCGACCGCCACCGCTCGTGCCCGGAACTGCCGTCGTCGATCCGAAGAGGTCCTCACACTCTATTGCACGGGTGGGAGCCCGGAATGGTTGCGAAGACCGGACGGCACTTGCATTCGCGCCGGTCAGCCGCGTCGGCGGCGGGCCGGCTTCTTCGCCGCGATCGCCGGCCACAGCACCGACACGACCGCTTCGGGAATCTCGTCCCGGCTCTCGCCCCGGTAGAAAGCGGCGAAGTAGCTGCCGAAGCACAGGGTGGCGATGGTGTGCTTGTCGATGTCGCCGGCGACATCGCCGCTCTCCTGCAGCTGGGACAGCACGTTTTCGACGAGCGTGACCCGCGGTTCGACGGCGTGCTCCCGCAGGATCCCGAGCAGCTCCGGCGTGCGGATGGCTTCGCCGGCGAAGTTGCCCATGAGCACCATGGCGTCCGGGTTGAAGTACGCGGGATCGAGCCGCCGGACGGCTTCGGTGAACGCCTCGCGCGGGGCCATTCCGGTCAGGTCGGCGGGGGAGGAATCGCGTTGCTTGCGGAAGCCGTAGTCGAGCGCGTCGACGACGAGGTCGAACTTGGTGCGCCACCGCCGGTACAGCGTGGGACGGCTGACGCCTGCGTCCGCGGCGATGTCGCCGATGGTCATGAGGGAGTAGCCGTCGCGGACGAGGCGCTCGCGGGTGGCCAGGATGATCGCTTCGTCGAGCGCGGCGTCGCGGGGACGCCCGCCGGGCCGCGGCGCTTCCGGGTTCGTCTCGCGTGCCGACGCCATGGGGGAGAGCCTAGGCGATGCGTTACGGCACGTCGTCGTAACGGACACCGCCGGGACCCGGTGCGAGTCCCGGCGGCCGGGCCGTCAGGGGCGCTGCCCCACCTCGTCGACGTAGGTCTTCACCGTCACCGCGCTGTCGGTCGTGCCCAGGAACTGGTACGTGGTGGCGTCGAAGACCAGCACGATCGGCTTCGCTTTCGGGTCCGAACCGGGGGACACCGGGAATTCGATCCCGACGCCCGGGCGGCCGGCGCCGTCGGTGACGTGGTCCAGGGCCGTCAGGCCCGGCACCCTCGCTGCCGCCGCGAACAGCGCCGCGTAGGACGCCGGCTGGAGGGCCTGCTCGTCGGCGAGGGTGTAGACGGCCTTGCCGATGTAGCCGGCCCGGCCTTCGCGATCCTCTTCCTTGTCGTAGAGGTAGGCCAGCATCGCGTCGGCCGTCGTCGGCAGGTCGGTCCGGTAGGCCCGCCTGGGTGCGCAGTCCTCGAACTTCCCTTCGAAGCGGGGGTCGTTCGTGCCGTACATCGGCGCCTTGCCGTTGCGGCAGCCCCCTTCCTTGAAGCTGCCGATCAGGCTGTCGCGGGTGCCGTCGACCGAGAGCCAGACCTCGCGGTTGGGGGGAATCGCGTATTCGGTCTTCACGTACAGGAACTGGTCGGGCCGGGGCGGCTTGGCCGGCTCCTTCAGCGCGGTGTCCGCCGCTGCGGTCAGCACCTTGACCGGGTCGGCGTGCGCCACGCCCGCCCCGACGCCGACCCGGTCGGCGGGGGTCAGTGCGACGACGGCGGTGATCGCCGCGGCCAGGCCGATGGAGGCACCGGCGAGCCAGAACCAGCGGCGCGGCCGGTGCCGCCGCTCGCCGCGCGCGGCGGCCAGCAGCCGCTCGCGGGCCGGAGCGAGGTGCTCCGCCGGCGCGAAGCCGACGGTTTCCGCGCGGGTGCGGATCAGGTCCAGTTCATCCATGACCCGAGGTCTCCTTCACGAGGTCGAAGGCGCCGAGCTCGGCGCGGACGCGGCCGCGAGCCCGGTTGAGCCGAGATTTGACGGTGCCGACGGGAATGCCGAGTGCTTCGGCGACGTCCTGGTAGCCCAGGCCTTCCGCGGCGAAGAGCAGCAGGACGTCCCGCTCGCGGGGACGCAGGGCGGCCAGGGCCCGGTCGAGCCGCGTGGCGAGGGCCTGCGCGGTGACCTGGTCGGCGACCCGGTCGGCGTGCCCTTCGTCGGCGGCCGGCGGTCCGACGGCCAGCCGGAGCTTCAGCTCGCGCACTTCCGCCCGCCGCTGCCGGGAAATGAGGTTCGTGGCGATGCCGTAGAGCCACGGCCGGGCGTCGGACCGGGCCGGGTCGAACTTCGCCCGCTTGTCGAAGGCGATCAGGAACGTGTCGGCCAGGACGTCGTCGGCGGTCGCCGGGCCGAGGCGCCGGGCTGCGTAGCGGTGGATGTGCCGCGAGTGGCGGTCGAAGATGACCGCGAACAGGCTCGGCTCGTGCCGCGACCGCGCGATCACGCTCGCGTCGTCGTCGGCATCGGTGTCTTCCGGGGTCATCGCCCGCCTTTCGATCCAGCCAGTGTCATGAGCTGTTCTCAGGCGGCGTGCGACGGGTTCCGGAATCGGCGCGGATCAGCGAAGGAAGTGATGCAGGTCACTCAAGAACAGCCGGCGGCGGGGTCGTCGACCGCGAGCATGCGGCGGTTCGCCTCGCCGAGGCCGTCGGCCATGGCGTGCAGCTGGTCCGGCGTGAGGACTTCGATCAGCAGCTCGCGGACCAGGGCGACGTGCCCCGGCGCGGCCTGTTCCAGCAGGGCCACGCCTTCGTCGGTGAGCACCGCGTAGACGGCCCGCGGATCGCTTTCGCACGCGCGGCGGCGCACGAGGCCGCCCTGCTCCAGCTGGCCGATCTGGTAGGTCAGCCCGCTCTTGGAGTTCGACACGGCGCAGGCCAGCTCGGCCATCCGCAGCTCGCGGTCGGGGGCCGCACTGAGCCGGGCAAGGATCACGTACTGGAGGTGGGAAATCCCGGAATCCTGCTTGAGCTGCTGGTCCAAGCGCCGGTTGAGCAGCTCGTAGGTGCCGAGGAACGCGTTCCAGGCGCGTTTCTCCTCGGCGTTCAGCCACCGTGGACGACCCATGTCACAACGGTACCTGTTGTTCAAATTCGAACTCAAGGGGTACGGTCGGGATCAAGGTTCAAATTTGAACGGAGTCCCCATGATCCCCGCCGCCACCGTCCGCACCCGCGTGCGGGTCCCGCTGCGCTTCGCCGACGGCTTCTCCGCTTCGGCCGACGTCGTCACCTTCGACGGCCTGGTGGACGGCGCCGAGCACCTCGCCCTGGTCTTCGGCGACCCGGTCCGGCCGCTGGTGCGCCTGCACTCGGAGTGCCTGACCGGCGACGTGTTCGGGTCCGCCCGCTGCGACTGCGGGCCGCAGCTGCGCGAGGCGGTGGAACGGATCGACGGGGCCGGCGGCGTCCTGCTCTACCTGCGTCAGGAGGGCCGGGGCATCGGCCTCTACGCCAAGCTGGACGCCTACGCCCTGCAGGACGCCGGGCTCGACACCTACCAGGCGAACACCGCGCTGGGCCTGCCCGAGGACGCCCGCGACTACACCGCCGCGGCCCAGATGCTCGCCGCGCTGGGCATCGGCGAGGTGGACCTGCTCACCAACAACCCCGACAAGGTCCGGCAGCTGCGCGAGCGGGGCGTCACGGTCGCCGGGACGGTGCCCACCGGCGTGCACGCCACCCCGGACAACCTGCGGTACCTCGACGCCAAGGTCCGGCACACGAACCACACCCTGGCCCTGCCCGAACTGGCCGGGTGAGGGGCGCCTCAGCGCCGGGAAGCCACCGTCGCCAGCTGCTCGGTGATCTCGGCCAGCAGCTCGGACGCCGCGTCGCCGAGCGCGGCCAGGTCGGCCAGGGTCGTTTCCTCCGTCGTCACGCTCACAGGTCCTCCTCCAGGGCGTCGTGGCGGGCGACGACGGCTTCGGCGAACGCGGTGTGCACGCGCAGGTACTCGTCGCGGCCGACCGCCGTGTCGGCCCATTCGTGCCAGCGGATGTGTGCTTCGGCGACGTCGACCTGAGCGGCCGCCGCCACCGTGGCGGGGGACGTGCCGGCGAGGATCGCGTGGTGCATCAGGGACGGCGAGGAGCGCCGGGCGAGCTCGGCCAGCGCGGCGAGGCGGGCGAGTTCCGCGAGCGTGTCGGACGTGACCGGCCGGGGGCGCGGCCGGGGGACCGGACGCGTGTTCCCGAGATTGTCGGTCAAGACGCTGGTCATCAAATGACTCCTGAGGCGGAGAGCAGCTGGAGCAACCCGAACGGCGGAGGTTTACCCCGGCCCAGCTGGGGTAAACCCCCTCGCTCGTGATCTCCGTCTCACCGCATCGGGTGGGCCACCCCGACGAGTGGCCCACCCGCGCGACTCAGCTCGCCCGGACCGCCCCGCAGTGCCACGGGATCCGTTGCGGCCGCACGCTCTCCAGAGTCGGGACGACCGGGGCGATCGTGCCGTCGCGGCGGAACGTCAGCTTGTCGATCGTCGTCTCGCGGTGGGTGCCGTCGCCGCCGGGGATGCCGAAGCGGTGGTAGGCGAGGTACCAGTCGTCGGTGCCCGGCACCTGCAGCATCGAGCTGTGCCCGGTGCCGAGGACACCCAGGTGGGCGTCCTTGCTCAGGAGCACGCCGCGGTTGGTGAACGGCCCGGCCGGGCTCGGCGCCGTGGCGTAGCCGACGCGGTAGTCCGGGCTGCGGGTGTCGTCGATGGACCAGCTGAGGTAGTACGTGCCCTTCCGCTCCACCATGAACAGCCCCTCGCGGAAGTCGGTCAGGCCGTCCAGCCGGGTGATCTTCGCCGGGTCGTAGGACACCATGTCGTCGTTCAGCGGGACGACGTAGGCGTTGCCGTTGCCCCAGTACAGGTACGGCTTCCCGGTGTGGTCGATGAACACGGCGGGGTCGATCGCCTGGCCGCCGTCGGGGTTCTTCGCGATCAGCGGCTTGCCGGAGTCGACGAACGGGCCGGTCGGCGAGTCGCTCACCGCGACGCCGATCTTGGCCTCGGCGCAGAAGTAGAAGTAGTACTTCCCGTTGCGCTTCGCGATCGTCGGCGCCCAAGCGTTCTTGTCGGCCCAGCCGACGTCCTTGCCCAGATCGAGGATGACCCCCTCGTCCTTCCAGTCGACGAGGTTCTTCGACGACCACGCCGAGAACTTCGTCCCGCTCCAGCCGTCGAAGCCGTCGGTGGTCGGGTACAGGTAGTAGGTGTCGCCGAACGCGACGATGTTCGGGTCGGCGTTGTACCCCGGCAGGACCGGGCTGCGCACCTCGTGCGCCTCGACCGTCCACACGCGACGGTCGCCGCCGGCACCGGTCACCGTGAACTGCTTCGGCGAGCTGAGGTTGACCGGCTTTCCGTTGTCCGGCTTGATGGACGCGCCCGGCGCCAGGCCGAACTGCGGCGCGAGCCGGTGCAGGTCGGTGCCCGGCTTGACCGGGAGCACGACCGTCCCGGCGCCGGAGTCGATGACGGCCGGCGTCTTGAGCGCGTCGAGCTGCACCGACCGGATCGCGGTGCTGTTGGACGGGAGCGTGGCGACCTCGAGCCCGGACAGCGCCCGGTTGTAGAGCCGCACGTCCTTCATCTTGCCGGTCAGGGTCTTGTCGCCCGCGTACACCGAGCGGCCGAGGTAGTTCGCCGCCGTGACGCCGCCGCCGAGGTCCGACGGCTTGATGGTGGCGTTCGCGTTGCGGCCCACCTCGACGCCGTCCAGGTAGAGCACCTCGACACCGTTGCCGACGGTGAGCGTCACGTTCTTCCACACCCCGCGCGGCAGGCCGCCGCCGGCGTCCGCCGCCTGTTCGGTGGTCCAGTTGCCGGTCGCGATGGCGCCGCGGAAGCCGCCGCTCGCGGTGCCGCCGGTGGTGAAGAGGTAGCCGTTGCCGGCGCCGTCCTTCGCCGTGTTGCCCAGGCCCCACAGGAAGTACGGCGTCTGCTGGTTGGGATCGACCAGGACGTCGGCCGACACGGTGGCCGCGCCGGCGCCGGTGAGCAGGTTGTTCGGCAGTTGCACGTGACCGTTCTTGCCGCCGAAGGCCAGCGCGCCGCCGGCCCAGGAGACGTCACCGGCGAGGGCGCCGTCGTACCCGTGCCCGGTGGTGTCCGTCGCGACCGTGCCCGACTTCGCGTCGAGCGGCCAGTGCGCGACGAGGCCGTTCGAGTCGGCTTTGGCCGGCGCCGGGGGAGCGCTGAGCCGGTTCATCTCCGCCTGCGTGACCGGCAGGACGGTGCCGTGCCGCGGCGAGGCGGGCAGGTGCGCGCCGGCCGACATCGTCCACTGGCCCGAGTTCAGGTCGGTGGTTTCGAACGGGACGTAGCCGCGGCCGCCGAACTCGTCGATGAACAGGTACCACTTGTTCTCGGTGTTGGACTTGAACCCGGTCGGCCCTTCGCCCGCGGACAGGCCGGGGCTGGTGGCGGTGGCCTTGCCGATGCAGTCGGCGACGAAGCCGTAGTGCGGGTCGAGCAGGTCGGTGGCCTTCTCCTCGGTGATGAACTTGCTGCACGGCGTCGAGGAGGTGTTGTTGCGCTCGTCCTTGGTGAACCGGTAGTAGGCGTCCTGGTTCTTGATCACCGTCGAGTCGATCACCGAGTAGCCCGGGTCGATCCACACCTGCGGCGCGCTGAAGGTGACGAAGTCGCGCGTGGTCGCGTACATCATCCGGTTGTAGGTGTCGCCGGTGTGGTTCGGGTCGTTCTCGGAGTAGAGCTTCGATGCCCAGTACACGACGTACGTCCCGCGCTTGGCGTCCCAGAAGGCTTCCGGGGCCCACGTGTTGCCCGCGGTCGGCGGCGACACCTGGACGCTGCGCTGGCGCGACCAGTGCGCCAGGTCGGTCGACTCCCAGACCATGATCGACCGGCTGCCGGTGCGCTGGGCGGCGTCCCAGCCGCGGCCGGCGTAGATCCGCAGGTCGGTGGCCAGCAGGTAGAACTTGTCGCCGTCGGGGGAGCGCAGGATGAACGGGTCGCGCACGCCCAGCTCGCCGAGGCTCGACTTGAGCATCGGCTGGCCGTTGTTGAGCTCGGTCCAGTTCAGCGGGTCGTTGCCCTTGCTCAACGCCGAGTAGATCTGCTCGCCGTTGGACGTGCCTTCGCCGGTGAAGTAGAAGAAGCTGTAGCCCGCCAGGGGTTGCGGGGCCGGCTTGGGGACCACGGTGGCGGTGAACCGCCGTGTGGTGCTCTCGCGGCCGAGGCTGACCTTCGCGGTCAGGACGACCTTCGCCGGGGCCGCGCCGGTCGCCGGCCGGCTGACCTCACCGGTCGGCGTGATCACCGACGGCGCGGACGACGTCCAGGTGACGTTCGTGCCGTCCGGGCCGCTCGCCGGCAGCGTGAGATTGCCGCGGACGTCGTCGATGTCGGGCACGGACAGCGTGCTCGCGGCGGCACGGACGCCGGTGCCGGTGTCGGCGGACGGAGTTGCGCCGGCACCGGCGCTGCCGAGGGGGATGAGTGCGGCCGCGACGGCCAGCACGACGCCGAAACGGCGTGGGGAGAACAACTTCATCGTTGTCGGTTCCTTCGGGGCACGTCGGGGACCAGCGCATGTTAACGTTAACATGCTCCGGGATACGCTGACTCTAGGTCGGCGCCGTCCGATGGTCAAGAGCCGGAAGGATGGCCCGGGTCTGGCGGCAGGCCCGCGCGGGCCAGCTGCTCGGCGATCGCCTTCTGTGGATACGGCGTCTTCCGGCTCTCGGCGTGGAGCGCGAAGTAGAAGTCGTTGACGACCGCGGCGAGCGGGGCGTACCGCTGGAGCAGCGGAGCTTGGTGCGGCACTTCCCCGGCGGCGCACGCGCGGACGAAGTCGTTGCGGGTGCGGGCATCCGGCCACGCGCGCAGCCCGCGGACGTGCCGGTTGACCAGGTGGGTCAGCACGTAGGCCCGGTCGTGGCCGTCGTGCTCGGCGAGGAACTCCGCTTCGGCGTCCGAAAGGTCGAACTCCGGGGCCACGGCCAGGCCGAAGTCCGTGAGGTAGAGCCGTTCGCCGTCGGTGACGATGTTGGCGAAGTGCGCGTCGAAGTGCTGAACACCCCGCGAGGCCAGGAAACCGGTGATGTCCCGCAGGTCCTCTTCGAGCGGCAGGTCGTCGTCCGGCCATCCGGCGAGGCTGTGCGGCAGGTACTCGAGGAACAGCACGAGGTCGGTGGTGGCGCCGGTAAGGGCTTCCAGCCTTCGTCGCACGCCGGGGTCGCCGTGCCAGAACGCGACGTCGGCTTCGATGTCGGCGTGCGGCCGGGGCAGGCCGGGCAGGATCCGCCAGTGGTGCAGGAGCGGGAAGTTCTCGCACTCGCCGCCGCGAACCCACGCCGTCGTCATGAGGTGGGCTTCCAGCTCGCGCCAGGCCCCGCCGCCCGCGGACCCGACCCCGTAGTGCGACCACGGCGGCAGCCCGTAGAGGTCGGCCGTCGAGCGGGGGTTCGCCAGTTCGACGTCGGTGAGCGGGACGCGCTTGACGAACACGGGTTCGCCGCCGGCCCGTAGCAGCCAGGACGACCCGCCGATGCCGGTGCCGAGCGGGCGGGCCGCGGCGAGGAGCTCGTCGCCGGCGTCGGCCAGGGCGGCGGCGATCTTCTCGTGGCGGGCGAGCCGGGGCGTCATGCGCGCACCAGCGGCAGGTAGACCTCGTCGACGATCTCGACGAGCACGCCGTCGTCCACTGTGGTCAGTCCGCGCGTGAGGTATTCGTTGCGCAGCAACACGAGCGCCACCGTCGCCACCCGCGGGTGTCGTGCTCCCGGCCGCGCTTCGCCGCGGGCCACCGCCTGGTCGACGAGGGTGACCCAGGTGGTGGTGCCCCCTTGGGCGGCCTGTTCGTGTAGCTGTTCGCGGAGTTCCGGTTCGTCGCCCACGCCGGTGAGGAGGCTGCGGAGGGCGCGTGCGGCCGGCGACGTCTGGCCGCAGTTGATCGCCCGCAGCAGGGTCAGCGCGTCTTCGCGGAGGTCGCCGGTGCCGGGCGGTTTGAGCGTGTCCTCGGCCAGGTGGCGGTACGCGGCGACGCCGAGCGCGGCACGGTTCGGCCAGCGGCGGTAGATCGCGTTCTTGTTGGTGCCGGCGCGCCGGGCGACCCGCTCCATGGTCAGGCCGGGGTAGCCGGCTTCGGCGAGCTCGGCCGCTGCCGCGCGCAGGATCGCCTCTTCCAGTTCGGTGCCCCGGCGCCGGGTCTTCGGTGTCGCCATGGCGCTACCCTAGCCGCACTACGGTACGGTACGGACCGTACCTTAAAACCGAGGAGGGATCATGCGAGCCAAGGGCATCGGCTATGACACGGGGTTCGAAATCAGCGGCAGCCTCAACCGCCCGTTCGACCCGGACCTCGTGCGCCGCGAGCTGACGATCATCCGCGACTACCTGCACTGCACGGCCGTGCGGCTGATCGGCACCGACCTCGACCGGATCGAGTCCGCCGCGCGCCAGGCGGCCGCGCTCGGGCTGGAGGTCTGGTTCTCGCCGTTCCCGTGCGACCGCGGCCAGGAGGAGCTCCTGGCCCTCTTCGCCGACGGCGCCGCGCGGGCCGAACGCCTCCGCGAGGCGGGCGCCGAGATCGTGTTCGTCACCGGCGCCGAGCTGAGCCTGTTCTGCCACGGTTTCCTGCCGGGCGGCAGCATCGCCGAGCGGCTGGGGAACGTGCTGGAATCGCGGGAGCTGCTCGCCGGGCTGCCGGACCGGATCAACGCGTTCCTGGCGCGCGCGGTCGAAGTCGTCCGCGCCCGGTTCGGCGGGCGCGTCACGTATGCGGCGATCCACCTGGAGCGCGTCGACTGGGCGCCCTTCGACATCGTTTCGGTGGACGCGCACCGCTCGAAGGAGGTCGAGCACCTCTACCGCGACGGCGTCCGGAGCCTGGTGTCGGCGGGCAAGCCGGTGGCGATCACGGAGTTCGGTGTGACGCCCTACCGTGGCGCCGCCGATCTGGGCGCTCGCTGCGGCGAAATCCTCGAGTACGAGAACGACGTCCCGGTCCGGTTGAAGGGCGACTACGTCCGCGACGAAGAGGAGCAAGCCCGTTACCTGCGCGAACTGGTGGAGATCTTCGCGGAGGAAGGCGTCGACGCGGCTTTCGCCTGCACGTTCGTCTGTTACGGGCTGGTGCACCGGGCCGATCCCCGGACCGACCTGGACATGGCGAGCTGGGGCGTGGTGAAGGTGCTGGAGAACGGGACCGGCGAGACGTACCCGGACGTGCCCTGGGAGCCGAAGGCGGCGTTCGGCGCACTGGCCGATTGCTACGCCTGAGCCAGGAACTCCACCATCGCCGCCGTCAGTTCCGGGCCGGTCATCGCCGTGAAGTGGTTCCCCGGCACCCGGGCGAACCGGCCGTTCGGCAGGGCCGCGGCGAGTTCGCCGGCCGTGGCGTGGCCGTCGTCCTCGTCTCCGACGACGACCAGGGTGGGGGTGGTGATCCGGTCCAGGTCCGTCGTCGGCACGTGGGTGCCGAGGACGTGCCGGAGCGCCACCGGATCGCCGCCGGCCTGGTGCATCCAGTACGCCGGTGACCCGGGCTCCGCGGGCTCGCCGTCGATCAGCGCGGTCAGGGCGTCGTGGTAGACGCCCGTCCGGGAGGTCGTGCGCCGGATCGCGTCGAGGCCCTGGCCGGCCACGACCGCGCGGCCCGGACGGGCGCCGCGGGCCAGCAGGCGCAGCACGACCCGGCCGCCGTACGAGTAGCCGCCCAGGTCGTAGTCGTCGAGGCCGAGGTGGTCGAGCAGGGCGAGCCCGTCGTCGGCCAGGACGTCGGGCGGGTACGCCGCGGGGTCGTGCGGGGCGGCGCTCGCGCCGTGGCCGCGCAGGTCCGGGAGGATCACCCGGTGCCCGTGCTCGGCGAGCACCGCCGCCGGGCCGAGCCAGTCGCGGCTGGAGCCGGTGAATCCGTGGAACAGCACCAGCGGCCGCCCGCCGCCGACTTCGCGCCAGGCCAGTTCCCGGTCGTCGCGGGCGCGGAAGGACTCCATGCCGCGAACCTACAGCAGTCCGATGAATTCTTGGCCAACCCCCGCGGCAGTCGGGTCGGCGTTGACAGAAAGCGCTGTCTCTTCTACCTTCAGAGCGCAAGACATCGGATGACCAGCCCGGTTTCCGGGTCCGTCCGCCGGCCGATGTGCACCCCTGCCGATCCTCGTCAGGAAGGACACACCGACGATGCCGGAATTCCCCCGCCGAACGGCCCTGCGCTCGCTCGCCGTCTGCGCTCTCGCCGTCCCGATCGTGCTGGGCACGGCGCTGCCCGCCCAAGCGGCCCCGCTGTGGCACCCGGACCCCGCCACCGACGGCCTGAAGGCCTTCGAGGGCATCGAAGCCGACCGCGGCAACCACCATCCCGACCGCAAGTACGTCGTCGTCGAGGGTGATCACTACCGCTTCAACATCTGGAAGGACGACCGCGACACCACCGGCGGCGGCGACCGCCAGCGCACCGAGACGAAGGGCATGGTGCAGGACGGCACCACGCTGAAGATGCACAACGGCGAGACGTGGACCCTCTCCTACGAGATGTACATCCCGGCCTCGCTGCACGGCACCAGCAAGTTCACCCACATCTTCCAGACGAAGACGCCCTCCACCAACGGCGGCCCGTGGGTGACGCTCGACCTGACCCGCAGCGGCAGCAAGGAAATGCTCAGCGCCCGCGCGTACGCCAACTCGGGTTCGCCGAGCATCGCGGCCACCGACCTGGCGCCGCTGCGGAACAAGTGGATCACCATCGAGTGGACGTTCACGCCGGGCTCGAAGGGCAAGGCGGCGTGCGTCATCCGCAACGGCACCGGGTCCGGCGCGCCGGTCGCCGCGCAGGGCAGCATGAGCAACGTGAACATCCCCGACCAAGGCGACTACGTCCGCCCCAAGTGGGGGATCTACCGATCGGTCGAGAGCGCGTCGTCCGACATCCTCGACACCTACCTGCTGTTCCGCAACTACACGGCGGCCCGCAAGTAGGTGCGCGTTCGCGCGAGCAGGGTGACACTGGCGGCATGAAGGTCGTCGACGGGCAGCGTGGTGCGTACCGCCCGTCGACGACCCCGCCGACCCCACCGACCCCGTCGACCGCGCTCCGGCGGGGTCCGCTGCTGGTCACGGCCGTCTTCGCGGCTCTTGGCGGCGCGGGGATCCCGGCGGCCGCGCTGCCCGCGCTGTGGGGGCTCTGGCAGCTGTACGCGATGCTGTTCGGCGCGGTGGCCGCCGTCGGGATCGTCGCCGCCGTGGCCGCCTTGGGGTGGCCGACGCGCAAGACGGCGCATTTCGGCGCGCTCGCGGCGTCCGGGGCGCTCGTCCTGTGGGTGCTCAGCCGTCCGCTCGGGCTGCTGACGCGCTTCGATCCCTGGCAGCCGGCGGACACCGTGGCCGGCTTCACCGACTACGTGGCCGCCGGGCTGCAGGTCGTCGCGGTGTTCGGGTTCCTCGTCGTGGCCCGGCGGCGGGCGCACCCGTGGCCGTCGGCGGCGCGGCGGGTCACGGCGTGGATCCTGCTGTTCCCGGTGCTCGTGGCGGTGCTCGCGACCGGCGTGGCGGGCACCGTCGCGGCCGGCGACAGCAGCACCGGGCCCGCCGCTTCGACGTTGCTCGACGGCCCGGGCACGGTCGAATACTGCCGCCAGGACGGGATCCCGCTGGCGATGGACGTCTACCGGCGGAGCGCGGGCGGCCCACCGGTTCCGGTCGTGCTCTTCCTGCACGGCGGCGGGCTGGTCCTGGGCAACCGCAAGCCCACCGGCCCCGGGGCACTGCTCGCCGGCTCGCGGTTCGGGCCGCTGCGGGACGAGCTGACCGCCCGCGGGTTCGCGGTCGCCGTGATCGACTTCCGGCTCGCGCCTGCGGCACCGTGGCCGGCCCCGCTCGCCGACGCCCGGTGCGCGGTCCGGTTCCTCAAGGCCAACGCGGCCGCGCTGGCCGTCGACCCGGCCCGGATCGCGGTGGCGGGCACCGGCACCGGCGGCACGCTGGCGTCACTGCTCGGCGTCGCCCGTGGTCAGGACACCGGCCAGTACGCCGGCCAGGACAGCACGGTCCGCGCGGTGGCCGCCCTGTCGGCCCCGGCCGGCTTCGACCTCGCCGGCCTGGACCCGCTGACCCGCGCGTCGGTGCTCATGGCGCCGGGCCGTTCGCCGTCGGCGCTGCGCGCGGCGAGCCCGCTGACCTACGCCGGCCCGGGCGCACCGCCGTTCCTGCTCGGCAACGGCGGCCGGAAGTCGGCCGAGTTCGCGGCCCGCCTGCGCGCGGCCGGGGTGCCGGTGACCGAAGGCGCGGTCTCCGAACGCGCGGTCGCGGAGTTCCTCGCCGCCGCGGTGGGGTGAAACTTGCCCTGGAGTGCACTCCAGGTCCTAGCGTGGGGGCACACCGACCACCTCAGGAGCGCGTTTCATGGAACTCGGTTTCCACCTCCCCATCTTCGACATCGACGGCGGGACGTCCGCCATCGCCGGTGAGCTCGCGCGCGTGGGCGCCGCGGCGGAGGAAGCGGGGGCGACCTGGCTGTCCTTCATGGACCACTACTTCCAGATCGAGCCGACCGGCCTGCCCGCCGAGTCGAACATGCTGGAGGGCTACACCACGCTCGGCTACCTCGCCGCGCACACGTCCCGGATCGACCTCGGCCTGCTGGTCACCGGGGTGACCTACCGGCACCCCGGGCTGCTGGCGAAGATCGTCACCACCCTCGACGTCCTTTCGGGCGGCCGGGCCGTCCTCGGCATCGGGGCCGCCTGGTACGAGCGCGAGCACCGGGGGATGGGCGTTCCGTTCCCGTCGATCGCCGAGCGGTTCGAGCGGCTGGAGGAGACGCTGCGCATCTGCGGGCAGATGTGGGACCCGGCGGACAACGGCCCGTTCGAGGGCAAGCACTACCAGCTGGCCGAGACGCTGTGCTCGCCGCAGCCGATCAACCGTCCGAAGGTCCTCATCGGCGGCGGCGGGGAGCGCAAGACGCTGCGGCTGGTCGCCCAGTACGGCGACGCGTGCAACCTTTTCGGGTCGTCGCCGGAAGACGTCGCACACAAGCTCGACGTGCTGCGCCGCCACTGCGACGACCTCGGGCGCGACTACGACGCGATCCGCAAGACGGTCCTGGCCAACAACCCGCGCCCGACGCCGGAAACCCGCGACGAGTTCGTCCGCTCGATGGAGGGTTACGCGAAACTCGGCGTGCAGGCGGCGATCGTCACCCCGACGACGGGTTCGCCCGCCGCGTGGATCGAGGGCATGGCGCCGGCCGTGCCGCAGCTGGCGGAGCTCGGCTAGCCGGTCGGGATCCGCACGCTCGGTCGCTGCAGCGGCCGAGCGTGCGTCGCGCGCGGCACGATTTCGACGTCGAACAGCGGATTGAGCGCTTTCACCCGCTGTTCGACCTCGCGCGCGGACGTCGGCCAGCCAGTCCGCGCACTCCTCGGCGGTGGGCATCGGCCGCGTCTGGCGCGCGAGCGCCCGGGTTCGCCGAGCGTGTCGACGGCGAACACCCGGTGCCGCGTGCCGATGTCCAGATCCCGCACCGGAACGGGCCGGCGTGCGGCGATTTCGTCGTAGGTGGCCAGATATCGCTCTTCGCTGCGGGCGTTCTTGAACTTGCCGATCATGAACGCTTTCCGGGTTTCATGGTCCGGACACGGTAACACACCGCGGCCGCGCGTGTTTCGTCCATTATGGACAGTCGAACTTCCGGTGAACCGCTCCGCCGTTTTGTCCGTGTGCCCTGGTGAGGTGGCGACCCGAGAGGAGGGGCTGATGCCCCACGTGCGCACGACAGGACGACACCGCAAACCCGCGACGATCGGACTCGCGGCACTGGTGGGCGTAGCAGGCGCAACGGCGGCGGCGATCGCGTTGACCAGCCCGGCCAGCAACGCGGCGACGGAGCAGTGCGGTGGTCTGGACACGGCGTTGCAGAACAACATGACCTACATCGCGAGCCAGCGCACGGCCCCGGACGCCCAGTCGAAGACCCGCATCGCCGACCGCCAGGCGGCGGCCGACCGGCTTCAGCAGCAGCGCAAGGCAGCGGGCTGCGCAAACCAGGTGGCGGCGAACGAGGTGGCGGTGCAGTGCGCAGCCATCGCGGCGGCCGGGCAGAACGGCATGGCGGAGGAGAAGGCGGCGGGCCGGAAGAAGGCGGCAGGCCAGAGTGAAGCGGGCGCCGGAAGCGGCAAGGCCCAGCAGAACGGCATGGCGGCGGGCAAGGGTGCCGCTGATGAGAACGGCATGGCGGCGGGCGATGGTGCCGCTGATGAAAACGGGATGGCGGCCGGGAACGGCGCCGTTGATGAGAACGGGATGGCCGCCGGGAACGGTATGGCCGACCAGAACGGGATGGCGGCCGGGAACGGCGCGGCCGGCAAGAACGGCATGGCCGGGAAGAAGGCCGCGGCGGCCGAGAACGGCATGGCCGGTCAGGATGCCGCCGGTCAGGATGCTGCTGCCGTCCAAGCCTGCGAGGTGGTGCAGAAGTGCCTGGCCCAGGCCGCCGGCATGGCCGACGCCAACGCCATGGCGAACCAGAACGGCAAGGCCGAGGAAAACGGCGTCGCCGACCAGAACGGTATGGCCGGCGAGAACGGCATGGCCGGCCAGAAGGGCATGGCCGCGGAGAACGGCATGGGCGCTCAGCAGGGCGCGGCCGGCCAGAACGGCATGGCCGCGGACGGCAGCGCGGCTGACCAGAACGGCATGGGCGGCGCAGCCGCCAAGGACAACTCCGCAGGCCAGAACGGTATGGCGACGGAAAACGGCGCCGACGGCAAGGCCGCCAATAAGGAAGCCGCCGGTCAGAAGGATGCGGCGAAGCAGAACGGCATGGCCGGTGAGCAGCAGGATGCCGGCCGGATCGTGCTTTCCGCGCAGGACTGCGCGGGCATCCTGAGCTGCGTGGCCCAGGCCGCCGATCCCGCTGCCGCTGCGCAGCAGCAGGGGATGGCCTCCGAAGAGAACCAGAAGGCCCAGGACAAGCAGGCCCAGGATCAGAAGGCCGAGAACCAGAAGGCCGAGAACCAGAAGGCCCAGGATCAGAAGGCCCAGGACAAGCAGAAGGCCAAGAACGACAAGGCCGGCAACAAGGCCGACGAAAAGGCCAAGGCCGCCGGCGCGGCCGCGGCCCAGTGCGTCGCCACCGCGGTGGCCGCGGCGGGGAAGACGCCCGCGGGACGCTGAGCAGCACGGACCCGGACCGGCGGCCCCACGCCCCGGTCCGGGCCCGCGCCCGGCGAGGCACCTGGACCGACTAACCACCCACCCCCGCGGAACACCCGAACCGGTGACCGGCGGGAACTCCGGCCCGTCGCCGGTCGTTGACCGAACAGAGCGCAGTACTCTGGCGCTCGGAAAACGACCGACGACAGCACGAGGCTTCAGTGACCACCGACCCGGCGGCCGAGGACCTGCGCGAGGCGGCCGACGAGCTCGCCGTCGCCGGGCAGCTCCCGCGATTCCTGCTGATGTACAAGTTCGCCATCGAAGAGCTGATGACGAAGCTGCGGATCCTCAGCGAGGAATTCGACTTCGTCCACCAGCACGACCCGATCGAGCACATCACGAGCCGGGTGAAGCGGCCCGAAGCCATCAAAGAAAAAGTGCGCCGCCGCGGCCTCGGCGACGATTGGGTCTCTGCCGCCGCTGCGCTTGACGACATCGCCGGGATCCGTGTCGTCTGCCCGTTCGTTTCCGACGTCCACGAGGTCGCGCGCATGCTCACCGCGCAGGACGACGTCGAACTGCTGCGCACCAAGGACTACATCACCAGCCCGAAGGCGAACGGCTACCGCAGCCTGCACCTCATCGTCCGCATCCCGGTCTTCCTGTCCGACCGGGTGGAAAAGGTGAAGGTCGAAGTGCAGCTGCGCACCATCGCCATGGACTTCTGGGCGGCGGTCGAACACAAGCTGTCGTACAAGTACCGCGACAGCGTCCCGCCCGACTTCGCCGGCGAACTCGCGGCGGCGGCCCGGACGGCGGCCGACCTCGACAGGCGGATGGCCGCGCTGTACGAACGGATCCGTTAAGGCTCGCCGAGGGCGTCGAGCATGATCCGCAGCCCGAATTCGAACTCCGCTTCGTGGTCGCACACCGCCAGGTAGGGCGCCGCCGCCGCGACCGCGGGCAGCCCGGACGCCGAAAGGTCCGCGAGCCGCCGGGCGCTGCCGCCGAACGTCGGCGCGGCCTCGACCTCGCGCATCAGCGTGCCGGTGAGGAACGCCAGCACGGCCCGCAGCCCGTGCACCGCGCGCTCCGGCGGGAAGCCCGCCGCGAGCAGCGGGCCGAGCACCGCCTCCACCGGGGCCAGCGCTGTCATCGACGCGAGCCGGCGGGTCAGCACGAGCGGCGCCGCCCGCGGGTGGTCGAGCATCGCGGCCCGGAACCCGTGCGCCAGCGACGACATCGTGCCCCGCAGGTCCGCCTCCGGTGGCGGCGTGGGGATGGCCGCGAGCAGGATCTCGGCGATCCCGTCCAGCAACGCGTCCTTGCCGTCGACGTGGTTGTACAGGCTCATCGGGTCGACGCCGAGCCGGCGCGCCAGCTTGCGCATGCTCACCGCGTCCAAGCCCGCTTCGTCGACGAGGGCGAGCCCGGCGAGCAGGATCCGTTCGCGCGTCAAGACACCCTGGGGTGGCCGGCCACGCCGGCCGGTCACGGCGCGAGCACCGCGGGCAGGGTCTCGTAGCCACGCAGGATGCGCGTCGACCGCCGGCGGCCGCCGGGCAGCACGCGCAGGCCGGGGAACCGGTCGAAGATCGTGCGCAGGCCGATCTCGCCCTCCATGCGCGCCAGCGACGCACCCAGGCAGTGGTGGCGGCCGGCGCCGAACGACACGTGGTCGCGCGCGCCGGCCCGGGCGACGTCGAAGACGGCCGGATCGGCGAACACCCCGGGGTCGCGATTCGCGCCCGCCAGCACGGTCGTGACCAGCGCCCCGCGGGGCAGCGGCACCCCGGCGACCTCGGTCGCGCGCGTGGCCAGCCGGCCGGTCAGCAGCACCGGCGGGTCGTACCGCAGCACCTCCTCGACGGCGTTGCCCCACAGCTCCGGCCGCTCGCGCAACACGGCGAGCTGCCCGGGATCACCCGCGAGCAGCGCGATGCCGCTGCCGAGCAGGTTGACGGTCGTCTCGAAGCCGGCCGCCAGCACCAGGCCCGCGGTGGACTTCAGCTCCGTCTCGGTGAGGCCGACGCCGCCGTCACGGGCCGCGACGAGCTTGCTGAACAGGTCGTTCCCGGGGTTCCGGCGCAGGTGGCCGAGGTGCTCGCCGAGCCAGGTGTCGAACTCGGCCAGCGCGGTTTCGACGTGGCGGAACGTCCGCCAGCCGAGCCCGAGGTCGAGGCTGGGCGCCGCCGCCGCGCCCAGGGACAGCACCTTGCCGAGGTCGGACGGCGGGACGCCGAGGATCTCGCTGATGACCGTCACCGGCAGCAGGCCGCAGTAGGACTCGACGAGGTCGAGCGGGGCGCCGGGGTCGAGCGTGTCGAGCAGGCCGTCCGCGATCTCCTGCACCCGGCCGCGCAGCTGCTCGACCGCGCGCACGGTGAACACGCCGGTGACCAGCTTGCGGTAGCGGGTGTGCTCGGGCGGGTTGACGGCGAGCAGCGACGGCGGCCGCACCGGGTGCAGGTGCTCGCCGGCCGACCACTCGACCAGACGGCCGAGCGCCGAGCCGTCCGACCCGATGACGCCGACGCGGAAGTCTTCGCCGGCGAGCACCTCCCGCACCGTGGCGTGCGTGGTGGTCATCCAGCCGAACCGGGTGCGGGCGAGCGGGCCGGTCTCGCGGATCTCCTCGAACAGGCCGGTCAGGTCGCTGCCGTCGGCCGCGGCGACGACCATCCGCCCCTGGAGGTCCCCGCGCCGGGCCTCGCGGCGCAGCACGGTCCGGGGGAGCGCGTGGCCGAGGCCCCAGCGGACGACGGGTTTCGCGCGGGCCAGGGCTCCTTCGAGCACGGCTTCCCCCTTCGGTCGGCGTGCCTACAATGTAGGTTAACGTCGGCCGCGCGGAGGGTCACCGCGATGGCCCCGGCCGTTCCCCGACCGGCGCCAGCAGCACGCCCAGCGCGAGCAGTTCCGTCAGCGCCATCCCGCGTTCCACCAGGCCCAGCGGGATGAGCGTCCACCAGCGGCCGTCTTCCGCCGCGGCGACCACCACCGCGCCCAGGATCACCGCGAACCAGCCCAGCGACCCGATCGCCAGCACGCGCGCCAGCAGGCGGCGGCCCGGCGACGAGGGGAACGCCGTGCGCGCCGCGACCAGGACCGCCAGCGGCAGGGCCACGAACGCCACCACGCTGGCGATCCGGTGCAGCGTGCCGCCGAAGTCCGCGCGCGAGACCGCCGCCCAGTCCGGTTTGGGGAACGCCACGATGACCAGCAGCCCGACTGTCCACAGTGTCCCCAGGACGGCCGCGGGCACCGGGAGCCGCCGCTGGGCGCGCAGCACCGCCAAGCCGGCCGCCGAGCCGAGGGCGACCAGGACCACCGCGAGGGCGAAGACCCCCTTGTGCTCGGACAAGCCGTATTCGCTGATCGTGCGGCGGGTGACGCTGATCCGGTCGGTGGGCGGGATGACCTGCAGCAGCAGCACCAGGCCGGCGCCGAGCACCAAGGCCGCGATGCCCGTCAACGAGACCACGACGGACATTCGTCGCGCAGGGATCGTGACCATGGACGCACAGTAGCCGTCCGGGGGTTGAACTCGCGGTGAAAGCGCTACCGCATTGACGCTGTACGACTTACGGCGGTGTCCGCGGCCGGATTTCCTCCATTATGGTCCTCCGCTACCGGTACGTCCGTGCGTGCCGGCCTCGGTCAAGGAGGTCTCTTCCTGTGGGGAATTCACCAAGACGGCTGGTGATGCTGGCTTCGGCCGTCGCGCTGGCCGGAACGTTCGTCGTGTTGCCGTCCGGCACCGCGGGTGCGGCGCAGAACATCCTGCGCGCCGACAAGTCGGTCGCCCGCTCTTGCTTCGCGAAGGTCCTGCCCCTGGGCACGTCGGGCACCGATCGCCGCGAGGTGACGTCCACCGTGGACGGTCTCGTCCAGGCGCGGCTCAAGCCGGTGCAGGGTGCGGAGGGTGACTGGGACGTCGCCGTGTTCGACAAGGCCACCGGCACGGTGGTCGCCGCCTCGGCGGCGTTGCGCAGCCACGAACTCGCCGAAAGCTTCGTGAAGAAGGGGCAGGAGCTCGTCGTCCAGGGCTGCCGTTACGCCGGCTCGGCCGGTCAGGCCCAGCTGGGTGTCGACTTCCTGGCGCTGACGCCGCAGGGCACGCCGACCGGGACGACCCCGGCGGCCCAGCGCGCCGAGCTCGTCCGCGTCGAGACGCCGACGCGCGCCGACAAGAACAAGCTGACCGCACTCGGCCTCGACGTCACGGAGAAGGGTGACGCGACCGGGGTCGAGGTCGTCCTCGCCGACGACGCCGACCGCCAGACGCTGAAGAACAGCGGCTTCAAGTCGAAGGTCGTCGAGGCGGACCTGTCGGCCAAGTCCGTCCAGGACGCGAAGACCGACCGCCAGTACGCCGCGAAGACGGACGCTTCGGCGCTGCCGTCCGGGCGCACCAGCTACCGGCACCTCTACGAGTACAACTTCGAAATGAAGGAACTCGCCCGCAAGAACCCGAACCTGGTTTCGGCGTTCACCATGCCGGAGTCGACCTGGGAAGGCCGGGACGTCGTCGGCGTCGAAATCGCCACGGACGTCAAGAACCTGACCGACGGCAAGCCGGTGAACTTCACCATGGGCGTGCACCACGCCCGGGAGTGGCCGGCCGGCGAGCACGTCATGGAGTGGGCGTACGAGCTGGTCAACGGTTACTCGCGTGACCCCGCCATCCGGTCGCTGGTCGGCAAGACGCGCAACATCGTCGTGCCGATCATCAACCCGGACGGCTTCGAGATCTCCCGCGAGGCCGAGCCCAAGGGCGACTTCACCCGGTTCGACTATGAAATGAAGCGCAAGAACTGCAACGTCAACGACTCGCCGCCGCAGTACGCCACCGGCGTGTGCAAGGCGAACCCGGGCGGCCGCCTGCGCGGCACCGACCCCAACCGCAACTACGGCGGCTTCTGGGGCGGCAACGGCGCCGAGCTGGCCTGGAGCGGCGACACCTTCCGCGGGTCCGCGCCGTTCAGCGAGCCCGAGGTGCGGAACGTGCGCTCGATCGTGTCCTCGCGCCAGGTGACGAACCTGCTGACGATGCACACCGTCGCCGCGCTGGTGCTGCGCCCGCCGGGCGTGGCGGACGTCCGCCCGCCGCTGGAGGAGCCGCAGTACAAGGCCCTCGGCGACAAGCTGGCCTCGCGCAACGGCTACACGAGCGAGCCGAGCTGGGCGCTCTACGACACGACCGGCACCACCGAGGACTGGTCGTACTGGGCCACCGCCGGCTGGGGCTTCACGATCGAGGTCGGCGGCAACGGCTTCCACGGTCCCTACGCCGACAGCGTCGTGGCCGAGTACGCGGGCCTGGCCCCGGCGGCCGGCGCCGGCAAGGGCGGCAACCGCCAGGCGTTCCTGGACATGCTGGGCAACGCGGCCGACCCGCAGCAGCACTCCACGCTGATCGGCTCGGCGCCGAAGAACTACCAGCTCAAGCTGCACAAGACGTTCCAGACGCCGACGTCGCCGGTGATCCAGCCCGACGGCTCCACCAAGCCGCCGCTCTACATCACCGACGACCTGAACTCGAAGTTCACCGCCACCGGCGGGCGCTTCGCGTGGTCGGTCAACCCGTCGACGCGGCCGTACGTGGCCGGCCGGTACGGGCGCGACCCGCAGGGCCCGGCGCAGCAGGGCTTCGCGGTCGCCAACCCGGCCGGGGTGCCGCCGATCAACCAGAACTACCCGACGGACGCGACGGCGGAGAGCTTCACCTTCCACGTCGACGGCCTGCCGAAGGTCGACAACGGGAAGTTCAGCGTCAACATCAACTGGAAGAACACCACGACCGACTGGGACCTCTACGTCTACGACGCGGCGGGCAACCTGGTCACCTCGTCGGCGAACGGCGGCACGACGTCCGAGCACGCCGTGCTGTTCGACCCGCCGGCCGGCGACTACAAGGCCGTGGTGGTCAACTACGACCAGACCGACCCGAACGCGGTCGACGACTGGACCGGCGACGTGTCGTTCTCGTCGCCGATCCCGCCGACCTACGGCACGAAGGAGGCCTACCAGCTGACCTGCTCGGCCCCGAACGGCAAGCTCGTCGGCGTCGCGGACGTCTTCGCCGACCGCGGCCAGACGGTCGACGTCGGCGAGGTCTGCACCCGCTCCGCGCACGCGCAGAAGCAGCGCGCTTCGGGCGGCGTCCGGTAGTCCGGCTCGGTTAGGAGTTCGTTCGGTTCGTTTCGTGAAGGCCTCCTCGCCGGCGCGGGGAGGCCTTCACGGCGTTACGGCGAGGGTCAGGCCCAGAACGACGAGAACGGTGCCCACGACGCGGTTGAGGGCCGGTTCGGCGCGGGCGTACCACTGCTGGGTGACGGGGGAGGAGAACAGCAGCGCCACGCTCAGGTGCCAGCCGGCCGAGACGGCGACGATCAGGGCGACGGCGGCGGCTCGCACGGCGACGGGTTCGGTCGGAGGGAGGGTCGCGGTGAGGACGCTGCCGAAGAACGCGGCGGCCTTGGGGTTGGTGAGGTTGCTGACGACGCCGCGGCGGAAGGCGCTGCCGGGCCGGGCCGGCCTTTCTTGGTCTGACGGGGTGGGTGCCACCTCGTCCCGGTCCGGCGGGGCGGGCGCCACCTCGCCTTGGGGAGGCGGGATCGTGGCCTGGCTCGGCGGGGTGCCCGCCAACTCGCGCTGGGGCGGCGGGGTCGCGGCCTGGTCCGGCGGGGTGGTCGCCGCCGCGTCCTGGGGCGGCGGGGCCGTCGCCTGGGCCGGCGGGGTGGCCGCCACGCCGCCCTCGTCGGGCACCACGGGACCGCCGGGACCGCCGGGACCGCCGGGATCGGCGGGCGCGCGGGCGTGCCACCACAGCCGCACGCCCAGCCACGCCAGATAGCCGCCGCACGTCACGCGCAGCGCCGTCGCCAGCCACGGCGTCCTGGCCAGCACGCCGCCCAGTCCGAAGACGGCGACCGCGGCCAGCAGCCCGCCCGCGGCGACCACCCCGAGCGCGATCGCCACCGCGGTCCGGCGCGTCCCGGTGGCGGCCGTGTGCGCGATGAGGACGAAGTTCGGGCCGGGCGAGATCGCGGCCGGGAGGTAGGCCAGCAGGACCGTGGCGAGGGTCGCGGCGGGACTCACGCCGCGGGGCCGCCGTTGCCGGCGCCGGAGTGGCCGCCGAGCCGAAGGCGAGCACGCCAAGCCCCCGGAACTGTCGGTGCCTTCGGGTAGCGTGGAAAACGGGGGCTGCTCATGCCGCGCGACCGCCGCCGACCACCTGGTCGCGCATCGTCCGCAGCGTGTCGTGGTCCACTGTGGACGGATCCGCCGCCAGCCACTCGCCGATCTCGTGCAGGAACTCTTCCGGTGTCATCGGCGCGACCGCCAGCTCGCCCGGGTCCGCCGTGGTCAGGTCGCCGCTGCGGCTCGGGTACACGATCATCGCGCCCCGCAGCGCCACTCCCGGCAGCAGCTCGCGGTAGGCCGCCAGGCTCTCTTCGAGCCGGCTGCCGCCGCCGCGGAACGGGCGGCCGTTGCGCAGCAGCCTGCCGTCCTCCGCCGTTTCGTAGTGGCCCGGCAGCCACAGCTTCGACTCGATGAGCACCAGCCGCTTCCCGCACAGCACCGCGTGGTCGACGTCGGCGAACACCGAGCCCGGCCAGGCCAGGCCGTGGAAGATGCGGGCGCCCGGCAGCCGGGTCAGGTAGCCCTCGAGCAGGTCGGCGGTGAGCCGCTCGGCCAGCTCGTCGCGCTCGGTGCCGGGCGCGCCGAACACCGTGCGGCCGCCGAACTCCGCGGCGTACGCCTCGCGCGCCTTCGCGGCCCGCAGGTACCCGCGCGCCAGCCGCTGGACCAGCAGCGCCGTGCCGGCCGTCAGCAGCAGCCAGACGACGAGCATCGGCGGCGAGAACCCGGCCCCGGTGACCAGCGGCAGCAGCACGAACACCATCCCGGCCACCGCGGCGACCACCGGCATGTGCCCGGGCTCGCGGCGCCGGCCGTGCCGCATCCGCGTGTCCTCCCCGGCGAAGTGCCACCAGCTCAGGTCCTCGGCGTCCAGCTCGGGCAGGTCGGGGACGAACCCGGGCTCGTCGCCGAAACGCCGCCGGGGACGCGGCCGGACCGGGACCGGCACCACGGTCGCGCCGCCGGCGTCGTAGCGCGCGCGGGCGACCGGATCGCTCAGGAGGTCGTAGGCCTCGCGCAGCAGCCGGAACGTGCCGACCGTGCCGCCGCCGTCCGGGTGCATGGTCTTGGCCAGCCGGCGGTAGGCCGCCTTGACTTCGGCCGCCGTGGCGTCGCGGCGGAGGCCGAGCACCTCGTAGTAGTCGACGTCGGGCACGCGGGTGGTCACCTCCGATGGCTGCGCGAAGACTTTATGGGGTCCGGTCGCGGGGCCTGCCACCGCCTCGGCGGCGCGCCGGAGTGATTGTCCTCGGCGCAGGTCAGGGCGGTGTGAGCGGTTTTGCCGGTGAGGGCCCGGAAACGGACGCTCCGGCGTGGCCCGGCCGGCGGGTCCGGTGACGGCGTCCCACGGGGCGGCGACGTCTTCGTCTGCCGTGGTCACGGACTGTCCATTGAGGACTGTTTGTCACCCGGAAGTGTTGCCGCGCCCGAGAAAGTCGGGCTTGCGGTGACTTTTCGTAGTTGGAGTCCACCCGAATGGCCGTGAACATGTGTTCGAATCGTCGGCTAGTCTTGAGTCATGTCCTCGACCTCCCTCAGACGTGACGGGCCCACCGCCACCCCACCTCGGCAGCGGGCCCGTCACCCCCGTCAGCGCTCGCGCAGCAGGTACCGCTGCAGCTTGCCGCCGGCATTGCGCGGCAGTGCGTCGAGGAAACGCACCCGGCGCGGGTACTTGTACGGCGCGGCAACGGCTTTGGCGTGCTCCTGCAGGGCGTGCACGACGTCCGGGCCCGGGGCGACGCCGGGCCGGAGCACGACGAAGGCCGTCACGACCGCGCCCCGGTCCGGGTCGGGCGTGCCGACGACCGCGCACTCCTCGACGTCCGGGTGCGTCAGGAGCACCTCTTCGACCTCGGGAGCCGCGATGTTGTAACCGGAAGAGACGATCATGTCGTCGCTGCGCGCCACGAAGCGGAAGTAGCCGTCCGGCTCGCGGACATAGGTGTCGCCGGTGATGTTCCAGCCGTCGCGGACGTAGTCGGCCTGCCGGGGGTCGCCGAGGTAGCGGCAGCCGGTGGGGCCCTGGACGGCGAGCAGCCCGGGTGTGCCGTCCGGCGCCGGCCGGCCGTCGGCGTCCAGGACGGCGGCGCGGAAGCCGGGGACGACCTTGCCCGTCCGGCCGGGGCGGGCGTCGTCGCCCGCGGCGGAGATGAACACGTGCAGCATCTCCGTGCTGCCGATGCCGTCGATCAACGGCGATCCGACGACCTCGCGGTACCGCTCGGCCACGGCGGCGGGCAGCGCCTCCCCGGCGGAGACGGCACGGCGGACCCCGGTCAGCAGGGGCCCGTCGCCGGAGCCGAGGATCGCGCGGTAGGCGGTCGGGGCGGTGAACAGCACCGTCACCGCCTGCTCGGCGACGATCGACGCCAGCTCCTGGGGTGTCGCGCGTTCCAGCAGGAGCACCGACGCGCCGACGTGCAGCGGGAACACCAGGAGGCCGCCCAGGCCGAAGGTGAAGGCCAGGGGCGGGGTGCCGCAGAAGAGGTCGTCCGGGGTGGGCCGGAGGACGTGCCGGGAGAACGTGTCGGCGATGGCGAGCAGGTCGCGGTGGAAGTGCATGGTGGCCTTCGGTGTCCCGGTCGTGCCGGAGGTGAAGGCGAGCAGGGCGACGTCGTCGGCGGCCGTCGGCACGTCGGCGAAGGTCGCCGGGTGCCGGGCGCAGCGTTCGGCCAGTCCGGCGCCCCCGGTGCTGCCGGACCCGGTGCTGTCGGACGCTGTGCGGTAGGGCACCACGGGCAGCGTCGGCGGCAGTTCGGCGAGCAGGCGCTCGTCGCACAGGGCCACCGTGGGCCGCGCCCGGTCGATGATCTTGTCGAGCTCGCCGCGGCGCAGCATCGGCATGGTCGTGACGGCGACGGCTCCGGCCTTCAGGACGCCGAGCCAGCAGGCCGCGAGCCACGGGGCGTTGGTGCCGCGCAGCAGCACGCGGTTGCCCGGCACGATACCGAGCTCGGCGGTGAGGACGTGCGCGATCCGGTTGGCGCGGGCCAGGACGTCGCCGTAGGTCCACGTCTCGTGCGGGGAACGCAGGCAGGGGCGGTCCGGGCCGAGGCGGGCGGCGGTCTCGTCGAGCAACGCGGTCGCGGCGTTGAGGCGGCCGGGGTAGTGCAGCTCCGGCAGGTCGAACACCAGCCGCGGCCACTGGTCGGCGGGTGGCAGCCGGTCGCGGCAGAACGAGTCCGTGTGCGCGCTGGGAGAAAGCCTCATCGCAGCTCCTCGGTCTCGACCTGCCCGCCACCAGGAACGTAGCACTCGTTTCGACCGTCGATAAGGCGCAATGTCGTATTGATGACGACGGCAACCGAAAAGCTATGCGCCGGTCCGGTGGTCCGCCGGGTCGCTCGGGTCACCCCGTCGTGGGCGCGCGGGATCACCGCGTCGCGGGCCGCCGCCCAGTAGCTTTTCGATCATGGTCGAGACGCCCGAACCGCCGCCCACGCTGGCCGATCCGCGCGCGCTGCTGCTGGGCTACCTCGACCACAACGCCGCCGCCATCCTGCGCAAGCTCGAGGGCCTCTCCGAATGCGACCTGCGCCGGAGCGTGCTGCCGTCGGGGTGGACGCCGCTGGGCATGGTCAAGCACCTCGCCTGCACCGAGCGCTTCTGGATCCGGTACCTGTTCGCCGGCGAGGACGTCGACTTCTCCTGGCCCCGCACCGCCGACCAGGAATGGTTCGTCGCGCCGGCGGAACCGTCGGCGGACATCACCGCGTTCTTCCTGGCCGAGCGCGAAAACTGCGCGCGGCTCGCCGCGGTCACCCCGCTGGACGGCCGGGCCGTCCGCACGACCCGCCGCGGCGGCGCCGAAGAGCACCCCACGTTCGCGTGGATCCTGTGCCACCTGGTGCAGAGCTTCGCCCGGCACGCCGGGCACCTGGACGTCGGCCGCGAGCTGATCGACGGCGTGACCGGCAAATAGCGCGTCAGGCGGGCGGGGCGACCGTGGCGTCCTGGTCCGCGCGGCGCAGCGCGTCGGCGACGAAGCCGGTGGCCTTCAGCTCCTCGACCAGGTCGTGCAGGAACGCGATCGTCTCGGGGCGGCGGTCCGGGGTGGTGCAGACCGCCTGCCGGATCTCCATGAAACGTCCGGGCAGCACGCGGGTCCCGGGGTGGGCGGCGGCGTAGGCGGTCATCGGCTGCCGGATCCCGGCGGCGACGTCCAGGCCCTGGTCCTCGAACGCCGTGACACCGTCCTCGCCGCGCACGATGGTGGCCTGCCGGAGGGTCCGGGTCAGGTAGAGGTCGTACGCGGAACCCTGCTTGACGCCGATCCGGACGTCCGGCCGGTCGACGTCGGCCGGGGTGGCGAAGGGCGAGCCGTCCGCCGTGACATACACGCCTTCGATGAGCACGTATGGACCGGTAAACGCCACCTCGGCCGCGCGGGCGGGCTCGATCGCCAGGAAGCCCAGGTCGGCGGCTCCCGAGGTCAGCGCCTCGAACGACTTCCGGGCCGCGTCGAAGCAGGCGAACTCCACCGGGACGGCCAGCCGCGCCGCCACCTCGTGCGCGATTTCGACCGTGACCCCGCCCGGTTCCGCCGGCGTGCCGTGCGCGAGCACGGGATTGCCGAGGTTGATCGCGGCGCGCAGCGGGCCGGTGGGCGTGAGGTCCCGGGCGACGGCGGAAAGATCTCCCATGACCGGCGAGGCTAGCGGCGGGACTCCGCGCGCGCCCCGCGATTGTCGCTCACGCCACCGGCGGCTCGTCCGCGGTGGTCAGGGCGAACACCGTCTCCTGGTGGTAGACCTCGCCGGGGCGCAGCACCGTGCTGGGGAAGTCCGGGCGGTTGGGGGAGTCGGGGAAGTGCTGGGCCTCCAGCGCGAAGCCGGCGCCGCGGTGGTACGGGCGGCCGCCGGTGCCGGTGAGGGCCGCGGTGAGGTAGTTGCCGGAGTAGAACTGCAGGCCCGGCTCGGTCGTCCACATGGTGAGCAGCCGCCCGGACGCCGGGTCCCACGCGCGGGCCGCGAACGGCGCGCCGTCGTCGAGCACCCAGTTGTGGTCGTAGCCCTGGCCGATCACCAGCTGGGGGTCGGGCTCGCCGACGCGGGCGCCGATCGGCGCTCCCCGGCGGAAGTCGAAGGGCGTGCCCTCGACCGGGACCGGGTCACCGGCCGGGATCAGGTCGTCGCCGGTCGGGCAGAACCGGCTCGCGGCGATCTCCAGCCGGTGCTCGTGGACGTCGCCCGCCCCTTCGCCGGCCAGGTTCCAGTAGGTGTGGTTGGTCAGGTTGACCACCGTCGGCGCATCGGTGGTCGCGCGGTAGGTGATGCGCAGCCGGTCGCGCGCGTCGAGGCGGTAGGTGACCTCGGCGGTGAGCCGGCCGGGGTAGCCCTGGTCGCCGTCCGGGCTGACCAGCGTGAGCTGCACCGCGACACCGTCGCCGTCGCGGATTTCGGCCGCCGTCCAGATCCGCGTGTCGAACCCGGCCGGGCCGCCGTGCAGGCTGTTCTTGCCGTTGTTGAGCGGCACCCGGTACTGGACGCCGTCGAGGGTGAAGGTGCCGCCGGCGATCCGGTTGGCGAACCGGCCGATCACCGCGCCGAGGAACACGCGGTCCGCCTCGGGCCGGTTGTTGGCGACGTAGGCGTCGAGGTCCGCGTAGCCGAGCACGACGTTGCCGGGGCGGCCGTCGCGGTCCGGTGCCTCCAGCGACTGGAGCACGCCGCCGTAGTCGAGCACGCGCACGACCGGCCCGCCGGGCCGCCCCAGCGTGTACCGGTGGACGTCGGTGCCGCCGGCCTGGCCGAACAACTCCCGGGTGAGTTCGGGTGCGGTCATCGGTGGGTCCTCCAACCGACTGTTAGCGCTAACAGCCTGGATCGACCTTAGATTCGCGGCCGCGCACGGTCAAGGACCGAGGCCGCCTCCAGGGCAGTGAAGGCGGCCTCGGCCCGTCAGCGGTCGCCCGTGGGCGGCCGGGTGCCCAGCAGCCGGTGGGCGGACAGCGCCATCTGGATCTCCAGGCGTTTCGCCGGATCCGCCAGCCGGTCGCCGAACAGTTCGCTCAGCTGGCTCACCCGGTAGCGGACCGTCTGGGGGTGGATCCGCAGGGCCTGCGCGATCTCCGGCGTGTTCCCGTTGTGCTCCAGCCAGCTCAGCAATGTTTCGGCCAGCCGGGTCTGCTGCTTCACCGTCAGGCCCGCGAAGGGGGCGAGTGCCTTCGCCGACAGCTCGTCCAGCAGGAAGCGGTCGAGCAGCAGCCAGTGCGTCGCCAGGTGGTCGGCCGTGTGCGCGACCGGGCCGTCGCCGGCCAGGCCGCGGCGGAGGAGGTCGAGCGTGCGGCGGGCCCACAGCAGCGACGTCGCCGCGTCGGCCGGGCGGACCCGGGGGCCGGCCGCGGCGCGCCAGCCAGACAGGCGGCCTTCGAGGCCCCGCAGGTCGCGCTCGGGGTTCGGGGTCAGCAGGCACGGCTCGGGGCCGTCCAGGTCGAGCAGCACGTCGTCGGCCAGCTGCGGGGACGGCGGCGGGTGCTGCTCGGTCCGCGGGTCGAGCGCGACGACCGTGACCCACTCCGGCACCGTCCACTCCGCCGCCTTGGCCATCGTCGCCAGCGTGGCCGGGGACGAGGGCGGAGTGGCCAGCAGCAGTTCGAACAGCCGGCGCCGCCGTCGTTCGAGCGTGCCGCTCGCCATCGCCTGCGCCAGGGTGTACCCCTCGACCGAGTACGAAGAAATCTCGTCCACGTAAGCGAAAACGGCTTCCGCGCCGACGCACAGCACGGCCGCCGGGAACCGGTGGGCCTGCCCCAGTTCGGCTATGTAGTGCCACGCCGCGCGGCCACCCGCGCGGTAGGCGGCCTGCAGGGAATTGAGGCTGCCGCCGTCGTGGTGCACGCGCTTGCCGACCTCCCTGAACAGCTTCGCCCCGGTGTCCTGTGTGGACGCCAGGTCCTCGATGCTGTCGATGCAGCCGAGCACCGCCTGCTCGATCGCGAGCACGATCACCTTGCCGAACTCGCCCTCGAGGGGCTTGGCGTATTCGGGGACGGCCCGCTGGACCTCCTCGAGGATCCGCCGGGCGAACTGGTCGGCGTGCGGCCGGAACCGCCGCGCGAGTTCCGTCGGCAGCGAGCACCACAGCTGCCGCGCGCGGCCGGTGCCCCGCGGCTGCGGAATCGCCGCCTGCGTGATCGTCCGGGTCATGGCTCACACCCCTTGCCGCGCCTCGTGGAGAGTCCGCGCCGTGCTCGGCACCGACGTCATGTACTCACACGGGAACGGACTTGGCAACCGCCGCCCCTGCCCGGGGAGCGGGTTCTGTCACGCCGGGCTCAACGGCCCCACCGGAGTTTGTCACCTGCCGGACAAAGGCGGGAACACTAACCGCGGCAAAGGTTTCCGGAATCCGATTTGTGAACCGGGACGGTATCTTCGCGCCCCTTCCCGTTGTTAGCGTGATCAACCGGCACGCGGGAGGAGAACACCGATGACGGCGCTCGTTTCCTGGTGTTTCCGCCGGGCCGGCGTCGTGATCGTGCTGTGGCTGCTGGCGCTGGGCGGGCTGGTGACCGCCGCGACGCACACCGGCGCGGCCTTCCGCGACACGGTGGACCTGCCCGACGCGGACAGCACGGTGGCGGCGAACCTGCTGCGCGCCTTCGGGGCCGGTGGCGCCGGGGAACGCGTCGTCGTCCGCGCGGAGGACGGCCCGGTCGACAGCGGCACGGGCCGCGCCCGGCTCGACGCGCTCGCCGTCCGGCTGGCGGCGGTGCCGCACGTCGTGTCCGTCGATCCGCTGCCCGGTGCGGTGTCCGCCGACCGGCGGACCGCGGTGCTCACCGTGCGGTTCGACGCCCCGGCCGCCGATCTCGGGCAGGGGACGGCCGACGCGCTAGCCGCCACCGTCCGTGACGCCGAGGGCCTCACCGCCGGCGTTTCCGGAGAGCTCGCCGCGATGACGGCCGCAGCGCCCGACCTGGGCAACGCGGGGATCGGCCTGCTCGCCGCGGCCGTCGTGCTGCTGGTGGCCTTCGGCTCGCTGACCTGCGTCGCGCTCCCGGTCCTCACGGCGGCGGTTTCGGTCGGCTGCGCCCTGGCCGCGGTGACGCTCGTGTCGCACGTCATGACCGTGCCGAAGATCAGCACCGAGATCGCCGCGCTGCTCGGGCTCGGCGTCGGCGTCGACTACGCGCTGTTCGTGCTGACCCGCTACCGGCAGGGCCGCCGGGACGGTGCCGGGCCGGCGGCGGCGCTGGCCGTCGCGGCCGCGACCTCCGGCCGCAGCGTGGTCTTCGCCGGTGTCACCGTGTGCGTCTCGCTCGCCGGGATGCTCACCGTCGGCCTGCCGTTCCTGGACGGAATCGCGGCCGCCGCCGCGGTCTCGGTGCTGCTCACCGCGTTCGCCGCCCTCACCCTGCTGCCGGCGCTGCTGCGGCTCCTGGGCCGCCGGATGAGCCTGCGCCCGGACGGCGATGGCGTCCGGTGGGCACGGCTCGCGCGGTCGGTGACCGCGCGTCCCGGCCCGTACACCCTGGCGGCCGTGCTGGTCGTGGCCGTGCTCGCGCTGCCGACGACCGGCCTGCGGCTCGGTGTGCCGGACGCCGCGCTCGACCCGCCCGGCAGCGTCACGCGGACCGCGGCCGAGCTGCTCGAAGAGGGCTTCGGGCCGGGCGCCGACGCGGCGCTGCTGGTGGTCGGGACCGGCGGCGAGTCGGTGGGCGCGCTGCGGGAAGCGCTGCTCGCGAGCGCCGACGTCGGCCCGCCCACCGCGCTGCCCGGCGGAACGTGGTTGCTGACGGTGCTCCCGCGGACGGGTCCCGGCGATCCGGCCACCGGCGAGCTGCTCGCGTCGACGCGGGTGATGGCCAGGGTCGTCGGCAGCCCGGACGCGCACGTCGGCGGGGTCGTCGCGGCCCGGGCCGACTTCGCGAAAGCGATCACCGCACGGCTGCCGTTGTTCCTCGCCGCCGTCGTCGGGATTTCGGTCCTGCTGCTGGCCTGGGTGTTCCGCAGCGTGCTGATCCCGCTCACCGCGGCGGTGATGAACCTGCTGACCGCCGCCGCGACGACCGGCGCGGTGGTGTTCGCCTTCGGCGGCCCGATCGAGCCCTACCTGCCCGTCTTCCTGTTCGCCGGGCTGTTCGGGCTGTCGATGGACTACGAGGTCTTCCTCATCGCCCGCATCCAGGAGGCGTGGCGCCGCCACGGCGACACCCGTGCGGCCGTCGTCGACGGCGTCACGGCGACCGGCCGGACCATCACCGCGGCCGCGCTGATCATGGCGCTGGTGTTCGTCTCGTTCGCCTTCGTGGACGCCCGGGTGGTGCGCGAGGCGGGCGTCGGGCTGACCGTCGCCGTGCTCCTGGACGCCGTCGTGGTCCGGTGCGTGCTCGTCCCCGCGGTGATGGCCCGGCTCGGGGCGGCGAACTGGTGGTTCCCGCACCGGAAAGCCGTGGTCACCGGCGACCTGGTGGGGAGCGCGCGATGAGCCGGCGGACGCTGGTCGTGCTCGCGCTCGGCGCGTTCGTCACGACGCTGGACAACACGATCGTCGCCGCGGGCGCGCCGTCCATCGCCCGCGATCTCGGCCTGGACGTCGGAGCGCTGCAATGGGTCGCGCTCGGCTACATGCTCCCGTTCGCCGGGCTCCTGCCGGTGGCGGGCGCGCTGGTCGATCGCTGGGGCCGGCGCCCGGCCCTGACCGGTGCCCTCCTCGCGTTCGGCTTCGGCGCGGCGGCGGGCGGTCTGGCGGGTTCGGCGTGGCTGCTGGTCGCCGCCCGGGTGCTCCAGGGGTTGGCGGCCGCGTTCCTGGTGCCGGGCCTGCTGAGCCTGCTGCGGACCAACCTCGACGCGCGCGGCCGGACGCTCGGCGCGGCGGTCTGGACCGCCTACCTCGCGGCCGCGCTGGCCCTCGGCCCGGCCCTCGGCGGTGTGCTGAGCGAGTACTGCGGCTGGGCCTGGATCTTCTTCGTCAACCTTCCGTTCGTGGCCGCGATGCTCGTGCTGCTCCCGTCGACCGTGCCACCCGGGCGCGACGCGGGGACCCGCGCGCCACCGGCGTCGGCGATGATCCTGGTGACGGCGAGCCTGGTGCTGCTCACCACCGCGCTGGCCGAACCCCGGCTCCGGATCCCGCTGCTCGCCGCGGGGACGGCGTTCGGGGTGGCGTTCCTCGTGCGGGAACGGCGGGCGGCCGACCGGCTGGTCCCGTCGGCCCTGACCGGCAACCGGGTGTTCCTCGGCTCGCTCGGCTTGCAGCTGCTGTGGGGACTGGGGATTTCCGGGATCTTCTTCTTCACGCCGTTGCTGCACCAGGAGTTCCTGGGGCTCGGTCCGGTCGGCGCCGGACTGCCCCTGGTGCTGGTCGCGGTGGCGGTCGTCGCCGCGACGCCGCTGGTGCCGGCGGCCGTCGCCCGGCACGGTCCACTTCGGACGGTGGCGGCCGGGCTGGCCGTGGTGGGGGCGGGACTGCTCGCGCTCGCCGCGGTGAACCACGTCCCCGCGCCGTGGCCACGGGTGCCCGGTCTGGTCCTGATCGGCGCGGGTTCGGCCTTCACCGTCCCGATGACGTCGCACGCGCTCGACGTCGTGGCCGAGCGGTACGCCGGCACGGCGTCGGGATTGCTCACCGCGGGCCGGGAATTGTCGAGCGCGCTCGGCGTCGCGCTGATCGGCGCGGTGCTGACGTCGGTGCGCGCGGCGCGGCTCGAAGCGGGTGTTCCCGCCGGGGCGGCACTGGCCGGTGGGTACACCGCGGGCCTGCTCGTCGCGGCCGGGCTGACGTTCGCCGGCGCGCTGCTGGCCGTGCGCGTGCCCGGAACCCGGCTCGCCGAGACCTCGTCGCCGCGTGACAAACGTGCGGTCCCCTGACCCGTTTCCCCGTGAGTATCGCCAGATCGAATCGTTGACAACCGCACCGGCGCGGTTATTCACTGCGCCGGTAAACGCTCTCTGCGAGGATGCATGGAAACCATTTCCCGGCCGGTTCCCGTCACCGGTGCGCCCGTCGACGGCGGCGAGTCTTTCGCGACCCTGCTCGGTCACTGGGCGCGCCGCCTCGGCGACCGGATCGCCGTGACCCACCTCGACCACCGCGACGGCGGCGACGGCCGGGCGGTCACGCTCACCTGGCGCGAGCTCGACGAGCGGGTCGACGCGGTCGCGGCCCGGCTGTCCGAAGTGGCCGGTCCGGGGGAGCGGGCGGCGGTGCTGGCCGGGCAATCCGCCGGCTACGTCGTCGCGTTCCTCGGCGCGCTGCGGGCGGGGCTGGTCGCGGTGCCGCTGTTCGCGCCCGACTTGCCCGGGCACGCCGGGCGGCTGGCCGCGGCGCTCGCCGACTGCGGCCCGCGGGTCGTGCTGACCACGGCCGCCGAAGACGAGGCGGTCACCCGGTTCCTCGCCGGTTCCACGGTCGACCCGGTGGTGGTCGACGTCGACGCCGTGCCGCCGGCCGGGGCGCGCCAGTGGCCCGAGCCCGATCCCGACGCCCCGGCCTACCTGCAGTACACGTCCGGCTCGACGCGCTCGCCCGCCGGGGTCGTGCTGACCCACCGCAACGTGCTCGCCAACGCCCGTCAGGCCTGTGCGGCCTACGGCGCCGAAAGCGGGACCACGTCGGCGGTCAGCTGGCTGCCGCTGTTCCACGACATGGGGCTGATCCTCGGCATCGGCGCGCCGATGGCCGGCGGCCTGGAGTCGGTCCTGATGGACCCGCTGGCGTTCCTCGAACGGCCCGCGCGCTGGCTGCGCGCGCTCTCGGCCAGTCCCGGCGCGATCAGCGCGGCTCCGAACTTCGCCTACGCCTACTGCGCTTCCCGCGTCACCGAGGACGAGAAGCTGTACCTCGAGCTGAGCCGGGTCGTCTCGCTGATCAACGGCAGCGAACCGGTGCTGCCGGCCACGATCGCCAAGTTCCACGACGCCTTCGCCGGCTGCGGGCTGCGGCCGGAGGTGCACCGCTCCTCCTACGGCCTGGCCGAGGCCACCGTGCTGGTTTCCGTGACGGACGCGGGAAAACCGCCCCGGCAGGTCACGTTCGACCGGACCCGGCTCGCCGCCGGGTACGCGGTGCCGGCCGCCGCGGACGCGTCCGCCACGACGCTCGTCTCGTGCGGCCGCCCGGTCGGTCAGCGGGTGCGGATCGCCGACCAGGTGACCGGGGCGCCCGCCGAGCCGGGCGAGGTCGGCGAAATCCGGGTCAGCGGCCCGAACGTCGGCCGTGGCTACTGGGGCCGGACCGAAGCGTCGGTGGCCACTTTCGGCCTGCCCCCGCTCGATCCGGACACCGGTGCGGGCTGGCTGGCGACCGGCGACCTCGGCGTGGTGTTCGACGGCGAGCTGTTCGTGACGGGCCGGCTGAAGGACCTGGTCGTCGTGGACGGCCGCAACCACTACCCGCAGGACATCGAGCAGACCGTCGAGGAACACCCGGCCGTCCGGCCGCATTCGGCCGCCGCCTTCGCGATCGGCGGCGACGACGGGGAAGCGGCGGTCGTCGTCTTGGAACGCGCGAAGGACACCGAGGCCGACGTCACCGAGGCGGCCGCGGCCCTGCGGGCGGCGGTGTCGGCCGGGCACGGCCTGCGCCTGCACGACGTCGTCTTCCTGGCGCCGGGCGAGGTGCCCCGCACCTCCAGCGGCAAGATCAGCCGGGCCCGGTGCCGGATGTCCTATCTGGACGGTGCGCTCACCGCCCGGCGGCTCGGATGAACGCGCCGGACGCCGCGGCGATCCGCGCCTGGCTGCTCGCGCGCCTCGGCGACGTGGACGTCGACCGGCCGCTGCACGAAACCGGACTGTCCTCACGGGACGCGGCGAGCCTGGCGGCCGACCTGGGCGAGTTCACCGGCCGCCTGCTGTCCCCGACCCTGGTGTGGCAGTACCCGACGATCACCGCGCTCGCCGCCCGTCTGTCCACTGTGGAGAATGAGGCGGCGTACGTACCGCTGCCGGAGGACAGCGAGCCGATCGCGGTCGTCGGCCTCGGCTGCCGGCTGCCCGGCGGGATCGAGTCCCCGGAAGCGTTCTGGCGTTTCCTCGAAGCCGGCGGCGACGGCATCGGCGACGTACCCGAAGGCCGCTGGGAGACGTTCGCCCCGGCTGAAGACCTCGCCGGCGTGCCGTCGCGGGGCGGGTTCCTCGACGACGTCGCCGGGTTCGACGCGGCGTTCTTCGGCATCACCCCGCGCGAAGCCGAGGCGATGGACCCGCAGCAGCGGATCCTCCTCGAGGTGGTCTGGGCGGCGCTGGAGCACGCGGGGATCCCGCCGGCCACCCTGCGCGGCAGCCGGACCGGGGTGTTCGTCGGGCTGTCGGCCACCGAGTACGGCTCGCTGACGATGACCGACGTCCCGCGGGTCGACGTCTGGGCCGGGACCGGCGCGGCGGCGAGCATCGCGGCGAACCGGGTGTCGTACCTGCTCGACCTGCGCGGGCCCAGCCTCACCCTGGACACCGCGTGCTCGTCTTCGCTGGTCGCGGTGCACCAGGCGGTGCAGAGCCTGCGCCGCGGCGAGAGCGAGACGGCGCTCGCCGCCGGGGTGAACGTCCTCCTCTCGCCCGGCATCACCGCCGGCTTCCACCGGGCCGGGGTGCTGGCCGCGGACGGCCGCTGCAAGCCGTTCGACGCCGGCGCCGACGGGATCGCCCGCGGCGAAGGCTGCGGCGTGGTCGTGCTGAAGACGCTGCGGGCGGCGCGGCAGGCCGGGGACCGGGTGCTGGCGCTGATCCGCGGCAGCGCGGTGAACTCCGACGGCCGGTCCAACGGCCTGACGGCGCCCAACCCCGAGGCCCAGGCGGCGTTGCTGCGCGACGCGTACGCCACGGCCGGCGTCGATCCGTCCTCTGTGGACTACGTCGAGGCGCACGGCACCGGGACGCCGCTGGGCGACCCGCTGGAGGCGGGCGCGCTGGCGGCGGTGCTCGGGGCGGGGCGTTGTCCCGGGCGTCCGCTGCTGCTGGGTTCGGTGAAGAGCAACCTGGGCCACCTCGAAGGCGCGGCCGGCATCACCGGGCTGGTGAAGGTGGTGCTGGCGATGACGCACCGGCGGCTGCCGCCGAGCCTCCACTTCCGCGAGCCGAACCCGCACATCGACTTCACGGGGCTGCGGGTGGTCGAGTCCGGTGTGGACTGGCCGCGGTATTCGGGGACGGCGCGGGCCGGGGTGTCGGCGTTCGGGTTCGGCGGGACGAACGCGCATGTCGTGGTCGAGGAGTGGCCGACGGCGGCGTTCCCGCCCCGGGCCGGTGCCGGCGGGCCGCAGGTGTTCGCGCTCTCGGCGCGGTCGGCGGAGGTGCTGCGGGCACGGGCGGCGGAGCTGGCGGACTGGCTGTCGGACGGTGCGGCGCCGCTCGACGCGGTCGCGGCGACCTTGGCACACCGGCGGGACCACTTGCCGGTGCGCGGGGCGGTGGTCGCCGAGAGCCGGGCCGAAGTGGTCGAGGCCCTGCGCGAGCTGGCCAAGGGACACGAGCGCCCCAATGTGGCCTTCGGTGCGTTCAACGCACCGAAGGCCACATTGGGTGCGTTGAACGCAACCAAGGCCCCCTTGGGGCGCTCGGGTGGGAGTGGGGTCGTCTTCGTCTTCTCCGGCTATGGCTCGCAGTGGTGCGGCATGGGCCGC
>NZ_CP100416.1:3906777-3951501 GCF_026017845.1 Amycolatopsis mediterranei
TCCCCGCCCCGGCTTTTCCCCCGCGTCGTCGCACGCCCGGGCTCCCCCCCTGCCCCCCCGGGTGGCCGGGGGGGCCCCGGGGGGGCCCCCCCCCCCCACCCCGGCGAAAGGCCCGATGATGCGCGAACCCACCTTCGACCGCCGCCTGCTGCTGAAAGCCGTGGGTGCCCTCTCCGCGAGCGCGGCGCTGGCCCCGGCGTTGGCCGGCACCGCCGCGGCCGCGAACCGGCCCGACATCGGTGTCTCGGTGTTCCCGTTCCCGCTGGGCGCGGTGCGGCTGCAGGCCGGGCCGTTCCTCGACAACATGAACCGGCAGCTGGCCTACTTCCGGTTCGTCGACGCCGACCGCCTGCTGCACACGTTCCGGCTCAACGCCGGGCTGGCCAGCTCGGCCCAGCCGTGCGGCGGCTGGGAAAGCCCCGGCACGGAACTGCGCGGCCATTCGACCGGCCACCTGCTGTCCGGGCTGGCCCAGGCGTACGCCAACACCGGCGACACCGCGCACAAGACCAAGGGCGACTACCTCGTCAACGCCCTGGCCGCGTGCCAGGCGGCGGCGCCGGGACGCGGCTTCCACGCCGGGTACCTCTCGGCGTTCCCGGAGAACTTCTTCGACCGGCTGGAGAGCGGCCAGTCGGTCTGGGCGCCCTACTACACGCTGCACAAGATCATGGCGGGGCTGCTCGACCAGTACCTCCTCGCCGGCAACCAGCAGGCCCTCGACGTGCTGCTGCGCAAGGCGGCCTGGACGAAGACCCGCACCGATCCGCTGTCGGTCACGCAGATGCAAGCCGCACTGCGCACGGAGTTCGGCGGGATGCCCGAGGTCCTGACGAACCTGTACCAGGTGACCGGCGACGCGAACCACCTCGCCACGGCCCAGCGGTTCGACCACGCCCAGATCCTCGACCCCCTGGCCGCCAACCAGGACCGGCTGTCAGGGTTCCACGCCAACACCCAGATCCCCAAGATCCTCGGCGCGATCCGCGAATACCACGCCACCGGGACGACCCGCTACCGCGACATCGCGGTCAACTTCTGGCGGATCGTGCTCGACCACCACACGTACGTGATCGGCGGCAACTCCGACGGCGAGTACTTCCAGGCGCCGGACGCGATCGCGAGCCAGTTGTCGGACACCACGTGCGAAGTCTGCAACACCTACAACATGCTCAAGCTGACCCGGCAGCTGTTCTTCACGAACCCGGCACCCGAGTACATGGACTACTACGAGCTGGCGCTGTTCAACCAGATCCTCGGCGAGCAGGACCCGGACTCGAGCCACGGGTTCGTCACGTACTACACGCCGTTGCGCGCCGGCGGGATCAAGACCTACGCCAACGACTACGACGACTTCACCTGCGACCACGGCACCGGCATGGAGTCGCAGACGAAGTTCGCCGACAGCGTCTACTTCTTCACCGGCGAGACGCTGTACGTCAACCTGTTCATCGCGTCGGTGCTGACCTGGCCGGGCCGGGGGATCACCGTCCGGCAGGACACCACGTTCCCCGCCTCGTCCGGCACGAAGCTGACGATCGGCGGGTCCGGGCACATCGCGCTGAAGCTCCGCATTCCCAAGTGGACTTCGGGCGCGGTGGTGAAGGTCAACGGGGTCGCCCAGGGCAGTCCGTCCCCGGGGTCGTTCTGCACGATCGACCGGACGTGGGCGGCCGGGGACGTGGTCGACGTGTCGGTCCCGGCGTCGCTGACCTTCCCGCGGGCGAACGACGACGCGAGCGTCGGCGCGGCGAAGTACGGCGCGATCGTGCTCGCGGGCCAGTACGGCTCGACGAACCTGAGCGCGCTGCCGACGTTGCAGACGGGGACGGTGCGCCAGGATCCCGCGAACCCGCTGCGCTTCACCGGAACGGCGAGCACGGGCGCGGTCACCCTGCTGCCGTTCTCCGCCACGCACCACCAGCGGTACACGGTGTACTGGCGGCTGACCGGCACGCCGCCCACCGGCACGTCGTACGAGGCCGAAGCGGGCACCCTCGCCGGGCAGGCCGCGGTGCGCAGTTCATCCGGCGCTTCGGGCGGCGCGTTGGTCGGCTACGTGGGCGGCGGTGCGGCGAACTACCTGCAGTTCTCGGGGGTGAACACCACGGCGGGCACGCATCCGGTGACGATCTTCTACGCCTCGGGTGAGGCGCGGTCGTTGACGGTGAGTGTCAACGGCGGTACGGCGGTCTCGGTCGCCACGCCCAGTTCGGGTGGCTGGGACACGGTGGGTTCAGTGCAGGTGACGCTGACGCTCGCGGCGGGCGCGAACACGATCCGCCTCGGCAATCCGTCGGGCTGGGCACCGGACCTCGACCGGATCGTCGTGGGGTGAGGGGCGGAGCGGTCAGCACGCGAGATACCGGGCGAAGAACGCGCTGAGGCCGGTCGGCGGCGATGCCGAGCCGCCGCGCATCTTCCTCGGCGATGAGCTTCGCGGCCGCCGGCGGCAGGTAGGGCGCCTTCGGCCGCCGCCGGGGCGCGCGGTCAGGAGAAGGAGGCCGGCGAGCCCGGCGACCAGTGGTGAGTTTCGCATCCTTTGACCGTATTGACGGCGAACGGGCGCCACCTCGGGATGATCACCGAGATCGACCCCGGACAGGGCTGTGGCCCGGGCACCGGGCCCGGGCCACAGCTCACCTGCTCAGAAGCCGTAGACGGTTTCGTAGACCCGCTGGCCGGCGGTGGTCGCGACGAGCCCGTTGGCCCACAGCGAGTTCACCCGGCTGCGCTCGGCGGCGTTCGGCACCGCGTTGGTGCAGGACGGGCCGGGGCCGCCACCCGACATCAGCTCGGAGCACGGACCCGAGTAGTGGTCGGGCAGCCCGAGGGCGTGCCCGGTCTCGTGCGCCGCGATGCGGGTCGGGTTGTACTGGCGGGCCTGGGTGTAGTCGATGAAGATGGTGCCGCTGCCGTGCCCGTTGGTCGAGGCGTAGGAGCCGCGGGGGTCGTTGCCCTCGGTGTAGCGCAGGCTGGCGCCGGAGTTGCGCTCGACGAGCCGGACGTTGGTGACGCTGCGGTTCCAGTTGGCGGCACCGGCGTTGATCACCGAGCGGAACGTCGGTGCGCTGGCGGTGCTGTAGTAGACCGTGGTGACGGCGGCTTCCTGCTGGGTGGCGGCCGACGCGGTGCCCGCGGCGAGCGGGGTCACGGTCAGGGCGAGCGCGACGGCGCCGGCCAGGGCGAACTTCCTCGACATCGGAAGACTCCTCGTGAGGGGACGGGGATTTGCCGGATTTGCGCGCGCTGTCGAGAATTTACCTTGAAGACACCTTCGCCGGAGCCGACTAACGTAGGGCTCGGAAAGTGGTGATTTCCCAGTACCGAAGTCGGGTTGACAACGGGGCCGTCACCCGAAGGTGAGGGCCAGCAGCTGCCGCTCCAGCTTCCGCGCGGCGGCCACGTCGATGCCCGCGCCCCACAACGGCGCCGTGCTCGCGCCGTCGGCCGCCGCGACCACCAGGGTGACGACGTCCTCGGGAAGGCCGTCGTCGTGGAGTTCGCGCTCCCACCGCTGCGCGTCCGCGCGGGCCAGCTCGGCGATCTCGGGGATCGAGATCAGCTGGGCGATCAGGGCGATGGTCTCGCGGATCGCGACCTCGTCGTAGGAGGTGTCCAGCGACGCCCGGACGTACGCGCGGGTCAGTCGCCCCGGCGCGGTGTCGGCCGGATCGAGCGCGGCCCGCACCTCGGTGCGGAACGCGTCCAGCAGGTCCTGGGCGAGGGTGCGCACCAGCGCGTCCTTGGCCGGGAAGTGGTACAGCAGCCCGCCTTTCGACACGCCGGCCGCCCGGGCGATGTCGTCGAGGGAGGCCGAGACGCCGCGGGTGCGGATGACCTGCGCGGCGGCGTCGAGCAGGGCCCGGCGGGTTTCTTCCGGGCCGCGCCCGGCTTTGCGAGGCATGCTCAGTCCTTTCCGGACGGAATGGTACGCCAGGCGATCAGCGCGGCGACGGCGGTGACGGCGGCCGCCGCGAGGGACGTCACCTGCATGGCGCCGGTGAAGGCTTCCCGTGCGGCCCGGGCCAGTTCAGAACTCGGGTCCAAAACGCTCGCGGCGCCGGCGAGGGAGTCGCGGACCTCGCCGGGCACCGGGCCGGCCGGCAGGAACGCGCGGTAGACCAGGTTCACCACCGAACCGAGGATCGCGATGCCCAGCGCCGCCCCGAGTTCGTAGGCCGTCTCGGAGATCGCCGACGCCGAGCCGGCCTTGTCCCGCGGGACCGCGGAGAGCACCGAGTCGACGGTCAGTGTCAGCGCCAGGCCGACGCCCAGCCCGACCGGCACCAGCGTCAGGCCCAGCCACCAGTACTGCTGCGCCCGTTCGGCGACCGAGACCAGCGCGAGGCCCAGCGCCGCCACCGTGAGGCCCGCCGCGATGGCCCGGCCCCGCCCGAGCCGCCCGGCGACCACGCCGACGGCCGCCACGACGGCGATCGAAGCCAGCGTCGCGGGCATCTCCGCGAACCCCGCCTGCAGCGGCGAGAAACCGCGGACGAGCTGCAGGTACTGCGAAAAGAAGAACAGCAGGCCCATCAGCGCGAAGACCGCGATGAAGTTCGCCAGGACCGCACCGCTGAAGGCGCCGTTGCGGAACAGCGTGACGTCGATCAAGGGAGCCGCGGCCCGCCGCTGGCGGCGGACGAACAGGGCGCCGAACAGCAGCCCGAGCCCGGCGGCGGCACCCATCCGGACGTCGAAACCGGTGCTGACGGCGTGCTTGACCGCGTAGACCAGCGGGACGATCGCGGCCGGCGACAGCCCGGCCGAGAGCAGGTCGAACCGGCCCGGGTCCGGATCCCGGGATTCGGGCAGCAGCCACGCGCCCGCGATCAGGAAGCCGGCGACGATCGGCACGTTGATCAGGAACACCGAGCCCCACCAGTAGTGCTCGAGCAGCGTCCCGCCGACCAGCGGGCCCAGCGCGATGCCGCCGCCGGACCCGGCCGACCAGATGGCGATGGCGCGGGTGCGCTCGCGCGGGTCGGCGAACAGCGTCCGGATGAGCGACAGCGTCGACGGCATGATCGTCGCGCCGGCGACCCCGAGCAGCAGCCGCGCGACGACGAGCACGCTCGCGGTGGGGGAGAAGGCGGCCAGCGCGGAGGCGAGCCCGAACGCCGCGGTCCCGATGAGCAGCACTTTCTTGCGCCCGAAGCGGTCGGCGAGGTTCCCCGCCGTGACGAGCAGCCCGGCCAGGGCGAGCGAGTAGACGTCGCCGATCCAGAGGATTTCGGTGGCGGTCGGCGCGAGTTCGCGGGTGAGCGACGGCACGGCCAGGTACAGCACGGTGCCGTCGACCGCGAGCAGGACCACGGCGCCGACGAGGACGCCCAGCGCGGCCCAGCGGCGCCGGGGGCTCAACGGCCGGGCGGAGGTCGGCTGGGTGGTGGTCATGAAAGTTACTATACCGTCTGGACGGTATAGTAACGCTGGTGAGGCCGCTCACGCGTAGGCTGGAGACAGTGAAGGAGGTGGACGTGACAGCCGAGGACCTGATGATCGAGTTCTCCCTGACGCGCCTGGATCACCCCGAACTCGACATCGAGGAGATCGCCGCGCTCGTCGTCCGCCGGGGCGGCCCGGAGCGGGAGCTGGAGTTCGCCGCCCGCAACCTCGCCGACCGCGGCGAACTGCGCGGCGCGGCCTTCCCGACGGCGGTGGAGTACGTGCTGCGGGTGGTGCTCACCCTGCGCGGCCCGTCCGACTAGTCCACTGTGGACGCGCGGGGAGCCGTGGTCGGGCTGGCTTTCCGGCCGGGGCCCTTGCTCATCCGGCGCGCGACCTGAGCGGTCGCCGGCCGCAGCCGCCTGATCCGGACCTGCCGCGGCCACCGGCGCCCGGAATCGGCGACCTCCGGCATGGCTGCAGTCCTTCCCCGGTGCGCTTCCGGTAGCGCGCTCAGGCGTCTCCCGCAGCCCGGCGCAACCCCCGGCGGTCGAAGACCAGCTCGCGGGCCGTGCCCAGGGCCGTCGCGATCGCTCCCGCCAAGACCGCGTCCTCGCCGAGCTGGCCCGCCACGATCTCCGGGACCACCGGGATCGTCGCGGCCAGTGCGCGCCGCATCGGGGCGGCCAGCAAGTCGGTGTTGCCGCCGATGCCGCCGCCCAGCACGATCAACCTCGGGTCCAAGACCGCTGTCACCGCCGAGACCACGTACGCCAGCTTCTCCGCCTCCTCCTCGACCACGGCAAGAGCCCGTGCATCGCCCGCCCGGGCCAGCCGGAAGACGTCCTTCGCCGAACGCGCCTTCGTCAGCCCCCGCGACCGGGCCGCGGCCAGCACTGCCTGACCCGCCGCCGCCGTCTCCACCGGTCCCGGACGCCGCGCGCCGGCGCCGGACGGCAGCGCCCCGAACGGCAGGTCCGCGATCTCGCCCGCCGCGCCGTGGGCGCCGCGGAACAGCTTGCCGTCCACCAGCAGGCCCATCCCGATTCCGGTGCCGACGGTCAGGCACACCAGCACGTCGACGCCCAGCGCCGCGCCGAGTGCGTGCTCGCCGACCGCGCACAGGTTCGCGTCGTTCTCCACCACCACGTCCGAGCCTCGGGCGGCCAGCGCCGAGACGAGCTCGTGCAGCAGCCCGCGCCGTTCCCAGCCCGGCAGGTTGGGCGCGCGGTGCACGGTGCCCGTCGCCGGGTCCGGGACGCCGGGCGTGCCGACCACCGTCGAGACGACTTCGTGCGCGTGCAGCCCGGCCGAGGACACCGCGCGTTCGACGGATTCGCCGACCGTGCGCACCAAGGCACTCGCCGAACGGCACCGGTTGGGCTCGTCGAGCCGCGCGACGATGCTGCCTTCCAGGTCCGCGACGGCGATCCGGAGGACCCGCCGCCCGATGTCGACGCCGACGACGTGCCCCGCGTCCGGTGCGGCCTGGTAGACGACCGCCGCGCGGCCCGGGCCGGCCAGGCTGCGCCCGGTGGTCCGGACCAGTCCGTGCTGCTCGAGATCGAGCAGGGCCTGGCCCACCGTGGGTTTCGACAGCCCGGTGTCGGCGGCGATCCGGGGCCGTGTCGCTTCGCCGTGCGCGCGCAGCCGGTCCAGCACCCGCCGCTGGTTCAGCGCCCGCATGTGGGCCGGCGTCCCGACCTGCGGCCCGTTTCGTCCCACGCGTCCTCCTGAGTTGCCGCAAGTTTATCCGCGAACCCTTCCGGCCCGGGGCGTTCTATGTTAAGAAACTTTACTAACTACTAGTCGGAGGCACGTCGTGAGTTCACCCACTCGTTCCGGGGAACCGCCCGCCCTGGAACGCAAGATCGGCCCGCTGCAGGCCACCGCGATCAACATGACCCAGATGTGCGGGATCGGCCCGTTCGTCACGATCCCCACCATGGTCGCCACCATGGGCGGCCCGCAGGCGATGTTCGGCTGGATCATCGGGGCGATCGTCGCGCTGGCCGACGGGCTGATCTGGGCCGAACTCGGCGCCGCGATGCCGGGCGCCGGCGGCACGTACCTCTACCTGCGCGAAGCGTTCCAGTACCGCACCGGACGCCTGATGCCGTTCCTGTTCGTGTGGAGCGCGGTGCTGTTCATCCCGCTGATCATGTCGACCGGCATCATCGGCCTCGTCCAGTACCTCGGCTACCTGATCCCCGGCGTGACCGACGACGCGGGCACGACCCCGCTGGGCAAGATCATCGGCGTCGGCATCACGCTCTTGATCATCCTGGCGCTGTTCCGGAAGATCGGCCAGATCTCCAAACTCACGACGGTGCTGTTCGTGGTCATGCTCGTCGCCGTGCTGACCACGATCGTCGCGGCGTTCTCGCACTTCAGCGCCTCGCAGGCGTTCGCCTTCACTCCGGGCGCGTTCAGTTCCGCCGGCCAAGGCACGTTCTGGGGCGGCCTCGGCGCCGGCCTGATCATCGCCATCTACGACTACCTCGGCTACAACACCTCCGCCTACCTCGGCGGCGAAGTGCGGGAGCCGGGCCGCACGCTGCCCCGCTCGATCATCTTCTCGATCGTCGGCATCATGGGCCTGTACTTCCTGCTACAGGTCGGGGTGCTCGGCTCGATCCCGCTGGAGCAGCTGAAGACGGCCAAGTCGGTCGCGTCGTCGGTGCTGGAACAGGTGTGGGGCACCGGCGTCGCCAAGTCGATCACCGTGCTGATCGTGATCGCGGCGATCGCGTCCGTGTTCGCCGGGCTGCTCGGCGGCTCGCGCGTGCCGTTCGAAGCCGCGCGCGACAAGGTGTTCCTGCCGGTGTTCGGCAAGCTGCACCCGAAGCTGCACCTGCCGACCGCGGGCGTGCTCGCCATGGGCGCCATCACGATCATCGGTTCGCTGTTCACCCTGACCGAGGTGATCAACGCGGCGGTCGCGACCCTGGTCATCATCCAGTCGCTGGCCCAGGTCGCCGCGATCGTCGTGCTCCGCCGCCGGCAGCCGAACCTGAGGCGGCCGTACCGGCAGTGGCTCTACCCGGCGCCGACGATCATCGCGCTCGTCGGCTGGGTCTACATCTACAAATCGGCCGACTGGCTGTCCATCTGGCTTTCGCTCGGCTGGATCGCCATCGGCGCGCTCGCCTACCTCGGCTACGCCAAGGCCGAGCACACCTGGCCGTTCGGGCCCAAGGAGATCAAGGAAGCTTTCGCCACCGAACCGGAAGGGGTTCAGGCATGACCCGGAAGCTCGCGATCTTAGCCGCGCTGCTCCTCGTCCCCGGCGTGCTGAGCGTGGCCGGACCCGCGGCCGCGCAGGACACGCAGGCCGTCGCGAAGCCGCACGGGCTCACGACGATCGGCCTGCAGGGCTGGCAGGTCCTCACCACGGCGAACGTCAAGGACGGCGGCGACAAGGTTTCCACGCCCGGGTACGCCACCCGCGGCTGGCTGCCGGTGAAGCCGGACGACGCCGGCGCGCCCGGCACCGAGATCAACGCCCTGGTGCAGAACGGCCAGTGCCCGGACGTCTTCTACTCGGACAACATGCGCAAGTGCTTCGGGTACGTCGACAAGCTCGGCCCGGTCGCCACCTTGCCGTTCTCCGACCCGTGGTGGTACCGCACCGACTTCGCCCCGGACTTCAAGGCCGGCCAGCACGCCAAGCTGACCATCCCGGGCATCGTCGGGGAGGGCGACGTCTGGGTGAACGGCACGCTCGTCGCCACGAAGGACGTCGTGAGCGGCGCGTTCGCCGGGCACACCTTCGACGTCTCGAAGCTCGTGAAGCCGGGCAAGAACACCTTGGCGATCAAGGTCTACCCGAACGACCCGCTGAAGATGTACACCCTCGACCAGGTCGACTGGGGCCAGATCCCGCCGGACAACGACACCGGCATCCAGTTCCCGCCGACCCTGCAGGTGGGGGACGCGCTGACCGGGGACAACGCGCACGTCGTGCAGGACAACGCGCCCGACCTGTCCAGCTCGAAGCTGACGGTGAAGCTCGACGTCGCCAACAACGCGGCCACGGCGCAGACCGGCGACGTCGCCGCGACGATCACCGCGCCCTCGGGGGCGCCGATCGTCGTCAAGCAGCGCGTCACCATCCCGGCGAACACCCAGCGGACGGTCGTGTTCGCGCCGGTGAAGATCGAGAAACCGCAGGTGTGGTACCCGTATTCGATGGGCGGCCAGCCGCTCTACACGCTGACCACCGCGGTCTCCCAGAACGGCGTGCTGTCGACGTCGTCGAAGAGCACCTTCGGCATCCGCACGGTGACTTCGCGCCTGGTCGGGAAGTCCAAGCCGCTGCCGGACGGCGCTCGGCAGTTCACCGTCAACGGCAAGGACTTCGTGTTCCGCGGCGGCGGCTTCGCGCCGGACCTGTTCCTGCGCTACGACTCCGCCGACACCGCGCACCAGATCGCGCTGATCAAGAACCTGGGCCTGTCCGGCGTCCGCCTCGAAGGCCACGACATGCCGCAGGACTTCTACGACCAGGCCGACCGCGCGGGTCTGCTGGTCATCGGCGGGTTCCTGTGCTGTGACGCCTGGCAGCCGGACACCGCCGAGCAGCTGGGCGAGCGGGACCTGCGGATCATCCACGACTCGTCGGTGAGCATCGCGCAGCGCGAGCGCAACCACCCCAGCGTCTTCAACTACGGCTGGAGCGACAACGAGCCGTTCCCGAACCAGGAGCACGCCGTCCTCACCGCGTTCGAGCAGGAGGACTTCCAGGTCCCGGTGATCGCCTCGGCGGAGTACAAGAGCACGCCGACGCTGGGCAACTCGGGGGAGAAGGAAGGCCCGTACGACTGGGTCCCGCCGACGTACTGGTACGACAGCTCGCACTTCGACCCCGAGGACTCCAGCCGCACCAACGCGGGCGGCGCCTGGGGCTTCGCGAGCGAACAGAGCGCCGGGCACACCGTGCCGACGCTCGACTCGATCAAGCGGTTCCTGTCGCCCACCGAGCAGGCGAAGCTCTGGCAGGACCCGGCGTACAACCAGTACCACGCGAACTTCGAGCCGGACCACGGCGGTTACGCCTTCGGCACGCTGTACACCCTCGACCAGTCGATCGCGCAGCGGTACGGGAAGTGGAACTCGCTCAAGTCCTATGTGGACCTGGCGAACATCGCGAACTACGAGAACACCCGCTCGCAGTTCGAGGCGTTCCTGCACCACTCGACGGACAAGGCCAACCCGGCCACCGGTGTCGTCTACTGGCAGCTGAACAAGGGCTGGCCGACGCTGCTGTGGTCGCTCTACAACGACGACGGCGACCAGGCGGGCGCGTACTTCGGCGCCCAGAAGGCGAACAAGCCGCTGCACGCGATCTACGGCTACGACAACGGGTCCGTCACCCTGGACAACCTCGGCGCGGCCACGCAGTCCGGGCTTTCGGTGCAGGCGCGCGTGCTCGACACCGCGGGCAAGGTGCTCGACGACCAGACCGCGGCCGGCCTGAGCCTCGGCAGCCAGGGCGTCAGGACCGGTGTCCTGAAGCCGAAGGTGCCCGCCGAGACGAAGGCACCGGCGCCCGCGCAGGTCTACTTCGTCGAGCTGCAGGTCAAGCAGGGCGGGAAGGTCGTCGACCGGAACGTCTACTGGCTCTCGACGCAGAAGGACGTCGTCGACTGGGCCAAGACGCTCGGCAACCCGCAGGCGACGCTGTCGCAGTACGGCAACCTGCAGGCCCTGCAGAACCTGCCGCAGTCGCAGGTCGGCGCGGTGGCGTCGACCCGGCCGAACGGGACGGGGCTGGTCACCACGGTGACGGTCACGAACACCTCGAAGACACCGGGCGCGGCGTTCTTCCTGCGGGCCGACGTCCGCCGCGGCACGCCGGACGGGCGGGAAGCGCCAGGGGACAACCAGCTCGCGAACGCGACCTGGGACGACAACGACATCACGCTGTGGCCGGGCCAGTCGCAGACGCTGACCGTCACCTACCAGGCGGCCGACCTGCGCGGGGCGGCCCCGGTGATCAGCGTCGACGGGCTCAACACCGGCCGGATCGTGGTGCGGGGGACGGGAGGGGCGCACGCGTGAGCGAGGATCGGATTCTCGGGATCGACTTCGGCGGCACGAAGGTGGCGCTGGGGCTCGCCGATCGCGACGGCACCCTGCTGGCGACCCGCCGGCTGGACACCGACGCGCACGCGGGGGCCGAGCAGGTGGTGGTGCGCGCGCTCGCCGCGGCCAGGGCTCTCCTGGCCGACGAGGGTGCGTCGCCCGGCTGCATCGGCGTCGTCAGCCCGGGGATCGTGCTGCCGGACCGCATCCTGCTCGCGCCGAACGTGCCGGGTTGGGAGCAGCTGCGGCTGGCGGAGCTGGTGGCCGCGGAGTTCCCCGCCGTGCCGATCTCGGTGGGCACGGACGCGAAGGCGGCGGCGCTGGCGGAGTGGCGCTGGGGCGCGCTGGCCGGGGCCGACCCGGCGGTGTTCCTGTCACTGGGCACCGGCATCGCGGCGGCGGTGCTGGTCGGCGGCCGGTTGCTGACCGGCGCCAACGGAGCTGCGGGCGAGATCGGGTACAACCTGCTCTCGCCGCAGGACACCGAGGGTTTCGCGAGCGGAGCGGCGCCGCTCGAGGAAGCCGTCGGTGGGCGTGGGCTGGGCGGCCGGGCGAGCGAACTGCTCGGCCGCCCGGTCACCGCCGGGGAGCTGTTCGCGCTGGCCAAGGAAAACGTCGAGGCCAAGGAGCTGGTGACGGCCGCGCTCGACGAACTGTCGATGCACGTGGCCAACCTGGCGATCGCCCTGGACCCGGAGCGCATCGCGGTCGGCGGCGGCCTGGTCCGGTCCGCGGACGTGCTGCTGCCGGCGCTGGCGGACCGGCTCGCGCACGCGGTGCCGTTCCCGCCGCAGCTGGTGGCCGCCCGCTTCGACCAGGACGCGGCGCTGCTGGGCGCGGTGGCACTCGCCCTGGGCGGTTAGGCGTCCGGGTGGTGTGCCGGTGCCCCGACCCGGCACACCACTCGGCTTCAGGCTTGGGCAGCCGCCGGCTCTTCGGTCCGCCGGAACGCCGCGGGGGAGAGCTGGAACCACACGAGCACCGCGCTGACGGCCTGGACGCCTGCGCCCATCACCCAGACGGCACGCAGGCCCCAGTGCGCCGCGACCAGGCCGCCGGCCAGCGCGCCCAGCGGCGTCAGGCCCCAGGCCAGCGCCCGGTGGCTGGTGAGCACCCGGCCCAGCAGGGGCGCCGGGGTGAAGCGCTGGCGGCTGGACTGCGAGCAGACGTTCCAGATCAGCACGGTCGCCGTCAGGGACACCAGCACGACCCCCACCAGCGGCGGCCACGGCGGGACGAGCGCGATCAGCAGCGTCGCCACGACGCCGAAGCTCTGGGCGAACCGCATCGACCACGAGTAGCCGAGCCGGTCCACCACTTTCTGCACGAAGAACGACGACCCGACCCAGCCGACGGCGAGGCAGGCGAGCAGCAGGCCGTAGCCGACCGGGCCGACGTGCAGGACCTGCGTCGCGTAGAGCACGAACATCGAGTTGCCGGCGCTCGCGGCGAACGAGCCCAGGGCGACGTTGATCGTGATCGACCGCAGCAGCGGCGTCCGCACCAGGTGCCGCAGGCCGCCCGAGAGGTCCCGCAACGGGTGCGTCGCCGCCGCGACGACCGACTGGGACGGGATCCGGCGGGCCAGCACGAGGGCGCCGAGCGCGCAGGCCGCGGCCAGCCAGGCGGGCGCACCGGCGCCGACGGCGATCAGGAACCCGGTCAGCGGCGGCACGACGAACCGCACCACCCCCTGGTCGATCACGGTGAGCCGCGCGTTGGCGTGGGCGAGCTGCCCGGGACCGACCAGTTCCGGGACGAGCGCGCCGCTGGCGCCGTCGCCGAGCACCCGCGCCGAGGTGATGACGAAGGCGACCACCAGCAGCACGGGCAGGCTGAGCACCTTGGCTGAGGCAACGGCGGCGAGCACGACGGCGGCCCCGGCCAGCACGGCGTAGGCCCAGGCCAGGACCGTGGTCCGGCGCACCCGGTCGATGAGCACCCCGGCGAACAGGGAGAGCAGCAGCCAGGGAGCTTCGCCGACGACGTTGATCAGCGAGACTTCGCGCGGATCGGTGGTGACGGACACGGCCAGCAGGGGGATCGCGGCCAGGAGCAGGCCTTCGGCGGACGAACCGGACACCGCGACGGCTTGCAGCCGCACCCACCTGGACGCCATGAGCCGAGCTTGCCGAACCGGCCCGTGAATCCCAACCGATTTAGCGGGTGGTGCGGGAGGGATTTCCCCGACCGCGCCGGCGTAACGCCGTGGCGGTCGGGGAATCGAGACTCATCACGCGTGGCGCGCCGAGCGTCCTCGGCAAAGGGGAGTCGGGCAGGCGAAGTGGCGCCCCACTGCGCGAGGGAGTTCAGGTATGTCCCGGCCGTCCGGCGCTGAGCACGCCTGTCCCAAAGCGGTGGCCAACGACAAACCCGCCCCGGGCGGACCTGAGCCACCGGTCTAGCGGCGGACCCGGGTCGATTCGCGGACGACCAGCTCCGGGGTGAACACCACGGCCTGCCGTTCCGGCTTCGTGTCCGACGTCTCGGCCAGCAGCAGTTCCGCGGCCGTGCGGCCGAGGCGGCGGGCCGGCTGGCGGACCGACGTCAGCGGGACCGCCGCCGCGCCCGCGAACTCGATGTCGTCGTAGCCGACGATCGCCATCTCGTCCGGGACGCGGACACCCGCGCCGACCATCGCCTGCAGCACGCCCAGGGCGAGGAGGTCGTTCGCGCAGAACACCGCCGTCGGCCGGGGGCTCGCGCCGAGCAGGCGCGCGCCGGCGTCGCGGCCGGAGGTGACGTCGAGGCCGATCGCCTCCAAGACGGTCAGCTCTGCGCCGGAGCCGGCCAGTGCGTTGCGGAGGCCCTGCTCGCGGTCGCGGCACTGGGTGAGGATGGCGGGGCCGTTGACGAACGCGATCCGCCGGTGCCCGGTCTCCAGCAGGTGCCGTCCGCCGAGCGCCCCGCCGGCGACGTCGTCGACCGACACCGAGCTCGCCTCCGACGCCGGGGCCTTGCGGTCGACGAAGACGTACGGCGTGCCGGTGCGCCGGAACGTCCGCAGGGCTTCGCCGGACGTCGCGACCGGGCTCAGCAGCACCCCGCGGACCCGCTGCTCGGCGAACATCGCCAGGTACGACGCTTCCAGTTCGGACCGCTGCCCGCTGTTGCAGGTGATGATGTTGAGGCCTTCGGCGTGCGCGGCCTGCTCGGCCCCCCGGGCGACGTCGACGAAGAAGGGGTTCCCGAGATCGAGCACGAGCAGCCCCATCACGCGGCTGCGCCCGGCCCGCAGCTGCCGGGCGGACTCGTCCCGCACGTACCCGAGCTCCTCGATCACCGAAAGCACCCGGTGCCGCGTCGCGGCCGCGACGACGTGCGGCCGGTTGACCACATTGGACACCGTGCCGATGGAGACGCCCGCCCGCTTCGCGACGTCCTTGATGCCGACCACCGGACCCCCTCGCTGAGAAGGGGTGAGCCTATCATGATCTGAAACGTTTCAGCGCGCGATTACCGACGTTGGTCGCATGATCGCGCCGCTAGGCTCCCAGCCGGGTGTGCCTGCCATTGGGAGGAGTCGGGGTGCGGATCTTCACGATCGTCCTGTCGCTGGTGCTGACGTGGGTGTTCGCCGGGGCGGTCGCTTCGGCCGCGCCGATCGTGGAAGGCGATACCGACAACCCCGTGACCGCCGCGCCCGGCGTCACGCGGCCGGACTCGCCGCACTGCAGCGTCACGCTCGCCGACGGCTTCCGGTCGAACGCCGCCGACGGCAGCCCGCAGTTCTACGAAGGCACCCTCGCGCCGCCGAAGGCCTGCCCCGGGCCGTGGGCGAAGGTCGTCATGGACCAGACCGTCACCGTGAGCGGGCGGCAGTACGACCGGATCGGCGACCTGCGGATCGGCGGTACCGAGGTCTGGTGGGGGACCACCGAGGAGCCCAGCGGCGAGGGCCACCGCCCGATCACCTACCACTTCGACAAGGACCTGACGCCCTACAGCGCCTTGCTGCGTACCCCGCAGCCCTTCCACGGCGGCATCGAAAACTACAACTCGGCGATCTACACCGGCGTCTACGCCCAGACCGTGACGCTCACCTACTACCAGGCCGACCGCAAGCACCCCGCGGCCGTGACGCCCGATCGCGTCGCCGGGTTCGGGCACGCCGACGCCACCCCCGCCGCGCCCACCGTGCACTTCAGCGCGCAGGGCCTGCCGCGCAACATCACCCGCGCCTACCTCGAGGTCACGCTCGAAGGCCACGCCTGCGACGAGCAGTGGTTCGACGACGTCCCCGACGCCGTGGCCGCGAAGTACCCGGCGGCCGGCCTCTGCGGGAAGGGGTCCTACCGCGAGGCGAACTTCGCGATCGACGGCACGTCCGCCGGGAGCGCGTTCACCTTCCCGCACATCTACTCCGGCGGGATCGTGCCGCAGCTGTGGCGGCCGGTCGTCGCGATCGACACCTTCAGCCTGCACGCCGAGACCTACGACGTCACGCCGTTCGCGGGCCGGCTCGTCGACGGCGGCACCCACGACCTCTCCTTCTCCTTCCCGGACATCGGCGGCGAATTCACCGTCGTCCCGACGCTCCTGCTCTACACCGACAAGAACGCCACGCAGACGTCCGGCGCCCTCACCCAGCACGACGTCGCGGCCGCACCGGCCCGGCAGGAGACGGTCAAGGACATCTCCGGCGGCGTGAACGTCACGGTCACCGCGAAGCGCCACGACGTGACGGCGGGCTACGTCGACACCTCTGCCGGCCGGGTGTATACCCGGGTCGAGCGCACCCGCGACTACCGCAACAGCGACGACGTCACCGGCGGCGGCTTCACCCAGCACGTCGTGCAGGCCGACGCCGGGCAGCAGACCTCGGTGTCCACAGTGGACGGCCGGGTGCGGTCGGCGGACCGGCACACCTGGTCCTACCCGCTGACGACCGACGCGACCGCGAACATCACCGACGACCAGAACCTGCGGATCTCGGGCTCGGCGGACATGACGAAGATCCTCGGCGACCTGACCGGCGACGGCCGCACCTGGCGGCCGGTGCGGGCTTCGCGCGAGTGGCTGGCCTCTTCCGGCGTGCTGGCCCGCACGAACGGCGTCAACACCGAGGCCGACGGCCGGTCGAAGACGCTCTTCACCGGCACCGACGACCGCGGCCGGCCGTACTTCCACTACGTCGCGAGCGAGCACGGGCTGATCACCGAGAACCGGGAGCTGCCCGGAGGCCGGTAGGGTGCGGCTCGTGACCGAACCCGCCTTCGTGACCGAGACCCGGATCGCCTACGACACCGTCGCCGACTCCTACGCCGAGGAGCTGCGGGATCTGCTGGACGCCAGCCCGTGGGACCGGGCGATGCTGGGGACGTTCGCCGAACTGGTCGGGGGAGCCGGGCCGGTCGGTGATCTCGGCTGCGGCCCGGGCCGGTTGACCGGCTACCTGGCCTCGCTCGGGCTGGACGTGTTCGGGGTGGACCTCTCGCCCGGCATGGTCGACGCGGCTCGCCGGGCGCATCCCGGGCTGCGCTTCGAAGTCGGATCGATGGCCGCACTGGACCTCGAAGACGGCAGCCTGGCGGGTGCGCTGGCGTGGTACTCGCTGATCCACACGCCGCCGGAGGAACTGCCGGCGGTGGTGGCGGAGCTGGCGCGGGTGCTGGCCCCGGGCGGGCGGCTGCTGACCGGGTTCCAGGTCGGCGACGAACGCCGCCGCATCACTCAGGGCTACGGCCACGACGTCGCCTTCGACGCCTACCGGTTGCAGCCGGACTTCGTGGTCGGGCTGTGCGTCGCCGCCGGGCTGGTCGTGGAAGCGCGGCTGGTTCGTGAGCCGCACGGGCCGTACGAGAAGACGCCGCAGGCCGGCCTGCTGGCCCGCAAGCCGGGGTGAACCGCGTCTCGCTTCTCGTCACCCGATCGGGCTAGTACGGTACTGTCGGTCCCATGGGGAGTCTCCGCTCACGGGTCCTGGGCTGGGTCGGCCGACGGTATCTCGCCCGGCAGTCGAAAAAGGGCTTCGACCTCGAAAAGATGTCGTCCTTCCTGCCCGATTCGGCGTTGCTGCCGCTGAAACGGGACGGCCTCGACCCGGTCCCCGAGATGGCCGCTCAGCGGAGCGAGGCGCCGATCGGCAAGCTCGACCTGCCGTTCGGGATGAACGCCTGGCTCGTCACCGGGTACGACGAGGCGAAGGCCGTGCTCGGCAAGGCGACCGGTTTTTCCAGCGACTTCGGCAACCTCGTCGGCAACGCCGGCGTGACCGCCGACCAGAACCCGGGCGGCCTGGGCTTCGCGGATCCGCCGGTGCACACGCGGCTGCGGAAGCTGCTCACGCCGGAGTTCACCATGCGCCGGCTGAGCCGGCTGGCCCCGCGCATCGACGAGATCGTCGCCGGGCAGCTCGACGCCATGGCCGCCACCGACGGCCCGGTCGACCTGTGGCAGGCGTTCGCGCTGCCGATCCCGTCGCTGACCATCTGCGAACTGCTCGGCGTGTCCTATGAGGACCGCGAGGACTTCCAGCGGCTGAGCACCGCCCGCTTCGACCTCTTCGGCGGCGCGGGTGCCTCGCTCGGCGCGATGTCGGAGTCGCTGACCTACCTGCTCGACATCGTCAAGAAGCAGCGCGAGGAACCGGGCGACGGCCTGCTCGGCATGCTGATCAAGGAACACGGCGACGAGATCGACGACCGCGAGCTGGCCGGCCTGGCCGACGGCGTGCTCACCGGCGGCCTGGAGACCACGGCGAGCATGCTGGCCCTCGGCGCGCTGGTGCTGCTGCGCGACGAGAAGGCGATGGACGCCGTCCGCGGCGACGACGAGTCCGTGCACCGGTTCGTCGAGGAGCTGCTGCGCTACCTGACGGTGGTGCAGATGGCGTTCCCCCGGTTCGCCAAGGAGGACATGGAGATCGGCGGCGTCCACATCGCCGAGGGTGACATCGTGCTGGTGTCCCTGTCCACGGCGGACCGCGACCCCAAGCTGGGCGCGGACATGGAGACGTTCGACGCGACCCGCGATCCGACGTCGCACCTGGCGTTCAGCTACGGCATCCACCGCTGCATCGGCGCGGAACTGGCCCGGATGGAGCTGCGCACCGCCTACCCGGCGCTGATCCGCCGCTTCCCGAACCTGCGGCTGGCGGTGCCCGAGGAGGACCTCTCCTTCCGTCAGGTGTCCATTGTGTACGGTCTGGACGCGCTGCCGGTCCTGGTGGACTGAACGGCTTTCAGTGCGGGATGGCCCGCCGCGGCCGGCGCGTGACGCGGTCGCGGTGCGCCTCGATGACCAGGGCGACGTCCATGGCGGTGCTCGTCCCGGCGAGCTCGCCGAGGTAGCCGACCCCGGCGGCGAGGGTCACCAGGTCCGCGGCGAAGTAGACCCCCATCAACGGGTTGACGAACAGCTCGCTGCCCGCGGTGCGGGTCGTCCCGTGCACGTTCCCGAACTCGCCCCGCAGCGCGGCGGCGATCTGCCCCTGGACGATGCTCGGCCGGTCCGGGGTCGCGCGGTTCGCGTCGGCGACGGCGTCCAGGTAGGCCGCCGCTTCCGGGGACGCCGACGGGATCGAGAGCGCGCCCAGGTACCCGCCCTCCCGGTCGAGGGCGGCGAGGTTCTCCAGCACGTGCGCGTGGCAGACGCCGTGGAAGGCGTCGATGCCGAAGCCGAGGCTGGCGACGATGCGGTCGACGCCCTCGAGCGCGGCCACCGCGGCGAGGCTGGCCATGTCCTCTTCCGGGGTGCCGAGCCCGGACTCGTCCCCGCGCAGCAGGATGTCCGTGCCTCCGTCGACGAGCACCACCGCGTCGACCGCCAGCTGCGCGACGAGGGCTTCGTAGGCCGCCCGCAGCGGCCGGGCGCCGACGCGGGGGAAGGCGTGGACGACCGGCGGCCACCCCCGGGTGCCCAGCCACCGGGCGAGGGTGCGTTCGGGGAAGTAGCCGTCGTCGCCCGCGCTGCCGGGCCGCACCCGTGCGACGTCCGGCGCGACCCAGTCGTCCAGCTCCAGCCGGTTCAGGTCGCTGAACGCCAGGTTGGCAAAGTGGACTTCCTTGCCCTGGGCGCGCAGGGCGAAGGCGAGCGGGAGACCGGCGTAGACGTCGAACCCGCCGCCCGCGCCGGCGATCAGGACCCGGCGGGCCGGCCGCAGCCGGGTGAACAGCGGGGGTTCCGCGAGCGTGAACACCCCGCCATCGTACGGGGGCGCGGCGTCCATCCTTTGTGGATTTTCACCGCACTCCCCGCGGCCGGAACTGGATGCTGATCCGCGGCCCGGCCGCCCGGTTCGTCTTCGGGATCGCGTGTTCCCAGGTGCGCTGGCACGAGCCGCCCATCACGATCAAGTCGCCGTGGCCGAGCGCGTAGCGGTGTGACTCGCCGCCGCCGCGGGGGCGCAGGGCCAGCTGGCGGGCCGCGCCGACCGAGAGGATCGCGACCATCGTGTCCTCGGTGCTGCCGCGGCCGATCGTGTCGCCGTGCCAGGCGACGCTGTCCCGGCCGTCGCGGTAGTAGCACAGGCCCGCGGTGCGGAACGGCTCGCCGAGTTCGCCGGCGTAGTGCTCGCTCAGCGCGGTGCGGGCCGCCGCCAGCACGGGGTGGGGGAGAGGCGCCGCTTCGCGGTAGAAGCACAGCAGCCGCGGGACGTCGACGAAGCGGTCGTACATCCGGCGCCGCTCCGCCTGCCACGGGACGCCGGTGACGAGGTCGGCGAACACCTCGTCGGCGCCGGCGAGCCAGCCCGGCTGCACGTCGACCCATGCGCCGGAGCCGAGCTCGGTCCGGCGCGGCGCCAGGTCGTGCAGCGTGACGGGGCCGGATTCGCCGAACAGCGATGCCTGCAGGGCCGGGGTCGTCATGGGTCCGACCGTACACGATGTTCGAACAGATGTTCTACTTTGGGTCGCGCCGCCCGGCCGGACCCCCGGACCCGTCAGTGCGTGACGTCGTAGACCAGCTTCTGGACGCCGTTGCCGTAGGCCTCGCTCTCGACGAGCTTCAGGTTCTGCTTGTCCTTGTCGGTCTCGCTGAACAGCCGCTTGCCCGCGCCGAGCAGGACGGGGAAGACCAGCAGGTGGTAGCGGTCGATCAGGCCGGCGTCGGCCAGAGCGCGGTTGAGGGTGGCGCTGCCGGCGACGATGATCGGGCCGCCCTCGGTCTCCTTCAGGGCCGCGACCTCGTCCAGCGAACGCAGGATCGTCGTCTCGCCCCAGTTGTCCACCAGGTCGTCGTTCTTCAAGGTGGTCGACACGACGTACTTCGGCATCGCGTTGTACCCGGCGAACTCCTCGGTCATGCCCGGCCAGACCGGCGCGAACGCCTCGTAGCTGACGCGGCCCAGCAGCATGGCCGTGGCTTCTTCCTGCTCGCTGCCCTTGATCGCGTAGGCGGCCGGGTCGAACTCGATGTCCTTGAAAGTCCAGCCCGCGTTGCGGTAGCCCGGCTCCCCGCCGGGGGCTTCGACGACGCCGTCGAGCGAAACGAACGAGCTGGAGATCAGGGTGCGCATGGGGTGCTCCTCGGTGGTCGGTCCGGCTTCTGCAAGTCTGTCGAACGGGGAAAGCCGGATTCGACACCGGCCCTGGCGAAAACTTCCGACGTACCGCGCCGCGGGGAAGGCGGGTCTTGCCCACCGCGGCCCGGGCTCGTACAGTCAGGTCCACGCCGAACAAAGGTCTGAACCTGTCGTCGGTGACCGCCGCCTCGAGTGACACAGGAGGTTGACGGTGCGCAGACTTCACGGTGCGGGCGTGCTCGCGGCGGTCGTGACGGGGCTCGCGGTGTTCGCCCCGGCGGCGGACGCCCAGGTCGGGACGGGTCCGTGGGTCTCGGACTCGCCGGGCTACTCGGAGCAGGAGCGGGGGTGCGGCGACATCTCCGGGCTGACCTTCAAGCTCACCTGCTCGACCGGCAGCGGTGACCAGCGCGCGGAACGCCGCTACACCACCTACACCGGCGGCACCCACCAGTTCGAGGGGTCGTTCAAGATCACCAGCATGGGCGGCAGCCGGATCAGCCTGAAGCAGACGTTCCGGGACGGCTCCAGCGCCGGCCCGTTCTTCCTGCTGGCGGTGGAGAAGGGCGGCCGGCTCTACGCGGTGCACGGCGGGGAGACCATCGCCACCGGCGCGACCGTGGGCACGAGCGTCCGGGTGAACACGATCAACCAGGTCGGCAGCACGCACAAGGTCTACATCAACGGCTCGCAGAAGGACTCGGTGTCCAGCCCGAGCGGCAGCTACTACGACAAGTTCGGCAGCTACCGCACCGCGAGCGGCAAGGGGCCGATCACGGTGGAGTGGAGCGGGATCCGGTTCTGGCACAAGTAGGACGGAGAGGGCGGCGCGCACGGGTCACCTTGCGCGCCGCCGGTTCTCCTGGGCCGGCTGCGGACGCCGGCGCTGCGCCCAGCGGCTGATCATGGCCGGGAAGAACAGCAACAGCAGCACGTAGTAGCCGAGGCCGGGCTTGATGAACGCCACGACCACCGCGAGCGCGAAGACGACCGTGCTCAGCACGAAAGTGCCCACCGACTCGCCGGACACCGGCTCGGTGCCCGCGCGGACCCGCGGGTCACGCCGGACGATCAGGGCCAGCGCCGTGTGGCACAGGCTGCTCGCCAGCAGGGTGCCCAGGTAGAACACCGCGGTGAAGCGGTCCGGCGGGTAGGCGCCGATGAGCTGGGTGGGGAACGGCAGCAGCGCGATGGTCAGCAGCCAGCAGAGGTTGACGACCACGAGCGGGCTGCTGTAGGCGCGCACGTGCTCGAAGGTGCGGTGGTGGATGAACCAGGACCGGCCGATGACGGCGAAGCTGAGCACGAAGCTGAAGATCTTCGCCCAGTTCCGGGTCACCGCCTCGCTCGCGGGCGCGTGCTCCGCGACCAGCTCCGGCACCAGCTCCGTGAGCGGCAGGACCAGCAACGTCAGGGCGATCGCGACCACGGCGTCGGTGAAGAACACCAGCCGCTCGGATGATCTCTCGGGTTCCACGCCGACATCCAACCACCAGGCTGTCCGCCGGCGTCCGGCGAAGTTCACGCGGGCGGCGCCGCCCAGGCCTCGGGATCGTCCCACGCGGACAGCCGGCGCGCGCTGGTGAAGCGGCGGTGCGCGCCGGTCAGCGGGTCGTCGAAGTCGAGGACCTTGGCCAGCAGCTGCAGGGGTTTCGTGAAGTCGCCCAAGGGTTTCTCGCGCAGCTGCGGGTAGAAGTCGTCGCCGAGGATCGGGACGCCGAGGCCGCTCAGGTGCAGGCGCAGCTGGTGGGTCCGGCCGGTGGCCGGGACCAGCCGGTACCGGCCGAGCCCGGCCCGGTGCTCGAGCAGGTCGACGTAGGTCTCGGCGTTCGGTTCGCCCGGCACCTCCTGGGCGGCGAGCACCCCGCGTTCCTTGACGATCCGGCTCCGGACGGTCCTCGGCAGGGTCAGTGCCGGGTCGTGCGGCGCGATCGCCTCGTACTCCTTGTGCACCCGGCGGTCGCGGAACAGCGTCTGGTACTTGCCGCGCGACTCCGGCGTGATCACGAACATCACCAGTCCCGCGGTGACGCGGTCCAGGCGGTGCGCGGGGGACAGCTGCGGCAGGTCGAGCTCGCGGCGCAGCCGCACGAGCGCCGTCTCCAGGATGTGCTGCCCGCGCGGGATGGTCGCCAGGAAGTGCGGCTTGTCGACGACGAGCAGGTGCTCGTCGCGGTGCACGACGTCGATCGCGAAGGGCACCGGCACCTCGTCGGGCAGGTCGCGGTGGAACCAGATGAACGAGCCGGGCGCGTAGGGTGTGTCGACGCCGAGCGGGCCGTCGGTGCCGTGGATGCGCTCCTCGCGCAGCATCTCCTCGATGCGGTCCGGTGCCACGCGCGGCAGCCGGTCGACGAGGTGCGCCAGCAGGGTCGGCCACTCGCCGTCGGGCAGTTTCAGCCGGGCGGGGTCCAGCCCGTGGCGGGGCGGGATCGGCGGGCGGAGCTTGCGTCTCATCGTGCCCCGACTGTAACTGTGCCTAACCCTCCGACGGCGTCCGGTAACGCGCGAGGTAGCGCGCGGTCGCCTCGGCGTTCTTCGCTTCGGCGGCCTCGGCGCGCAGGCGGCGTCCGGTGTGGTGCGGGAAGCCCTGCCGGCCGAGCCGGTGCTCGATGCTCTCCTCCATGTACGCGCACGAGTAGAAGTACGCGACCAGGGCGGCCATCAGGACCAGCGAGAGGCGCAGCCAGATCGAGCCGGGCAGCAGCAGCCACACCGTGCAGAGCGGCACGATGCCGATCGACCGCTGGAGCACGAACCGGGCTCGCCAGTGCTTCGACGTCGCATCGTGCAACGCCCAGTCGTTGTAGCGCGCGGGGAGCCGCACACCGACGGCATAACCGAACCAGCGGAGCACACTCGGTCGTTCCATGGCTTCCAGAGTACGCTAATGCTTAGCGCACTAACCATTAGCGCGATCGACGACACAGTAGGATCGGGACATGATCGACCTGGGTGAGGACCCCCTGAAGCTGGACCGGCAGGTGTGCTTCGCGCTGTCGGTGGCTTCGCGCAGCGTGATCGCGATCTACCGGCCGCTGCTCGAGCCGTACGGCCTGACCCATCCCCAATACCTGGTGATGCTCGCGCTGTGGGAGCGGTCGCCGCGTTCGGTGAAGGACCTCGGCGCGGCTCTGCGGCACGAGCCCGCGACGCTGTCGCCGCTGCTCAAGCGGCTGGAGGCGCTCGGGTACGTGACGCGCACCCGCAGCCGCTCGGACGAACGCCGGCTGACGGTCGAGCTGACCGAGACCGGCCGCGCGCTGCGGGCCGAGGCGGAGAAGATCCCGTACAAGGTGGTCGAGACCCTCGGCATGGACGTCTCCGAGCTGGAAGCCCTGCACGGCGTGCTGACCCGGGTCATCGACGCGACCGCCTGAGGAATTCCCGGCCGCGCCGCGCGTTGCTCCCGGAGAGCCTTCCGGGAGGAACCGTGCTGAAGATCAGGTTGGGCGTCGCCCCCGCGGCCGGCACCGGGCCGGCGGAGTTCGCCGGGCTGGCTGAGCGGCTGGAGGACGCCGGCGTCGACTCGCTGTGGCTGTCCGAGCTGGTGTATTCGCCCGAGGTCGACCCGATGATCGGCATGGCGCACGCGCTGGCGCGGACGGCGAAGCTGAAGGTCGGCACCGGCGTCGCGATCCTGCCGGGCCGGCACCCGGTGCTGGTCGCCAAGCAGCTGCGCACGCTGGCCGGGCTCGCGCCGAAGCGGGTCCTGCCGGTGTTCGGCCTTCGCCCCGCCCGCGCCGCGGAAACCGCCCTGTTCCCGGTGCCGCCGGGCCGCCGCGCCGCGGTGTTCGACGAGTCGCTCGTGCTGCTGCGCCGGCTGCTGGAGGAGGACGAAGTCTCGTTCGACGGCGAGTTCTTCCAGGTCGACGACGTCGATCTCGGCCCGCGCCCGGCCAACCGCCTGGACGTCTGGCTGGGCGGTGCGGCCCCTGAGGCCCTGCGCCGGACGGGCCGCCTCGCGGACGGCTGGCTGGGCAGTTTCCACACGCCGTCGCAGGCGCGCGACGCCCGCATCGCCATCCAGCGGGCCGCGGCGGAGGCGGGGCGCGAGATCGAGGAGGACCACTTCGGCCTCAGCCTGGTCGTGGCGGACCGGGGGATCCCCGGCGAACTCGCGGCGGTGGCGGAACGCCGCAGCCCCGGCGTGCCGGTGACGGACCTGGTGGCGACCAGCTGGCCGGAGGCCCGGCGGCTGGTGGAGCAGTACATCGAAGCCGGGCTGTCGAAGTTCGTGCTCCGGCCCGGCCACGCCGATTTCGACGGCTTCCTGGAGAAGTTCCAGGCGGAACTGGTGCCGTTGCAGAACTAGCCGTGGTTGAGGTTGCCGTGCACCTGGCCGACTTGGATCGCGGTGCCGTGCTGGGTGCCGCTCATGACGTTCGTGATGCTGCCCGGCGCCGGTGCCTCGATGGTGGCCTTGGCCACGGCCAGCTCTTCGGCGTAGTCGCCGCCGGCGCCGTGGCGCAGCAGGTCTCCGCTCGGGTTCGGGATGTAGAGGTAGACCGTGCCGTGGTACTCCTTGATCCGGACGTCGGCCGGGACGACCTTGGTCGCGGGTAGCTGAGCGTATTCGCTGGCCAGGACGTCTTCGAAGACCCGCTGGGAGAGCGCCACCGCGAGGAACGTCTGCTCGGGGTCCGAGCGCTCCAGCACCGCGCGCACCGGGGCGGCGTCGAGCAGCCGGTGGGTGGTGATCACGGCGCTGCCGATGGCGGCGGCCGAGGTGGTGCCCGGCGCCGGTTCGAGGATCGGGCCGACGTTCAGGCTGGCGCGCATCCGCAGCCGGACCGACCGGGCGGCGGCCCGCAGGCGCGTGTCGCGCTCGGCGAGCACGGCTTGGAGTTCGTCGAAGAACCGGGACACCACGGCGGGCAGGAAGCGGGGGTCGAAGCCGAGGCCGTAGCCGTCGCCGGTGCCGTGCGGGAAGAGGGCGGTTTCCCACACTTCGCGCAGGCCCGCGCGGGTGAACGCCTGGGAGAGCACATCGGGGATGGCGGCGGACACCATCGCCTGGGTGGCGGCGGGGTTGCTGCCGAATCCCTTGGTGTCGACGACCAGCAGGGCACGGTAGGGCGGGAGTTCGGCGAGCACGGTGACGCCTTCCTGGTGGTGGCCGCGGCCACCCCATTCTGACGGACCGCGGCCCAGCGGTGGGGGCACCGGTGCCGGTGCCCCCACCGGGGCGTCAGTCGCGGCGGTGGAAGATGAGCCGGTAGCCGGCCAGGATGATCAGGGCGCCCAGGATCGCCAGACCCCAGGTGCGCAGGTCGAAGAACGTGCCGAGCTGGGTGTGGAACAGCGTCTTGCCCACCCAGCCGCCGACGAACGCACCCGCGATGCCCAGCAGGATCGTGATGATGCAGCCGCCCGGGTCCTTGCCCGGCATGAGGGCTTTCGCGATCACCCCGGCGATGAGACCCAGCACGATCCACGCGATGATGCCCACGAGGTTGTCCTCTCGTCCGCTGCCTTTGACGGCACAGGATGGCAGGCACCGGCCCCGGGAGCGCGCCGGGCCACGCCGACGTGATCGGGATCTCACCCGGTCAGCGCCGGGGGAACGGACCCCACCCCTTGACGGCGAACGCGCCGCCGCGGCGTTCGACCTCCAGCGCGCTGTGCCCGCCGAAGTGCGCGGGCACGAGCAGGACGTGCTCGTCGGCGGCCCAGCCCAGCAGCCGCTGCCGGGTGGTGCGGGCCTGGACCGGGTCTTCGCAGAAGCAGCTGTTGTGCCCGGGTTCCGCGAGCTGAACGGGTGAGTGCAGGACGTCGCCGGCGAACAGCGCGCGATCGCCACCGGAGGCCAGTTTCACCACGCTGGAGCCGGGGGTGTGGCCGGGCGCGGCTTCGAGCCGGAGGTTCGCGTCGATCGTGTGGGTGTCCTCCCACAGCTGCACCTGCCCGGCCTCGTACACCGGCTGGATGCTGTCTTCGAAGGCGTGTTCGTTCACGCCGCCGGCGACGGCCGGGTTGCGGGCCGGGTCCCAGTGCTCGAAGTCCGCGCGGGGCATCAGGTGCGTCGCGTTCGGGAACGTCGGCACCCACGTGTCGCCGTCGAGGCGCGTGTTCCACCCGATGTGGTCGAGGTGCAGGTGGGTGTGCACGACCAGGTCGACGTCCTCCGGGCGGACGCCGGCTTCGCGGAGCCGGTCCAGGTAGTCCAGCCGGAGGTGGTCCCAGGCGGGGACGGCCGGGCGGTGCTTGTCGTTGCCCACCGCGGTGTCGATCAGGATCGTGCGGCCTTCGCTGCGCAGCAGCCAGGTCTGCATCGACGACAGGACCAGGTCGTCCGCGGTGAGGAAGCCGGGTTCCAGCTCGTGGCGGTGCTCCTGCCACGCCCGCTCCGGCAGGTCCGGGAAGAAGTCCCGGGCCGGCATGACCGGGCCGTGCTGCTCTTCGACACGGGTGACGGTGACGTCGCCGAGTTTGATTTCGGTCATTTTTCCTTCTCGGTGGGGTTTTCCGGGCACGTCGAAGCCGGCCTCCCTCGCGGGTGCCTTGGGACGGAACCGGTTTTTCAGCCGCGCGTCGGCAGGGTGCGGCGCGCGGTGGCCGTGGTGTGGGTCAGCAGGGTCATCGCCGCGTGCGACGGCGAGCCGGGTTCGGTGGTGGCGACGACGACGTGCTGCTCCTGCTCGGTGAGCAGCGCCTGGTGCGTGACCGTCAGCGCGCCCACCAGGGGGTGGTGCATCTCGTAGACGGCGTCGCCGCCGGCCTTGACGCGCTGGTCCGCCCACCACGCGGCGAACTCCGTGCTGCGGACGGAAAGCTCGCCGACGAGGGCGGCCGGGCGCGGGTCGTCCGGGTGCCGTCCCGAGGCCATCCGCAGGGTCGCCACCACCGCGCGGGCCTTGGCCGGCCAGTCGGCGTACAGCTCGCGGGTGTGCGGGTCGAGGAACACCAGCCGCGCCATGTTGGGGCGCGTCCCGGGCCGCTCGGGCGCGTCCGGCGCCAGGTGCCCGGCGAACAGCGCGTGGCCGGCGGCGTTCCACGCCAGGACGTCGCTGAACCGGCCGAGCACGACCACCGGCACGTCGCCCAGGGTGGCCAGCAGCTGTCGGAGGGCCGGGGTGACGCGCTCCGGCGCCGGACGGCGGCGCGGGGCCGGGCGGCGGGCTCCGGCGGCCAGCTCGTGCAGGTGCCGTCGTTCGGTGTCGTCGAGCCGGAGTGCGCCGGCGAGGGCGTCCAGCACCTCCGGTGAAGCGTTGGCCGACTGGCCCTGTTCGAGCCTCGAGTAGTAGGGCGCGCTCACCCCGGCGAGCTGGGCGAGCTCTTCGCGGCGCAGGCCCGGCACCCGGCGGCGCTCCCCGTAGGTGGCCAGGCCGACGTCCTCGGGCCGCAGGTGGGAGCGGCGGGTCTTGAGGAACTCGCCGAGGCGTCGTCTGGCTTCCATGCAGCAAGTATGGGCAGCGGCGGGGTGGCGCAACCACACCCTGGCGGGGTCAGGCAGGGCACCCGGAAAAACGGCCCGCCCGGGAGGAGTCCCGGACGGGCCGCGGGTGAGCGGGCCGGCTCAGCCACCGCCGTAGGTGGCCTGGGTGACCGCGAAGACGTTGCGGTTTCCCGCGCCTTCCTGCAGCGACCACAGCAGGTCGGCGCTGGTGTCGTCCTCCCAGTACGAGAGGCTCTCGCCGCTGCCCACCCAGGAGAACGTCGACGCGGCGGCCGAGGGCTTCCAGTAGTACAGCTGCTTCGCACCGGAGGAGTTGAACCACCAGCGGCCGTTGTGCGAGGCCACGCCGTTGAGCTTGTACCAGGGCAGCTGCAACGCCTGGCTCGCCGTCGTCGTCGCGGCGAAGGTGCCGGTGGAAGCGAACGGGTAGCGGATCGCCCGCGGCGCCCGGTTCGGGTAGTCGGTGCAGCCGGACGGGCAGGTGTACTCGGTCATCACGATCGACCTGCTGACGCGGTCGAGGGAGATCGACGACCACGCGAGGTTCGTGCCCGACGTCGTCTTCGAGGCGATCGTGCCGACCTGCGGCAGGACGTAGGCGTAGTTGTGGGCGTAGTACGTGCTGCCGCTCTGGTGGCCGATCTGGTCGGCGGTGCCGCCGCTGTCGGTCTTGAGGATCTTGCGCATGTCGAACACGCGCATGCCCTTCCCGGTGTCGGCGACGTAGAGGTAGTCGCCGTACCAGGACATGCCGCCGGCGTGGATCGGGATGTCCTTGAAGTCCGGTGCGTCCGCGGTCCCGGTCGGCTCGGCCAGCAGGATCTTGCGGTAGGCGTTCGGGTAGTCGGCGTCCCAGTCGACCAGGGTGATCCGGCTGCGGGACTGGTCGCCGTCGCAGCCGTCCTTGGTGTACCAGCTGACCGCGACGAGCTGGTGCCCGTCGTAGTTGCCGCCGTTCGCCGTCCCGACGGCGTCGCGGCTGGTGGTGATGCCCTGCGGGTAGTTCGCGCAGTCGGAGTTGTCGCCGCTGTCGAACCGGAAGCCCGTCGAAAGCCCGGCGACGGAGAACGAAGACGGCAGCGCGGTGCGGTCGTGGTTCGCGTTCTCCATCACGGTGTGCACGGCCGCGGTGCCCAGCGTCGAGACCAGAGCGCTGTTCACCGCGTCGAACTGGTGGTAGTCGGCGGTCAGGGTGTATTGGCCGGCGGGCAGGGTGGCCGGTGCGGCCGCGGCGGCCGCCGACGGGGTGGCGAGCACGCCCACGGCCACCCCCGCGGCGAGCGCGGCGTAGGTGAATCGACGGTGCAATGACATGGCAGCCATGGTCGGACGGCCTCGTACAAGAGCCGTACAACTCCGGTCGCGCCGGAGCCCTCAAGCCGGTGACGCGGCCGCCCGCCGGTCGAGCACCTTCAGCGCCTGCTCGCACCAGCGCAGGTTCTCCCGCTCGAACGACAACCCCCGCATCAGCGTCAGGTACGGGCCGATCCGCTCGGCGACGGCGAGGTAGTCGTCTTCGAAGCGGCCGTCCAGCAGGCGCGCGCGCAGCCGTTCGTAGCCCGCGATCTTGGCTTCCGCCCGGGCCAGCCGCTCCGCCAGCGCGCCCCGGACCGCCGTCTCGTCGCCCGCGTCCACGGCCTGCACCTGCACCAGCAGCTCGTCGCGGATCACGCCGGGGCGGGGCGGCCGGGCCGTGAACTCGTGCAGCGACCGGTACCCGGCTTCGGTCAGCGAGAACAGCCGCTTGTCCGGGCGGCGCTCCTGGTGGACCACCCGGGCCCGCACCAGGCCGTCGGCCGCCATGCGGTCGAGTTCCCGGTAGAGCTGCTGCGGGGTGGCCGCCCAGAAGTTCGCCACCGAGGCGTCGAACCCCTTCGCCAGGTCGTAGCCCGACGCCTCGCCTTCGAGCAGCGCCGCCATCAGCGCGTGCCGCAGTGCCCTACTCAACTAGTTGACTGCTTCGCGCTGGATCCGGTCGAACTGCGCCGCCATCGCCTGCGCCAGCGCCTGCGCCGCCGACAGCGGCCGGACCATCACCGTGAACTCGTCGATCAGGCCGGCTTCGTCGAGGTGGAGGAAGTCGCAGCCCTCGACCCGCACGTCCCCGATCCTGGCCTCGAAGACGAGGGCGTGCTCCCGGCCGTCGTCGCCGGTCAGCTCGCGCACGTACCGGAAATCCTCGAACACGCGGAGCACGCCGCGCAGGATGGCGGCGGTGATCGCCTTGCCGGGGTACGGCCGGAACGCCACCGGGCTGCGGAACACGACGTTCTCCGCCAGTGTCGCGGCCATGGCGTCGGGATCGCGGGCCTCGACGGCCTTGCGGAAGCTGCTCATGCCCCACCTCACCTACTCAATTTTTTGACTATCTCGGGCAGCTTACCTTTTCGCCTTGCGTGACCGCTCGACGACGCACAGCTTCACCACAGGCCTGCCACAGCTGCCCTCGCCACGCTGGCCCAAGGCCGGGTCAGGCGGAAGTCAACCGGCCATTACCCACCACGAAGGGACAGGCATGGGAAACGACGACCACGAGGGACAGCGGGTCAGCCGGCGACGGCTGCTCGCCGGCGTGAGCTCGGTCGGCTTGGGCGCACTCGTCACGGCGTGCGCCGGCCGGAGCGCGGTCACGACGTCCACCGGCGAGACGGTCGCGCTGCAGGCGGTCACCGACGCGGACCTCACCGCCCTGTTCACCGGTGCGCGGACGTGCACGCTCACCGCGTCCACCACGCAGGGGCCGTACTACTTCGACGCCGACAAGATCCGCAGTGACATCCGCGAAGACAAGCAGGGCACGAAGCTGCGGCTCGCCCTGCAGGTGCAGGACAGCGAGACGTGCAAGCCGATCCCGCACGCGGTGGTCGAGATCTGGCACTGCGACGCGGGAGGCCTGTACTCCGGCGCGGAGGCGGCGTCCGGTGGCGGCGGCACCCCGCCCACCGGGACCCCGCCCACCGGCACTCCGCCCACCGGGACCCCGCCCACCGGGACCCCGCCCGGCGGTGGGGACGCCGATCTCATCCCGACCGACGACAAGCGGTACCTGCGCGGCGCCCAGGTCACGAACCAGCGCGGCATGGTCGAGTTCACGACGATCTGGCCGGGCTGGTACCGCGGCCGCACCGTCCACGTCCACGTGATGGTGCACGTCGGCAACGAGAAGACGCTCACCACGCAGCTGATGTTCGACGAAGCGCTGAACGCGCAGGTGCTGGCGACCCAGCCGTACGCGCAGCGCACCGGCCGCGACACCTTCAACGACGATGACTCGATCTACCGGCCGAGCATGCTGCTGAAGGTGACCCGGGCCCGCGACGGGTATGTCGGTTGCATCGTGCTCAACGCCGACCCGGACCACGACGGCGTGTAGCGCCTCACGCCCGGGCGAGCCACTCGGCGAGCGTGGTCTCCGCGAGCCGCGCGCCCGGTCCCGGCAGGAGGTCTTCCGGCCCCGGCACCGCGCCGAAGTACGGCGCCTCCGGGTCGGTGACCACCTGCCGCGGGTCGGAGCGCGCGGTCAGCGCGGTGCGCACCCACTCGGCGAGCCCGAAGACCTCGGGGCCGGCGACCTCGGTGATGCCGCCGATCGGGTCCCCGGTGGCGGCCCGGCCCACGGCCGCGGACACCTCGGCGGCCGCCATCGGCTGCACACCGGCCCCGGGCAGCCGCACGACGCCGTCGGTGGTGGAGCCGTCGGCGATCCCGCCGGCGAACTCGAAGAACTGGGTCGCGCGCACGATCGAGAACGGCAGACCCGCCGCGGTGATCAGCTCCTCCTGCGCGACCTTGGCCCGGAAGTACCCGACGCCCGGCTGCCGGTCCGTGCCCACCACCGACAAGGCGACGTAGTGCCCGACGCCGGCTTCCTTCGCCGCCTCGACGACGTGGCCGGTCGAGGTCCGGAAGAAGGCCAGCACGTCGTCGTCGGCGAACGACGGCGAGTTCGAGACGTCCACCACGACGTCCGCGCCCTGGAGCGCCTCCTTCAGCCCTTCACCGGTCAGGGTGTTCACCCCGGTGCTGGGCGCGGCGGGGACCGCTTCGTGACCCTGCCCGGCCAGCCGGGTCACCAGGTTCCTGCCGATCAGTCCGGTCCCGCCGACGACGACGACCCTCATGTCCGTTCCTTCCGCTCGGCGCCGCCCGGTGGCCCCGGGACGGCTGCACATCCCGGGGACGAGAGTGCGGGCCGATCCGTGACAACGCAGGTCACTTCGCTCGAACGGAGGAGGACGAGAGGCCGCCGTATAACGGCCTACACGGTGGCGCGATGCGGTTGATACTGCGCTCGCAGGGCCTTCTTGTCCGGCTTGCCCAGCCCCGTCATCGGCAGCGACTCCGCCACGATCACCTGCTTGGGCACGTGCACCGGGCCCTTGCGCTCCCGCACCGCCGCCTGGATCTCGCCCGTGAGGCGCTCGAGGTCGTGGTCGGCGTCCTGGCGCAGGACCACCACCGCCGTCACCGCTTCGCCCCACTTGTCGTCCGGGGTGCCGATCACGCCGACCTGCGCCACCGCCGGGTGTTCGGCCACCACGTCCTCCACCTCGCGGGGGAACACGTTGAACCCGCCGGTGACGATCATGTCCTTGACCCGGTCGACGATGAACCAGAAGCCGTCCTCGTCTTCGCGGGCCACGTCGCCGGTGTGCAGCCAGCCGTCGCGGAACGTCTCCGCCGTCACCTCCGGCAGGTTCCAGTAACCGCCGGCGAGCAGCGGGCCTGCCACGCAGATCTCGCCCGGCTCGCCCGGCGCCACCGGGGCGCCGTCCGCGTCGAGCAGGGCGGTGCGCAGGAAGGCCGACGGGCGGCCGCAAGAGGCCAGGCGCGCGTCGTCGTGGTCGCCCTTGGCGAGGTAGCTGATCGCCATCGGGGCCTCGGACTGGCCGTAGTACTGGGCGAAGATCGGCCCGAACCGGTCGATCGCCTCGCGCAGGCGCACCGGGTTGATCGACGCCGCGCCGTAGTACACCGTCTGCAGCGAAGACAGGTCGCGGGTGCGCGAGTCGGGGTGGTCCATCAGCGCGTAGAGCATCGTGGGCACCAGCATGGTCGCGGTGATCTGCTGCTCTTCGATGATCCGCAGGGTTTCGCCGGGGTCGAACTTCGGCACCACGATCAGCGAGCCGCCCTTGAGCAGCGTCGGGGCGAAGAACGCCGCGCCGGCGTGCGAAAGCGGGGTGCAGATCAGGAACTTCGGTGCCTCGGGCCACTCCCACTCGGCCAGCTGGATCTGCGTCATCGTGGTCATCGCCTGCGCGGTGCCCATGACGCCCTTGGGCTTGCCGGTCGTCCCGCCGGTGTAGGTGATCGAGACGACCTGGTCCGGCGGGATCGCGGCGGGCACGAGCGGCTGCGGCTCGAACGTCGCGGCGGCCGCCGTCAGGTCCTGGCCCACGTGGGCCAGCTGCTCGGGGACCGGGCCGATGGTGAGCACCTGGGTCAGGCCCGGAACCTTGTCGAGCAGGCCGAGGGCGCGGTCGACGAAGGCGGGCACGGGGTCGATGATGAGCGTGGTGATGCCGGCGTCGGCGAGGATGTAGGCGTGGTCGTCGAGCGACCCCAGCGGGTGCAGCGCCGTGCGCCGCGAGCCCTGCAGCTGGCCGGCGGCGATGATGAGCAGGACTTCCGGCCGGTTCAGCGACAGCAGCGCGACCGGTGCGCCCGTGCCTGCCCCCAGCGCCTCGAAGGCCTGGGCGTACTGGCTGACCTGCTCGGCGGTCCGGCCCCCGGTCATCGTGGTCTCGCCCAGCACCATGACCGGCTTGTCCCGGTGGCGTTTCAGGGCGGAGACGACCAGGTGGCCGAGGTGGTTCGGATACCGCATCGCCTGCTCGTCCATCCGGGTCCCTTCCACGGCGCCAGACTAGAACACGTTACTGTTCTCGACAAGATACGGCGACCGGCCCAGGTTTGTCAGCTTGCCGGCGGAGTGGAACAGGTTCCAGTGATCCGGGGGACACGCGTGGCGCGCGTCCCCCGGATCCGCCTCAGCCCGGCAGGCGGCCGGTGTAGCCGCGGTTGACGGCGACCGCCGACACGCTCACGTACCCGTCGAACAGGGCCTTCGTGTCGCTGCCCTCCTCGAACCGGGGCGCGGGCGTCACCGGGTTGTACGACAGCTGGTACGTCCCGTCACCCGAAGGCACGTACGTCACCCAGCCCTGCGCGACCCGGCCGACCGACGTCCAGCGCACCGGTGACGGCCCGGACCCCGGCGTGACGTCCGGCTGGTTCACGTTCACCAGCACCATGTCCCGCACGAGCGACCACACCCGCGGTGACGCGAGCAGCCGGACGACGACGTCGGCCGCGGCCGCGTACGTTTCCGTCGACGGCGGGGGTGCCACGCGCGTGCCGGCGCTGACCGCCACCGTCGGCACGCCCCGCTCGACCGCCGCGGTGGCCGCGCCGACCGTGCCGGACAGGTTGATCGAAAGGTCGGTGTTCGGGCCCGCGTTGACCCCGGAAACGACCAGGTCCGGGCCGGTGGTCCAGCCGAGCCGCCGGGGCAGGACGCCGGTCAGCGCGAGCTCGACCACGTCCGCCGGCGTGATCGCCGGGCTGCCGGGGACGCACGGGACGCTGCCCTGGCACGCGCCCAGCACCAGCCCGTGCCCCGGCGCGTTCGCGCAGTCGGCGGCGAACTCGGCCGGCACCGCCGACGGCGGCGCCACGGACGCCGTGGGAGACCCGGCCGTGGACCGGCTCTTGGCGCCCTGCGACGCCCACGGGCCGACGATCGCCACGTCGGCGCCGGCCCGGCACAATGCCTGCCGGAGCACGTAGATGCCGCGCCCGTCCGACCCGTCGGGCTTCGCCGCCTGCACCGAATCGTCGTTGACCAGCAGAACCTTCTTGCCCCCCAGCGAAACCGGTCGATCGGGCCGCGGGCTGGCTTGAGCGGGCACGGCCAGCGACAGGGCGACCACCGCCGCCACCGCGACGCGCAAAGCCTTGAACCGCATCGCCACCTCCTCATCTGTTCGGAATCGGAGGGCCAGGCTAGCGGGAACGGCGGTGCCGGGGCGGTGTTTCGAGGGATCCGACGGTGCACCCGCCCCGGAACCGAGGCGGGTGCACCGTGACAATCCTTTGTGGACGGTTACGGCACCGGCGCGGCCTGTGCCCGGGCCACGGCCTCGTCGCGGTCGGGCGGCAGCAGGTAGCCCGCCCGCAGGGCCCGGTCCGCCGCCGCGGTGAACTTCGCGACGTAGGTGGTGTGGTCCGGGTACAGCTGCCGGATCCGGTCCGGCGTCAGCGGCGTGGTCGTGCCCAGCAGCAGGCACGCGCCCGGCACGTTGCCGCCGCTGTTGTTGGGGGAGTAGGACGCCACCGGGACGTCGAGATCGGGCAGCCGGACGCCGCCGAGGGCGTTCTGGTCGCCGTCGCGCAGGATGACGAGGTTGAGCAGCATCGCGATCGGCGCCGCCGTGGGCGGGGCCGCCCCGCCGCGCGCCCAGCGGTCGAGGTAGCGGAACGCGGCGTTCTCCGCGTAGCGGAACGTCATGCTGTTGACCGGCTTGTCGCACGTCGTCGGGGCGCCGTCGTTGATCGAGCGGTCCCGGGCGTTGGCCGCGTTGTAGAGGTTCAGGCCGTACTGGTCGGCGTGCGCGGTGCCGGCGACCTCCCAGGTGCGCACCTGCGCGGTGTCCTGCCGGACCGAGGCCGACGCGATGACGTCGGTCTCCGACTGCAGGACGAACACCGGGACGCCGAGATCGGTGCGGATCCGGGCCGACAGCGGCCCGACGACGCCGTCGCCGATGGGAGCGGCGAGCGCGGCCCGGCCGTGGATCATGAAGCCGTCGTAGCTGCGCCGCACCGGCTGGATCGCGTTCGCGTAGGTGGTCAGCCGCAGCGCGGACTGCGAGTGCCCGGTGCCGAGCACGATCGTCGGCGTGCGGCCGCCCAGCACCTGCGGATTCGCCCGGACCGCCTGCGCGGCCTGCGAGAAGACGTCGTAGGAAAGCGCGTCACCGCCGAGGTTCACCGCGCCGTACCGCGCCGGGTCGAGGCTCTTGAGCTTGTCGGCACCGGCTTTCTGGGTCGTCACGCCGACGTAGGCGTACCCCTCGCGGATGAAGTGCTCGTAGGACTGCGAGAAGTCCACGGGGATGTCGACGCCGAAGCTGACGTTGAGCCATTCGACCACGACCGTGCCGTTGAACCGCGCGGCGTCGCGCGGCCGCACCACGACCATCCGGGTGGTGTACGGGGTGCCGGTGGTGGCCACGCGCGTGGCCCAGCGGCCGTCGTCGGTCCACAGCCCCACCTGGTCGAACGTGTCGGCCTGGCCGGACAAAAGATACTCCTCCTCGACGTACCCGCGGGCGGCGAGGTCCAGGACGCCTTGGGCGCCGCTGACCGGCCAGCCCCGTCCGGCGTTCGCGGGCACCACCGCGACGGTGGGGGCAGCGGCGGCGGACGGCCCGGCGTGGGCGGTCCCGGTGATCAGGACGGACGGCAGGAGCACGGTCAGCAGCACGAGCAATGCTCTGCGCATGGGTGAACCCTTCTGGTGGTCGACGGTCCGCGAGCGGCTCCCGGCTCCCGTACCGTCCACATCGGACAGTGGATGGTGGCCGGTCCGGCCACCGCCGTTGTCTTTACTCGCCGGTAAAGACGGGGGCAACGCCGTGTCCGCGAACCGGCGGGAACCCACCCGGGATCGCTCAGGGATGTGACAAGTCGACGGCGTGGGCGCTCGGCAACGGCCAATTCACAGAAAGTGCTTTCGCGGCCGCAACCTTGCGCAGGTGTCACTCGTTGCGCGACTATCTCGGGACGTTCTGCACGTGCATGCGCACGGCGAGGGGGAGTGGTGACCGAAGTGGCGCCGGCGGTGGCCGAGACGACGGACGTCCCGAGCGACGCGGCTTTGATCGCGGCGGTCCGCGATGGCGACATCGCGGCGTACGGCGAGCTCTACGACCGGCACCTCCCCGCCGCCCGCCGGGTGGCGGCCGCGATCGCCGCCGACCGGGCGGAGCGCGACGACCTGATCGCCGAAGGATTCACCCGCGTACTGCGGATTCTGCGCTCCGGCGAGGGACCGGACGAGGATTTCCGGCCGTACCTGCTGACGACCATCCGGAACACGATGATCAGCTGGCGCCGGCGCGACTCGGCCGTGTCCCTGGTGGCCGAGGTGCCGGACGTCCTGCCGGGTGCGGGGAGTGACGAGCCGGTCGGCAGCCGGTTGCACGCCACGGTCGCCGCGGACGCGTTCGCGAGCCTGCCCGAGCGGTGGCGCACGGTGCTGTGGCGGACCGAGATCGACGGCGAGTCGCCCGCGCGGATCGCCGAGGACCTCGGGATGACGCCGAACGGAGTAGCCGCGCTGGCCTACCGCGCCCGGGAGGGCCTGCGCCAGGCCTACCTGGACCAGCACGTGCCCGAGGCGCGGCGGCGCAACTGCAAGAACGTCTCCGGCCAGCTGGCCCGGTGGGTCCGCGACGGCATCTCCGATCACAAGGCGCACCGGATCGCCGCCCACCTCGACCGCTGCCCGGACTGCCGGGAGCTGGCCGACGGGCTCCGCCAGCTCAACCAGGAACTGCCCGCCACGGTGGCCCCGCTCATCCTCGGCATCCCGATCGTCTCGCAGTGGCTGTCCACCACCGGCTCGCTCGCCACCTCCGGGGCCGCCGCGAGCGCCACCGGTACGGGGGCGTCCGCCCTGTCGTGGGCCACCGCGGCGAAGGTGGCGGTCGCGGGCGCGGCGCTGGTCACCACGGTGACGATCGGCGCGAGCACGTCGAGTGACGCCCCGCCGCCGCAGTCCGGCGGCGAAGGCACCACGACCCAGCCGGTGCGGACCGGGCCGCAGGCCGGCTCCCGCGCCGGAGTGCCGCCGGGCGGCGTCGCGCCGACGTCGGACGCGGCGGGTAGCGCCGTGCCCACCACCCCGGGCGTGGCACCGACGGGCGCGCAGCCTGCGGGCGAGTCGTCGGGCGTCGCCGTCTCCGGGCAGCCGGCCGCGGCCGGCAACGGCACCGCGAACAACGGCACCGCCAACGGGAACGGCAACAACGGCAACGGGAACAACGGAAACGGCCTCGGGAACGACCCGGCCGCGAAGGAATCCAAGCAGGCGGCCAAGGAGTCGTCCAAGGCCGCGAAGGAATCCGCGAAAGAGTCGAAGAAGGCCGAGAAGACGAAGAACCCCGGGGAATGACCCGGCGCCGCGTGACGCCGGGCCATCCCGGTCAGCAGGGCTGCAGCAGCCAGCAGAGCCGGTAGTTCGCCTGGTAGGTCGCCCCCGTCGCCGGCGCGACGACGTTCTGCGTCCGCGCCCCGCCGTGCGCCCAGCTGGTGAAGGCGTACTTCAGGTTCAGCGGAGGCAGGTTCTGCGGGCTGTCCGCGCTGATCGAGTTGGCCGAGCCGGCGATCACCGTCCGCGAGAACGGCGTGCGCTGCTGGGTCCCGCCGACGGTGAGCATCGCCTGGCTGGGGCTCGAGGTGAAGTTCAGCGTCACCGTCTTCGGCTGGAGGTCGACCGTCGTGGACCCGGTGCGGCCCGTCGAGTCCGTCGCGGTCAGTGTCAGCTGCAGGTACGACGGGTATTCGTGGTCCGGCGCGACGAACGACCCCGCGGCGACGCCCGGGAAGTCCTGGACGTTGTGGGTGTGGCAGGTGCCGTTGGCCGCGCAGTGCCGGATGGCCAGCCGCCAGGACAGCGCCGCGGGCGGCAGCGCGCCGTCCTGGGCGTCGACGGCGTGGCCGGAGAACGGCACCGTCTGCCCGACCGACCAGGCCAGCGTGGCGGCCGGGGTGTCGATGACCGGGACCGGGTCGAGCCCGGCCGGGGTCCCCACGGTCACCCGGACCGTGGTGGTCGCCGACGCGCCGTGGGAGTCGGTCACCCGCAGCCCGGCGTCGACCGTCGCCGCGGTCGTGTAGGTCCAGGTGGGGCGCGGGGCCGCGGAGTCGTCGTAGGCGCCGTCCGCGTCGAGGTCCCACGCATAGGCCAGGGTGTCGCCGGCGTCCGGGTCGGTGGAGCCGGTGCCGTCGAACTGGACGGTCAGGGGCGCCGGCCCGCTGGACGGCGTCGCGGTGGCCGCGGCCACCGGCGGCCGGTTGGTGCCGCCGGCGTAGCTCACCCGGCGCAGTTCGCCGCTGCCCAGCGCGACGTAGAAGAGGTCACCGCCGGGGCCGGTGAGCACCTGCACCGGCGTGTTGACGCCGGTCACGAAGGGCACCAGCTTGGTGGGGCTGGGCTGGCCGGCGACGGTCTGCATCGCCCAGATGCAGCCGCGGGAGGAATCGGCGAAGAACAGCGCACCGGCGTAGTCGGCCGGGTAGGTGCTGCCCGACTCGAAGGCGATCCCGCTGATCGAGGAGCCGCCGGTGGGACACGGGTCGGTGGCCACCACCTTGGCGTTGTGGTTGTAGGTGTAGAACGGCGCGGTCTGGCCGCCGGCGGAGTACAGCGACTCGCAGAGGTCGAGGTTCGCGCCGTCGTAGCCGGCCTGGCGTCCGGTGCCTTCGAAGCAGGGCCAGCCGAAGTTCTCGGCCACGGCGTCGCCGGCGTTCGGGACGCGGTTGATCTCTTCCCAGGTGTTCCAGCCGACGTCACCGGCCCACAGTTCGCTCGTGCCGGGCCGGAACCCGAACCGGAACTGGTTGCGCGAGCCGTAGGCGATGACGCGCCGGGCGTTGGCGTCGGTGCTGCTCGCGAACGGGTTGCCGGGCAGGCCGTCGCCGGTGTCGGGGTCGATGCGCAGGAGCGCGCCGTTGAGCAGCACGGGCTGCCCGGCCGCGCGGCGCGGGGACTGCGACCGCAGCGCCCCGCCTTCGGCCGTCGGCGGGCTGAGGTTCGTGCCGGCCGGCGCGGGCGGGTCGGCGCAGGGATTGCCGACCTGGCCGTAGTCGGCGAAGTTGAAGCTGGCGCCGTCGCCGCCGCCCGCGTACAGGGCGCCGTCCGGCCCGAAGGCCAGCGCCCCGATCGAGTGGCTGGGGAACTGCTGGCACCAGCCGGTGACCAGCGGTTTCTCGCTGACGGCCGTTCCGTCCGGGCCCATGGTGAGCCGGGAGACGCGGCCGGTCACGACGCAGCCCTGATCGGTCGCGCCCGGCGGTGTCGGGCAGGTGTCGCCCCACTGCGGCGCGGTCCCACCCGGGAGGGCGTCGAGGGTGTAGGAGACGTAGACGTACGGCCGGGCGGGGAAGGCCGGGTCGACCGCCAGCCCGAGCAGGCCGCGGTCCCAGAAGTCCTGGGTGGGCGTGCGGAGGTCGGCGAACACGGTCGCCGTCGGGTCGGCCAGGGAGTCGAACACCTTGAGCAGGCCGCTCTTCTCCGCGACGAACACCCGCCCGTCGGGGGCGAACGCGGCGGCGGTCGGCGAGGTGAGGCCGCCGATGGCGACCGTGTCGGTGAAGCCGGCGGGCACGGCGGCGGCCGGTGCCGCGGCGGCGACGGCCACCGCGAGGGCACCGGCGAGGGGCACGACCACCCCCGCCGCCAGTGCACGTCTTGATCTTCGCGGAATCGGGAAACGACGAGAACTCATCACGAACTCCTCGTGCGGCGGGGACCGGACCGGCGCGGACGCCGTCCGTTATGGCGCGTGACGCCCGAATGTTGTTACGCCACAGCCAAGAATGTGCACGAACAGCTCAATCCCGTTGGGGGTCAATGACTTACCGGCACTCGCGCGGCCGCCGCGGTGCCGCCATGCTGGTGACGTCCGGGAACGAGGAGGTCATCCGTGGTGGCGCTGCCGACGACGATGCACGCTTGGCGCGTCCTGCGGCCGGGCCCGGTGGCGGGCGGGCCGGTGGACCTGGTGCGGGCGCCGGTGCCGCGGGCGGGCGTGGGGGAGCTGCTGGTGCGGGTGCTGGTGTGCGGGGTGTGCCGGACGGACCTGCACGTGGCGGAGGGTGACCTGCCGGTGCACCGGCAGGGGGTGACGCCGGGGCACGAGGTCGTCGGCGAAGTGGTCGAGCTCGGCGCGGACGTCACGGGCTTCGCGACCGGTGACCGGGTGGGGATCGCGTGGCTGCGCGCCACCTGCGGGCGGTGCCGGTACTGCCTGGGCGGGCGCGAGAACCTGTGTCCGGAGTCGCGGTACACCGGCTGGGACGCCGACGGCGGCTACGCGGAGTTCGCGGTCGTCCCGGCGGCGTACGCGTTGCCGCTGCCCGGCGGCTATTCCGATGACCAGCTGGCGCCGCTGCTCTGCGCCGGGCTGATCGGGTACCGCGCGCTCGCACGGGCGGAACTGCCCGAAGGCGGCCGGCTGGGCCTCTACGGGTTCGGCGGCAGCGCGCACCTGACCGCCCAGGTGGCGATCGCGCGGGGTGCCGCGGTGCACGTGCTGACGCGCAGCGCGGCCGCCCGTGAGCTGGCGCTGGAGCTGGGGGCCGCGTCGGCCGGGGAGGCGGCCGAGCCACCTCCCGAGCCGCTGGACTCGGCGATCCTGTTCGCGCCCGTGGGTGACCTGGTGCTCCCGGCGCTGGCCGCGCTCGATCGCGGCGGGACGCTCGCCATCGCGGGCATCCACCTCTCCGACGTGCCGCCGCTGGAGTACCAGCGGCACTTGTTCCAGGAACGTCAGGTGCGCAGCGTCACCGCGAACACCCGGGCGGACGCGCGGGAGTTCCTGGACTTCGCCGGGCGCCATCACCTGGAGGTGAGCACGGTGCCCTACGCGCTGGACGCGGCGGACCGGGCCCTGACCGACCTGGCCGCGGACCGGGTGAACGGCGCGGCGGTGCTGCGCGCCACCTGATTTCAACGATAACGCCTCTTCGGTATCAATGATGATAACGTGGTTAGTATCAGCGTGAACATCGAGAAAGGGGTGCGCCATGATCGTCATCACCGGGGGAACCGGGAAGCTCGGCTCGCGGATCGTCGGACGGCTGCTCGAGCGGGTGCCGGCGGCCGAAATCGGGGTCAGCGTCCGTGACCCGGCCCGGGCGGCCGACCTCGCCGCCCGGGGAGTCCGCGTCCGGCGTGGTGACTTCGCCGACCCCGGCTCGCTCGCCGAGGCGTTCGAGGGGGCCGCGCAGGTCCTCGTCGTTTCGACGGACGAGCTGGGCGAGCAGGCCGTCGCGCACCACGTCGCGGCGATCGAAGCCGCGCGCTCGGCGGGGGCCAAGCGCGTCCTCTACACCAGTCACCAGGGCGCGGCGGCCGATTCGCTGTTCGCTCCCATGGCCGACCACGCCGCGACCGAGCGCCAGGCCGGCGAAGGGCCGTTCACCGCGCTCCGGAACGGTTTCTACGCCGGCACCGTGCCGCTGCTGCTGGGCGAGGCGCTCGAGACCGGTGAACTGGCCGCCCCGGCCGACGGGCCGGTGTCCTGGACGGCGCACGCCGACCTCGCCGAAGCCGCGGCGCTCATCCTCGCCGACGAGGGCCGGTTCGACGGGCCGACGCCGCCGCTGACCGCGCCGGTGGCCCTCGACCTCGGGGACGTCGCCGCGCTGCTCACCGACCTCACCGGGCGACCCGTGCGGCGAGTGGTGATCCCGGACGAGGCGTGGGTGGCCACGCTGACCGGGCGCGGCGTCCCGGCCGCGCAGGCGGAGCTGCTGCTCGGCATGTTCCTGGCCGCCCGGCGCGGCGAGTTCGCCGCGGCCCGGCCGGAGCTCGAAGCCCTGCTCGGACGGCCGGCGACGCCGCTTCGGGCGGTGCTGGCCGAGGCGCTCGAGCAGTAGCCGGGGGCGCGGCGGCGCGCCGCAGGATCCACAATGGATGGTCACGGTGGCCGGCGGTACAAAAGGCGGACCAGCCGGTGTACGAATTTTGGACCGCCGGCTGGCGTACTGCTCCCATGCGAACTCCGAAAGTGCTCCTGCTCGCGCTGGCCGTGGCGGCCGGCGCCCTGGCGCTGCCCGGGACGGCCAGCGCCGCCTACAGCGACCCGCTGACGACGACGGCCAAGCAGAACCTGGTGTGGCACGCCACGCCGGCCGCCGCGCTGACCGCGCTCGACGGCGCGCTGCCGAACGTCAGCCTCAACACCGTCGTCAACGACACCAGCTACGACATGACCGGCTGCACCACCGCGGAGAAGGCCGCCCTGCCCAAGGCGCCGGTGGCCACGAAGTCGATGTGCTGGGACGCCGACCGCGCCGGGACGACGACGTGGAGCCCCCAGGGCATCACGACCTCCGGCGACGCCGACGACGACGGCAAGTGGGGCGACGACAAGGTCATCCTGTCCGGCTGGCACGGCACCGACGCGCTCGGCCGCTACAACGACGCGCGGATCCAGGCGATCAACTACGACGACCCGGCCAAGCCGTCGTACCGGATGCTGTACCTGGCCGTGCCGAACAGCACCGGGAGCAGCTTTTCCGCGGCGCAGGCCCACATGGGCGGAATGGCCTGGTACGGCGACAAGATCTACGTGACGGCCGAAGGCAGCACCTCGACCGCCATCCGGGTCTTCAGCACCAAGCACATCCTGCAGCTGACCGACACGACGTCGAACGCGATCGGCAAGACCTCGGGCGGGTACGCCGCCTACACCTACAAGTACGCGATGATGCAGGTCGGCTACTACACCTACGCGGGCGGCACCTGCAGCATGGCCTCCGACACCGGCGTGCCGTGCTTCTCCTCGATGTCGCTGGACCGCAGCACCACCCCGGCCAGCGTCGTGACGACGGAGTACTTCTCCGACCAGAGCCTCCACGGCCGGCTCTACCGCTACCCGATGGGCACGGACTACCTGCTGGCGGCGTCATCGGGCACGGTGGCGGCGACCGAGGCGCTGCGCAGCTCGGTGGGCAACATGCAGGGCGTGCTGTCCCACGACGGCAAGTGGTACGTGGCGCACAGCTCGGCGACGGCCAACGGCCAGCTCTGGAGCCAGACGACGGCGAAGAGCGGCTCGGCGACCTGCGGCACCGGCACGACGGCCTGCTGGGCGGTCCACCCGGAGGCACTGACCTACGACTGGTCGACCGGCCTGGTGTGGTCCCAGTCGGAGTGGTCGACGGCCGACTGCACGGCGAAGGACCAGACCTGCGGCCGCTCGGTCTTCGCGGTGCCGCTGTCTTCGCTGCCCGCGTGAGCCGACGGAACGGCCGCTCCGGGGAACCTGCCGGGGCGGCCTTCCGGCGGTCAGGCGCCGGGGTGGCCGCAGGCGTAGACGTTCGCCGAGGCCAGCGTCACGCAGGCGGGACACGAATTGACCGGCCGGTCCCGCCGGCCGAAGTACGGGTGGCGGGCGCCGCACAACGCCTGGATCACGTCCCCGGGCCGGGGATCCGGGTGGCACCGGGGACAGTAGGCGTGCGCGGCGCGTTCGATGTCGGGGGGGCCGGGAACCCCCGCGCCCCCGGGCCAGTGCGCCCCCCCCCCCCCCCCCCCCCCCCCCCCCCCCCCCCCCGCCCGCCCCCCCCACCCCCACCCCGG
>NZ_CP100416.1:3951601-4125514 GCF_026017845.1 Amycolatopsis mediterranei
CCGGGGCCGGGGGCGCGGGGGCCCCGGGGGCAGTTTCGGGGGCGCCGGGGGTTTGTTTGGGCGCGCCCATCCCCCCGGCACCCCGGGTTCCAGCCCCCCCCAACCCGCCGCCCGGCCCACACGGACCGGCCACCGGTGAAGCACCAGATCGCGATGACCGGGTCGCAGATCGCGCAGCCGAACGACGACCCGTGGGCGAACGGCAGGATCGGCTGGCCCTTGAGGTGGTGGACGATGTCCCAGCCGGTGTGCAGCAGCCAGCCGATGCCGATGAACGTCCACGAGTCGAGCCCGCGGAACGCGACGTAGGTCATCAGCGCGCAGAACACCACCTCCCACGGCCCGAGCGCGCCGCCGGAGAGGTAGGCCGCCCCCGCACCGCCCACCAGCACGGCGTTGAACCGCTGCCGGTGCCGCTGCGGGATCAGGGAGTTGAGCATGACGTAGGCGAGGCCGATGAGGATCGGCGCCAGGATTTCCAGCACGGGTTCGACGCTAGGAACCGGTCGTCCCGGCGGCCAGTGGCCCGAAAGCCAGGGGACACCGGGATCTGGCCACGAGTTTAACTCAAGCGATTGACTTAAAATGCGGTAGACTGCCCGGATGACACCGACCGAGTTGCTCGCCGTCGCGGCTCGGTGCGGCGCGGGCGTGGCTGGGCCGGCTCCGGTGACCGCATCCGTAAGGTGGGGTCCGGCAGGGCGGATGGGCGACCGGGTGGGTGGATGAACGTCAAGGCGGATCGCGCGAGTGCCACGCGGGAGAGCATCCTCGTCACCGCGGAGCGGCTGTTCGCCGAGCACGGGGTGCACGCGGTGTCCAACCGGCACATCAGCGAGGCGGCCGGGCAGGGCAACAACGCCGCGGTCAACTACCACTTCGGCACCAAAGTGGACCTGGTCCGCGCGATCGCCCGCAAGCACTTCGGCCGGATCGAGCGGCTGCGCGAGGAGCTCGTCGACGCCATCGACGGCGAGGGTGAACTGCGGGACTGGGTGGCCTGCCTGGTCCGTCCGAGCACGAGCTACCTGCACGAACTGGGTGCGCCGACCTGGTTCGCGAGGTTCAGCGCCCAGGTGATGACCGACCCGGCGCTGCGGGCGATCGTCGCGGAGGAGTCGCTGACCTCGCCGGCGCTGGCCCGCGCGGTCGAGGGGCTCAACCGCTGTATGGACGGTCTCCCGCCCGAGGTCCGCGCCGAGCGCGGCGACATGGCCCGCCAGCTGATGATCCACATGACGGCCGAACGCGAGCGGGCCCTGGCGGAGGGCACGCCCACCCCCCGCGCGAGCTGGAACGACGCGGGCACGGGCCTGATCGACGCGATCACCGGCCTGCTGCTCGCCCCGGTGACCCCGGCCTCCTGACCCACCCGGACGACTCGCGTACCTGGACGGACGACTCGCGTACCTGGACGGACGACGCGCGTACCTGGGCGGACGACGCGCGTACCTGGACGGACGACACGGTGCCTGGTTCGGCATTCGGTGTGTCGTCCGTCCCCGTGCGCGTGTCGTCCGGGTGGGTACGTGTGTCGTCCGGGGCGGTTCGTCCGCGCGGATGGATCGGGCCGCCGGAGTTCGTCGTCTCGCACGAACGGCGGCGCCGCGAATCCTCCTAACGTCACCTCGATCGGGTGGTGACGAGGAGGCGGCGGGTGCGGACACTCTTGCGGGGCGGCCGGGTCGTGGATCCGGGGACCGGGTTCGACGGCGTCGCCGACGTGCTGCTCGCCGGTGGCGCCGTCGAGGCGGTCGGGGCCGGGCTGACGGCGCCGGACGCCGTCGAAGTCGACGTCACCGGGCTCGTCGTCGGGCCCGGGTTCGTCGATCTGCACAGCCACGTCCACTCCGTCGCCGGGCAGCGGCTGCAGGCGATGGACGGCGTCACCACCGCGCTCGACCTCGAAGCCGGCCTGATGCCCGTCGAGCGGGCGTACGCCGAAGCCGCCGCGGCCGGACGGCCCCTGCACTACGGCTTCTCCGCCTCCTGGGGCGCCGCCCGGGCGCAGGTGCTCGCCGGGATCGAGCCGGACGCGAACATCGAAAGCGGCCTGGCCGTCCTGGGGAACCCCGCCTGGCAACGGTCTTCGACGCCGACGGAGCTGGCCGCCTGGTTGTCCCTTTTGGACACCGAACTCGCGGCCGGTGCCCTCGGGATCGGGGTGCTCATGGGGTACGCGCCGCAGACCGCGCCCGGGGAGTTCCTGGCCGTCGCCCACCTCGCCGCGACGGCCGGGGTGCCGACCTACACCCACGTGCGCGAGCTGGTCGAGGTCGACCCCGCGATCCCGGTCGACGGCTCGGCCGAGATCGCCGCCGCCGCGGGGGAGACCGGCGCCGCGATGCACCACTGCCACGTCAACAGCACCTCCGGCCACCACATCGACCGGGTCCTCGCCACCCTCGACGACGCCCGCCGCGCGGGCTCCCGCGTCACCGTCGAGGCCTACCCCTACGGCGCGGGCAGCACGGCGGTCGGTGCCGCCTTCATCGAGCCGGACCGCCTGCGGCTCAAAGGACTCCGGCCGTCCAGTGTGGTCATCCTGGAAACCGGGGAACGCGTGCGCGACGAGGCCCGCCTGCGGCAGCTGCGGCGGGACGATCCGGGCGCGCCGTGCCTGCTGGAGTTCCTCGACGAAGACAATCCCCGCGAACGCGCGCTGCTGTACCGAGCCCTGGCCTTCCCCGACGCCGTCGTCGCCAGCGACGCGATGCCGGTGTCCTGGCCGGACGGCCGCAGCGAAAGCACCGAGTGGCCGCTGCCGCCCGGCGGCCGGACGCACCCGCGCACCGCGGGCACCTTCGCCAAGACCCTGCGGCTGATGGTCCGCGAAGCGGGTGCCTGGAGCTGGCTCGAGGCGTTCCGGCGCTGTTCGTCCCTGCCCGCGCGGCTGCTCGACGACGTCGCGCCCGCCGCCCGCCGCAAGGGCCACCTGAGTGCCGGGGCGGACGCCGACATCGTCGTCCTCGACCCGGAGCGCATCACCGACACCGCCACCTACGCCGACCCGACCCGGCCCTCACACGGCGTCCGGCACCTGTACGTCGCCGGCGTTCCGGTGATCCGCGAAGGAAAGCTGGACCGGGAAGCGCTGCCCGGCAAGCCGCTGCGGGGTGAGCCGAAGTGATCGACGACATCGAGACGCTCGTCCGGTGCGAGTCGCCTTCGGCCGACCACGAAGCCGTCGCGCGCAGCGCCGAGGTCGTCGCCGGGATCGGCCGGCGCCTGCTCGGCGTCGAGCCCGAACGGATCGTCACCGCCGGCTGCACGCACCTTCGCTGGCGGTTCGGCGACGGCGAGCCGCGGGTCCTGCTGCTCGGCCACCACGACACCGTGTGGCCGCTGGGATCCCTGCGCACGCACCCCTTCGAAGTCCGCGACGGGATCCTGCGCGGACCCGGCTGCTTCGACATGAAGGCCGGGGTCGTGATGGCCCTGCACGCCGCCGCTGCGCTGCCCGGCCGCGACGGTCTCTCGATCCTCGTCACCGGCGACGAAGAAATCGGCTCGCCGCTGTCCCGCACCTTGATCGAAGAAGAAGCCAAGAGCTGCGACGCGGTCTTCGTGCTCGAAGCCTCGGCCGACGGCGGCGCGCTGAAGACGCGCCGCAAAGGTGTTTCCCTCTACCGCGTCGAGGTCGAAGGCCGTGCCGCGCACGCCGGGCTCGAACCGGAAAAGGGTGTCAACGCAGGGATCGAGCTCGCCCACCAGATCCTCGCGATCGCCGCGCTCGCCGACGCGGACCTGGGCACCACCGTCGTGCCGACCGCGCTGACGGCCGGGACCACGACGAACACCGTGCCCGCCAAAGCGAGCGTCGCCGTCGACGTGCGGGTGTGGGACGCGGTCGAACAAGAGCGCGTCGACCGCGCCATCAGAAGCCTCGCACCGGTGCACGAAGAGGCCCGGATCCACATCGTCGGCGGGATCAACCGCGCACCGCTGGACGCGGGAGCGTCTTCGGACTTGTTCGTGCTCGCGAACGAACTTGCGGCCGGGACACTCACCCAGGCCGCGGTCGGCGGCGCGTCGGACGGCAACTTCACCGCGGGACTGGGCATTCCGACGCTCGACGGCCTCGGCGCGGTGGGCGGGGGAGCGCACGCCGACGACGAACACGTCGTCGTCGCGGAGCTGCCCCGGCGGACCGCGCTGCTCACCGCGCTCACCGAAACCGTGCTGGCGCGGGGAACTTCGTCCGCGCCGACGAACGTGCCCGGTGAATCCGGTGCGGGACAACGGTGACCGGCGGCGAGCGTCCGGAAAGGATGGTGGGCGTGACAGAAGTCGTGACGAACACAGCCCCGCCGCTGCGGGACGAGGCCGCCGCCGCGGCGGCCGGTGCCGCCCTCGCCTCGGGCGTCCGGATCCGGACCCTGGCCGAGGTCGCCGACCTGGCCGCGGTGTCCCGGCTCTTCGAATCGATCTGGCGGCCCCCGCCGGGAAACCCGCTCGTGACGGCCGAACTGCTGCGGGCGATGGCCACGGCTGGCAACTACGTCGCCGGCGCCTTCGACGGACCCGAACTGCTCGGCGCCTGCTTCGGGTTCTTCGGCGAACCCGCGAAGGGAGGACTGCACAGCCACATCGCCGGGGTCGCGACGACCGGGCACGGCCGCGGCATCGGCTTCGCGCTCAAGCTGCACCAGCGCGCGTGGGCGCTGCGCCAGGGGGTCGCGGTGATCTCCTGGACGTTCGACCCGCTGGTGCGCCGCAACGCCCACTTCAACCTGACCAAGCTCGCCGCCCGCCCGGTGCGCTACCTGCCCGACTTCTACGGCCCGATGCAGGACGGCATCAACGGCACCGGCGACACCGACCGCCTCATGGTCGCCTGGGACCTGGCGAGCCCGTCCGTGCGGACGGCCGCCGCCGGCCGGCCGGACCGGGTGGACGCGGCGGCGCTGCGGGCCCGGGGAGCCGCCGTCGCGCTGGCGGCCGGCCCGGACGGCGGCCCGGTCACCGGTGCCGCGGACGCGCCGGTGGTGCTGGTCGCCGTCCCACCGGACATCGAGGCACTCCGGCGCACCGACCCGGACCAGGGCCGGGCGTGGCGCGTCGCGCTGCGGGAGGTCCTCGGCGGCCTGCTCGCCGGCGGCGCCTCGGTCACCGGATTCGATCGTGCCGGCTGGTACGTGGTCGCAAGGGAGCACTCGTCGTGAAACTCACCGGGGTGGAACTCCTCCGGGTGCGGATGCCGCTGGTGGCCCCGTTCCGGACGTCGTTCGGCACGCAAGCCGAACGCGAACTGCTGCTCCTGCGGGCGGTGACGTCCGAGGGCGAAGGCTGGGGCGAATGCGGGGCGATGGCCGGCCCGCTCTACTCGGCGGAGTACATCGACGGCGTCGAGCACGTGCTGCAGGCCTTCCTCGTGCCCGCCCTCCTCGCCGCCGGAGACCTCACGGCGCACAAGGTCGCGCCGCTGCTGGCGAAGTTCAAGGGCCACCGGATGGCCAAGGCCGCGCTGGAAATGGCCGTGCTCGACGCCGAGCTGCGTGCGCACGGCCTCTCTTTCGGCACGGCGCTCGGGTCCACATCGGACTCCGTGCCGTGCGGGGTGTCGGTCGGGATCATGGACTCGATCCCGCAGCTGGTGGACGTCGTCGGCGGCTACCTCGACGCCGGGTACCTCCGCATCAAGCTGAAGATCGAGCCCGGCTGGGACGTCGAGCCGGTGCGCGCGGTCCGCGAGCGCTTCGGCGACGACATCCTGCTGCAGGTCGACGCGAACACGGCGTACACGCTCTCGGACGTCCCGCAGCTGCAACGGCTCGACCCGTTCGGGCTGCTGCTGATCGAGCAGCCCCTGGAAGAGGAGGACGTGCTCGGCCACGCCGAGCTGGCCCGGCACCTCCGGACGCCGATCTGCCTGGACGAGACCGTCGTGTCGGCGGCGTCGGCCGCGGCGGCGATCCGGCTCGGCGCCTGCCGGATCGTCAACATCAAGCCGAGCCGGGTCGGCGGCTACCTGGAAGCGCGGCGGGTGCACGACGTCTGCGCCGCGCACGGCATCCCGGTCTGGTGCGGCGGGATGCTCGAAACCGGGCTCGGCCGGGCGGCCAACGTCGCGCTGGCGTCACTGCCCGGGTTCACCCTGCCCGGCGACACCTCGGCGTCGGACCGGTTCTACCGCACCGACATCACCGAGCCGTTCGTGCTCGAGGCCGGCCGGCTGCCGGTGCCGTCCGGGCCCGGCCTCGGCGTCACCCCGATCCCCGAGCGGCTGGCCGAGGTGACCACCGCGAAGTCCTGGCTCGCCTAGCGAAACGAGAGGCTCCCCATGTCGAAACTCCCCGAACTCGCCGCCTGGCTGGAAACCCGGCTCCCCGCCCTGCTGGCCGAGCACCACGTTCCCGCCGCGGCCGTCGCCGTGTACGCCGGCGGCGAGATCATCGACCGCGCCGCCGGCGTGCTCAACACGGGCACCGGCGTCGAAGCGGACGTCGATTCGTTGTTCCAGATCGGGTCGATCACCAAGGTCTGGACGGCCACCCTGGCCATGCAGCTCGTCGACGACGGTGTCCTCGATCTCGACCAGCCGGTCCGCAAGTACCTGCCGGAGTTCGCGCTCGCCGACGACGACGCGGCCGCGCGGATCACCGTCCGGCAGCTGATGTGCCACACCGCCGGGTTCGAGGGGGACATCTTCACCGACACCGGCCGCGGTGCCGACTGCATCGAGAAGTACGTCGCCACCCTCGGCGACGTGCCCCAGCTGTTCGCCCCCGGCGAGATGTTCTCCTACAACAACGCCGCGTTCTGCGTGCTCGGCAGGCTCGTGGAAGTCCTGCGCGGCAAGACCTACGACGAATGCCTGCAGGACCACCTGTTCACCCCGCTCGGCCTGACGCACGCGGCGCCGAGCCCGTACGAGGCGATCCGGTTCCGCGCCGCGCTCGGGCACCTGACGTCCTCGCCCGGCGCCGACCCGGAACCCGCGGGCATCTGGGCGCTGACGCCGTCCAACGCCCCCGCCGGCTCGATGCTCGCCATGCGGCCGCGCGACCTGGTCACGTTCGCCGCGATGCACCTGAAGGACGGCGAAGGTGCCGACGGCACCCGCGTGCTCGGCGCGGACAGTGCCCGCGCCATGCGTGAGCGCCTGGTGGAGCTGCCCGACCTGGGGATCTTCGGCGACGCGTGGGGCCTCGGCTGGTCGCTGTTCGACGCGCCCGGCGGAAAGGTGGTCGGCCACGACGGCGGCACGATCGGCCAATCCGCGTTCCTGCGGGTGGCGCCGGAGCACGGCGTCGCGGTGGCCCTGCTGACCAACGGCGGCGACACGATCGCCGTCTACGCCGAGGTGGTCGGGCACGTCCTGCGCGAGCTGACCGGCATCGAACTGGCCGCGCCGCCGACGCCCGACCCGGCCGCGCCGCGCGTCGACGCCTCGCGGTACGTGGGCGAGTACTCGTCTTCGGTGGCGGACATCGTGGTCAGCCAGGACGACGACGGCCGGATCTGGGTGGAGCGCGTCCCGAAGGGGATCTTCGCGGAGCTGGCCAAGCCGGAGAAGACCGAGCTGGTCGCGATGAACGGCGACACGCTGATCCTGGCCGAGCCGATGCAGGGGATGTACGTGCCGCACGCCTTCGTCGGGGACGACGGCACCGGCCGCGCGCTGTACCTGCACACCGGCCGGGCCGATCGGCGGGTGACCGCATGACGGAGGTCGAGGCGGAGATCGCCGGCGTCTTCGCCGAAGCGGACCTGTTCGCCTCCGTCCTCGCCGACGTCGGGGCGTCCGAAGACGCCGACATCGACGCCGAGTTCGCGGGCGCGTCGCCCGAGCAGACCTGGAAGCTCGCCGTGCTGGACCCCGAGCGCACGACGTCGTCCACCCCGCGCGAGATCACCGAACTGCTCGACGCGGTGTGGACCGACCGGGCCGGCGAGCCGTCGGCGTGCGAACGGGTCCGCTCGATGCTGGCGCGGCAGATCTGGCCGCACCGCCTCTCGTCCGGCTTCCCCTCGGACGTCGCGATCGCGGCCAAGACCGGCACGCTCCCCGCGGTCCGCAACGAAGCAGGTGTCGTGTCCTTCCCGGACGGCCGCCGCTTCGCCGTCGCGGTCTTCACCCGCGCGAACTCCCTGGCCGAACGGCAACCCGCCATCGACGCGGCGATCGGCAAAGCCGGCCGCCTCGCCGTGGACCACCTGCGGAAGGAAGCCCCATGACCCAGACACGGACGGCGGTGGTCCTGCTCGCCCTCGCGGCCACGGCCTGCGGGGGACCGGGAGGCGTCGGCGCGGCCGGCGGCACCATGGCCGACGGCAAGACGTTCACCCTCGGGATCGCCTCCGACCCGGGCAACCTCGACCCGCACATGTCGGTGCTGTCGGTGACCGGCCAGGTCGACCGGTTCCTCTACGACCCCCTGCTCGAACTCACCCCAGACGGCAAGCCGATCCCGGCACTGGCGGAGAAGTGGGACGCCACGACGACCACCGCGTCGTTCACCCTGCGGCCCGGCGTCACCTGCGCGGACGGCACTCCGCTGACCGCCGCCGACGTCGCCGCGAACATCGCCTTCGTCGGCGACCCGGCGAACAAGTCGCCGTTCGCCGGCCTGACGATCGCGCCGGACACCAAGGCCACCGCCGACGAAGCCACCCGGACGATCACCGTCACCAGCGGCGCGCCCGACGCGTTCCTGCTCCGCAACGTCGGCAGCCTGCCGATCGTGTGCGGCACGGGCCTGGCCGACCGCAAGCTGCTGGCCAAGGGCGGCAGCGGCACCGGCATGTTCGCCGTCTCCGAGGTCGTGCCGAACGACCACTACACGTTCACCCGCCGCAAGGACTACAGCTGGGGCCCGGGGGACTGGAAAGCGCAGCAGGCCGGCCTGCCGGACAAGGTCGTCGCCCGGGTCGTCCCGAACACCTCGACGGCGGCGAACCTGCTGCTGTCGGGCGAGCTCAACGCCAGCCAGATCAACGGGCCGGACCGCCAGCGGCTCGAAGCGCGGAAGCTCTTCCACGCGGATTTCCTCGCCCCGCTCGGGGAGATCTTCTACAACCAGGCCGCCGGGCGCCCCGGCCAGGACGAGTCCGTGCGGCGCGCGCTGACCCAGGCGCTCGACCTGGCCCAGCTCGGCAAGGTACTGGCCAACGGCACCGGCAAGCCGTCGCAGGGCCTGGTCACCGCCGAGCCGAAGGCGTGCTCCGGCGACACCGTCACCGGCCACCTGCCCACGCACGACCCGGCGGCGGCCGCGTCCGCTTTGGACAGTGCGGGCTGGAAGGCGGGCCCGGACGGCGTGCGCGTCAAGGGCGGCAAGCGGCTGGCGCTCACCGTCCTCTACGGCACCCAGCTGGGCCCGACGATGGCGCCCACCGCCGAACTGGCCCAGCAGACGTGGAAGTCCCTCGGCGCCGACGTCACGCTCAAGGCCGTCGACAGCCCGGGGCTGTCCCAGGTGCTGTTCGGCACCGGCGAGTGGGAGGTCTCGCTGGGGCCGGTCGGGCTCACGCTGCCCAGCCAGCTGGTGCCGTTCGTGTCCGGCCCGGCGGCGCCGGACGGGACCAACTTCGGCCACATCGCCAACCCGGAGTACGAGCAGGGCGTGAAGCGGGCGGCCGCGATGAGCGGTGAGGCCAGCTGCCCGGCCTGGGAGGCCGCCGAAACCGCGTTGGTCAAGCGCGTCGACGTGGTGCCCTACATCGACTCCGTCGTGCCGTACTACGCGAGCGGTTCGCGGTTCGACGTCAGCCAGGGCAGCGTCACGCCGTCGTCGATCCGGATGTACGCGCGATGACCACCGCGGCGGCGCCGGCGCGGCTGCGCGGCGGACCGTGGCCGGCGTTCGCCGCGCGGCGGCTGACCCGGTTCGCCGTCTCGTTGTGGGCGCTGGTCACCGCGGCCTTCCTGATGATCCACCTGGTGCCGGGCGACCCCGTGCGCGCGGCGCTCGGGATGACCGCCCCGGCCGACCTGGTGCGGGCGAAGCGGCTGGAACTGGGCCTGGACGACCCGCTGTGGGTGCAGTACGGGCATTATCTGCGCGGCCTGTTCACCGGCGATCTCGGGACGTCGATGGCGAGCGGCCAGCCGGTCACGCAGGTGATCGGCGACCGGCTGCCGGCGACCCTGCAGCTGGCGCTCCCGGCCTTCGCGGTCGTGCTCGCCGTCGCGATCCCGGTCGGCGTCGTCTTCGCGGTGCTGACCCGCGGCGGCCGGCGCCGGGGCAGCGAGCTGGCGTTCACGTCGGTGAGCGTCTTCCTCGCCGCCGTGCCGGAGTTCCTGGTGGCGGTCGCGCTGGTGGCGCTGTTCGCGGTCGGTCTCGGCTGGTTCCCGGTGGCCGGCGGCGACGACGCGAGCGCGTACGTGCTGCCGGTCGCGGCTCTGGCGACCGGGCCGGCGGCGGTGCTCGCCCGGATGGTCCGGGTGGAGCTGCTGTCCGTGCTGGGCGCCGACTTCGTCCGCACCGCGCGGGCGAAGCGGCTGCCCGCGCGGCTGGTCTACGTCCGGCACGCGCTGCCGAACGCGCTGACCGCGACCCTGACGCTGGGCGGGCTGATGCTGACCGGGCTGGTCGCGGGCACGGTGCTGGTGGAGAACGTGTTCGCCTGGCCCGGCCTCGGCTCGACGATCGTGCAGTCGATCCTGCAGAAGGACTACCCGCTGGTGCAGGGGATCGTGCTGGTCTACGGCGTCGGCGTGCTGCTGGTGATCCTGCTGGTCGACGTCGTGCTCGGGCTGCTCGACCCGCGCTCGGCCATTCGGGAGGCGTGAGATGGCTCGACGCGGTTCGGTGTGGACGGCGGCCGTGCGCACGCCGGTGGGCACGTGTTCGGCGGTGTTGCTGGCCCTGGTCGTCGTCCTGTCGGTGCTGGCCCCGCTGCTGTGGGGTGACGGCGCGGCGGCGATCGACACCGACGCGATCGGCCAGGGACCGTCCGGGGCGCACCCGTTCGGCACCGACTCCCTCGGCCGTGACCTGCTGCTGCGCACCCTGGTCGCGACCCGGCTCTCGGTCGGGCTCGCCGTGCTCGCCACCGCGATCGGGGCCGGCAGCGGCGTCGTCCTCGGGACGCTGCCGTCCGTGCTGCCGCGCCGGCTGGGCCGGCTGCTCACGGCGGTCGTCGACATCGCCGTCGCGTTCCCCGGGCTGCTGCTGGCCCTGTTCCTCGCGGTGATCTTCGGCGTCGGCACGCACGGCGCGGTGCTCGCGATCGGCTTCGCGACGGCGCCGGCGTTCGCGCGGCTCGTGCAGACGCTCTCGGCGTCGGTCAGCGGGCGCGACTTCGTGGCCGCCGCCCGGATCGCCGGTGTCGGCCGGGTCCGGCTGCTGGCCCGGCACGTGCTGCCGAACATCGGCGAGCCGCTCGTCGTGAACGCCACCATCGGGGCGGGCTCGGCGCTGCTCGCCTTCGCCGGGCTGTCGTTCCTCGGGATCGGTGTGCAGGCACCGGACTACGACTGGGGACGGCTGCTGCGCGAAGGCCTGGACGGCATCTACGTCAACCCCGCGGCCGCGCTCGCCCCCGCCGCGGCGGTGGTGCTCGCCGGGCTGGCGTTCAACCTGGTCGGGGAGACGGTGGCCGCGGTGGTCGGCGTCCGGACGCGCACGACCCGGCGCGGGGCGCCCCCGGCCCCGGCGACGCGGCCGGCGCTTCCGGAGCAGCCCGCGGACGCCGTGCTCGTGGTGGAAAACCTCCGGGTGGCGTTCCCGGGGCCGGACGGCTGGACGGTTCCGGTGCGCGGAGTCAGCTTCAGCGTCCGGGCCGGGGAAGCGATCGGCGTGGTCGGCGAGTCCGGCTCGGGCAAGAGCCTGACCGCGCTGGCCGTGTCCCGGCTGGTCGAAGCGCCCGGCGCGGTCACCGCCGACCGGCTCGAGTTCGCCGGGAAACCCTTGGCGGCCGCGTCGGACCGGGAGCTCGGCACCGCGCTGGCCATGGTCTTCCAGGACCCGATGACGTCGTTCAACCCGGCCCGCCGGGTCGGCGGGCAGCTGGCCGAGGTGTCCGAGCAGCACCACGGCCTGTCGCGGCGGGCGGCGTTCGCCCGTGCGGTGGACCGGCTGGCCGCGGTGCGCATCCCGGCCGCCGAGCGGCGCGCCCGGCAATACCCGCACGAGTTCTCCGGCGGCATGCGGCAGCGGGCGATGATCGGCATGGGCCTGATGGGCCGGCCGAAGCTGATCGTGGCCGACGAGCCGACGACCGCCCTCGACGTCACCGTGCAGCGGCAGGTGCTGCGCCTGCTGGCCCGCACGCGCGAAACCGAGGGCGCGGCGATCCTGCTGATCAGCCACGACATCGCGGTGGTTTCCCAGACGTGCGAACGGATGCTGGTGATGTACGCCGGCCGGATCGTCGAGGACCTGCCGACCGGGAGCCCGGCCCGGCACCCGTACACGCGGGCGCTGCTGGCCACCACGGTCGACCTGGAAACCGACCGCGACCAGCCGCTGGAAGTCATCCCCGGCCGCCCGCCGGAACCCGATCAGGTGCCGGCCGGGTGCGCGTTCGCCGCCCGGTGCCCGCTGGCTTCGGAGCGCTGCCGCACCGAAGACCCGGTGCTCGAAGCCACGGATCGGCGTGACCACCGGGTGGCCTGCTGGCACCCGCAGGTCACCGTCCTTTCCGGACAGTCCCGTGAGGAGGGTGCCGCATGAGTGCGCTCGAGTTCGACGCCGTGAGCGTCCGCTACGGCAAGCTGACCGCGGTCGACGGCGTCAGCCTGACCGTCCCGTCCGGACAGGTCGTCGGCCTGGTCGGCGAATCCGGCTCCGGCAAGTCGACCCTCGCCAGGGCGGCCGCGGGGCTCGCGCCGGTCGGCGCGGGCCGGGTCCTGCTCGACGGCGTAGACGTGCGGCGGCTGCCGCGGCGGCGTCCGCTGCAGATGGTGTTCCAGGACCCGTATTCGTCGCTGGACCCGCGGATGGCGATCGGCGAGTCCATCACCGAGGCGATGCCGCCGGGGACCTCGCGCGCCGAGCGGCGGGCCGAGGTCGCCCGGCTGCTCGAACTGGTGAACCTCGACCCGGGCAGCGCCGCGTCGCTGCCCGGCCGGCTCTCGGGTGGGCAGCGCCAGCGCGTCGCGCTCGCCCGGGCGCTGGCCGGGCGGCCGAAGGTGCTGATCGCGGACGAGATCACCTCGGCGCTCGACGTCTCGGTGCAGGGCGCCGTGCTCAACCTGGTTCGGGACGTGCAGCGGCGGCTGGCGCTGTCGATGCTGTTCATCTCGCACAACCTCGCCGTGGTGCGGTACGTCAGCGACGTCGTCGCGGTGATGTACCTCGGCCGGATCGTCGAGGCCGGCCCCGCCGAGCAGGTCCTCGCCGAGCCGAAGCACCCCTACACCCGGGACCTGCTGGCCGCCGCGCCCTCGGCGCACCGGCGCCTGCTCGACGACCCCGGCACCGACGCGCTCGCCGACACCGAACCCGCCGACCCGCACCACCCGCCGTCCGGCTGCCGCTACCACCCGCGCTGCCCGATCGGGCCGCTCGTGCACGCCGACCGCACCCTCTGCGTCACCGCCGACCCGGCCGACGAGGCGGCGGCCCGGCCCCACTCCGCGGCGTGCCACTACGCCGCGAGCCATCCCACGAGGAGATCCGCATGACCCGACGTCCGGGCACCGACGACCTGTACGCCATCGAGTTCCCCGAGCACCCGGCGGTTTCGCCCGACGGCCGCCGGATCGCGTACGTGCTGCGCACCGCCGACCGCGACCGGGACGAGGACACCCGCTCGCTCTGGGTGGTCCCCGCCGACGGCGGCGAGGCGCGCCGGCTGACCCGCGGTCCGGCCGACCTCGAGCCGGCGTGGTCGCCCGACGGCACGCGGCTCGCGTTCCTGCGCGCCCAGGACGGCCCGGCGCAGCTGTGGCTGCTGCCCACCGGCGGCGGCGAGCCCGAGCAGGTCACCACGCTCCCGCTCGGCGCGGGGACCCCGGTCTGGCGGCCGGACGGCGCCGAGATCGCCTTCGCCGCCCCCGTCGACCTCGCCGCGGACGAGGGCGACGACGACGCGGCCCGGACCCGCCGCGCGAGCGCCCCGGTGGTCGCCGACCGGCTCGACTTCAAGGCCGACGGCGCCGGCCTGCTGCGGACGCTGCGCAAGCACGTCCACGTCCTCGACGTCGCCACCGGCGAGGTCCGCCAGGTGACGTCGGGGGACTGGCACGCGGGCGACCCCGCGTGGTCACCGGACGGCGCGCGGCTGGCCTTCCCGGCGGGACCGGAGGCGGACACCGACCTGACCTTCCGCTCCGGCGCGTACGTCGTCGAGCCCGGCGACCGCGCGAGCGAGCCGCGGCTGATCGGCTCGGGTGCGGGCATGTGCGGCGCGGTCACCTGGACCACCGACGGCGCCGCCCTGCTCGCCGTCGGCCGCCGCGACACCGCGCCCGGGCACCTGGGGCTGCTGAGGATCCCGCTGGACGGCGGGGAAACCACCGATCTGGCCGCCCCGCTCGACCGGAACGTCATGCCCGGCGGCGCGGGCTACCCCGGCGCGCTCCCGCAGCTTTCCGGCGCCACCGTGCTGTTCTGCGCCCGCGACCGCGGGTACACGCAGCTGTACGCGGTCGACGCCGAAGGTGGTGAGCCGCGGCTGGTCGCCGGCGGAGCCGGGACCGCCGTGACGGGGATGGCCGTCGCCGGGGAGACGGCGGCGATCGTGCTGGCCACCCCGACGTCCTACGGCCAGATCGCGACGGTCCCGGTCGGCGGGGGAGCGGTGGACGTCCGCACCGCGCACGGGTCCGGCGAGCTCGAGCCGGTCGTCTCGGAGGAGCGTGAGTTCACCATCTCCGACGGCACGGTCGTGGCCGGCTGGCTGCTGCGCGACCCCGCCCGCACCGGCCCGCGGCCGCTGCTGCTGGACATCCACGGCGGCCCGCACAACGCGTGGAACGGCACCGCCGACGCCGTGCACCTCTACCACCAGGAACTCGTCGCGCGCGGCTGGGCGGTGCTGCTGCTCAACCCGCGGGGCAGCGACGGCTACGGCGAAGCGTTCTACACCGCCGCGGTCGGCGCCTGGGGCGTGGCCGACGCCCGCGACTTCCTCGAGCCGCTGGACGACCTGGTCGCCGAGGGCGTGGCCGACGCGCGCCGGCTCGCCGTGGCCGGCTACAGCTACGGCGGCTACATGACCTGCTACCTGACCAGCCGCGACGACCGCTTCGCCGCGGCCGTCGCGGGCGGGATCGTCAGCGACGTGGTCAGCATGGCCGGCACCTCCGACAGCGGCCACTACCTCGGCGTCGCCGAACTCGGCGCGATCCCCTCGGAGAACCGGGCGCACTACACCGCGCTTTCGCCCTTGTCCCAGGTGGAAAAGGTGCGCACGCCGACCCTGGTGGTGCACGGCGCCGCCGACGACCGGTGCCCGGCCGGGCAGGCAGAGCAGTGGTTCACCGCGCTGCGCGAGCAGGGCGTGCCCACCCGCCTGGTGCTCTACCCCGGCGCGTCCCACCTGTTCATCCTCGGCGGAAAACCGTCGCACCGCCTGGACTTCAACCGCCGGATCGTCGACTGGGTCTCCCAGTACGCGGGCGAGCCGGGCCGGCCGGCGCGGGTGCCGCTCGACGCCGCGCACTGGCGGCGGCGCCTGGCCGCGCTCGCCCGCAAGCACCGCGTTCCCGGTGCGTCGCTGGGCATCCTGCGCGGCGACGACCAGGTGCTCGCGAGCCACGGCGTGCTGAACACCGCCACCGGTGTCGAGGTCACCGACGATTCGGTGTTCCAGATCGGCTCGATCACCAAGGTGTGGACGGCCACGGTGGCGATGCAGCTGGTCGACGAGGGCCTGCTGAAGCTCGACGCGCCGATCGCCGACGTGCTGCCCGAGCTGCGGCTGGCCGACCCCGACGTCACCAAGCAGGTGACCCTGCGGCACCTGCTCACCCACACGAGTGGCATCGACGGCGACGTCTTCACCGACACCGGCCGCGGCGACGACTGCATCGAGAAGTTCGTCGGCCTCCTCGACGAGGTCGCGCAGAACCACCCGCTCGGGGCGACGCTGTCCTACTGCAACTCCGGGTTCGTGCTGGTGGGCCGGGTGATCGAGAAGCTCACCGGCCTGACCTGGGACGCGGCGCTGCGCGAGCGGCTGTTCACCCCGCTCGGCCTCACCCGCACGGGCACGCTGCCGGAGGAGGCCCTGCTGCACCGCGCGGCGATGGGCCACGTCGCGGCCGGTGACGGCGAGCAGCGGCCGGCCCCGGCGTGGGGCCTGCCGCGCTCGGCGGGCCCGGCCGGCCTGATCACCGCGCCGGCGGCGGACGTCCTGGCGTTCGCCCGGATGCACCTGGCCGGCGGCCTCGACGTGCTGTCGGAGGCGTCGGCGGCGGCGATGACCGAGTGGCAGGCGGACATGCCCGACAAGCACACGCTCGGCGACTCGTGGGGCCTCGGCTGGATCCGCTTCGACTGGGACGGCCACCGCGTCATCGGCCACGACGGCAACACGATCGGGCAGTCGGCGTTCCTCCGGCTCCTGCCGGAGCACGGGCTGGCCGTCACGCTGCTCACCAACGGCGGCAACACGCGTGACCTGTACGAAGAGCTCTACCGCGAGATCTTCGCCGAGCTGGCCGGGGTGGCGATGCCCCGCCCGATCGGGCCGGCCGCCACCCCGCCGTCCGTGGACGCCGCGGAGTTCCTCGGGGTCTACGAGCGCGCGTCGATGCGGATCGACGTCTTCGAGGGCGATTCAGGGCTGCGGCTGCGGCAGACGATCACCGGCCCGATCGCCGCGCTGGTCCCGGAACCGACGACGGAGCACGACCTGATCCCGGTCGGCGGCCCCCGGTTCGTCTTCCGCGAGCCGGGCGCCCGGTCCTGGATCTCGGCGACGTTCTACACGCTGCCGACGGGGGAGCGGTACCTGCACTGCGGTGTCCGCGCGACCCCGAAGGTCGACGCCGGGTAGGCCCGTTCACCGCGCCCCGGACTCCCGCTTCCGCTCGCAGGCCTGCCCCCGGCCTTCGCCGAGCGGAAGCGGGACCTTCCGTTAGTGCTCCGAAGTGGACACAGTGGACACAGTGGACGCGGTGGACGGCCCGCGCCGGATCAGCCAGCTGCCCGCGAAGGCGACCAGCCCGACGACTCCGGCGACGATGAACGCCGCCCGCAGGCCCGAGGCGTCCGGGCCGGCCACCGCCGTGTCGTGGCTGCCGAGCGTCGCCACGCTGACGAACATCGCCGTGCCGAGTGCGCCCGCCACCTGTTGCAGCGTCGAGAGGATCGCGCTGCCGTGCGAGTACAGGTGTTCGGGCAGCACGCCGAGCGACTCGGTGAACAGCGGCGTCATCATCAGCCCGAGCCCGGCCATCATCAGCACGTGGATCCCGATCACCGCGATCAGCGGCGAATCCGGCCCCAGCACCGCGAACAGCCACAGCGAAGCGGCCATCGCCGCCGCGCCCGGGATGACGAGCGGGCGCCCGCCGACCTTGTCGAACAGCGCGCCGACCGGGCGGCCCAGCAGCCCCAGCACGAGCCCGCCGGGCAGCACGGCCAGCCCGCTGACGAAGGTGGTCGTGTGCAGCACCGTCTGCAGGTAGAGCGGCAGCAGGATCGCCGCGGCGCCGATCAGGCACACGAACAGCAACGCGGTCAGCACCAGCGCGACGACGAAGCTGCGGTGGGTGAACGGCCGCAGGTCCAGCAGGGCGCGGTCCCGGCGCTGCAGCCGCAGCTGCCGCCAGGTGAACACCCCCAGCGAGGCGACCCCGACGACGATCGGCACCCAGCCCGGCACGGCGGGCTCGGCCCCGGCCTGCTCCCCGCTCGACGACAAGCCGTACAGCACTCCGCCGAACCCGATCGCGGACAGCAGCACCGACGGTACGTCCAGCGGCACCTGACGGCGTTCACTGTCGAGACGCAGCAGCAGCGCACCGGCCACCAGCGCGGCGACCGCCAGCGGCAGCACGATCCAGAACATCCAGCGCCAGCCCAGCGACGACAGCACCGCACCGCCGATCGTCGGCCCGATCGCCGGCGCGACCGCGATGACGATCGTGATCGTGCCCATCGTCGCGCCGCGCCGCTCCGGCGGCACCAGCCGCATCACCGTCGTCATCAGCAGCGGCAGCATCACCGCCGTGCCGCACGCCTGCACCACGCGCCCGGCCATCAGCAGGCCGAACCCGGGCGCGAGCGCGCTGAGCAGCGTGCCCAGGCTGAAGGCCGACAGCGAGAACAGGAACACCTGCCGCGGCGAGAACCGTTCCAGCAGGAACCCGGTCGTGGGGATGACCACCGCCATGGTCAGCAGGAACCCGCTGGTCAGCCACTGCACGGTGGTCGTCGGCACGTGCAGGTCGACGGTCAGATCGCGCAGCGCGACGCTCAGGATCGTCTCGTTGAGGATCATCACGAACGCGGAAAGCACGAGAACCCCGATGAGGAGTCCCGAGCGCGCCGGGGGGCGGTTCACGTCGGCGGGCGGGGTGGACACGGTTTCGGTCATCGGGGTGGGACTCTCCTGGTCGGCCGGGACGGCCGTGCCGAAGACGGACGTCCTTCGCAGTGTGCCCGTTTCGGACCTCTCCTGTCAGGCGGTTTTCGGTACACCGGACCCCCCGCACGCCCGCGCGAGGCGTCCGATATGCTTTTGTCAACACGGAGTTCCGCAGCGCGCGATTAGCTCAGCGGGAGAGCGCTTCCCTGACACGGAAGAGGTCACTGGTTCAATCCCAGTATCGCGCACCACGAGTCCACCCCCGGATCTCGTGGAAGTTCGTAGGACGGGCGATTAGCTCAGGGGGAGAGCGCTTCGTTCACACCGAAGAGGTCACTGGTTCGATCCCAGTATCGCCCACGAGATTCGCTGGAAGAGCCCTGCTTGCGGAATGCGCAAGCGGGGCTCTTCTCGTTGTGTCCTGTGGGGGGCCGAGCCCCCACACCCCCGCCGGGGACACGCCCCCGGACCCCCGTGGGTGGTTGCGCTGCGTTGTGGGCTGCGGCTTTTGCTCCACATCGGACCGTTCGGATCACAGCAGGCGGCGTTGGAGCACGTCGGCCATGACGGTGTGCACCATTTTCTCCAGTTCTTCGGTGTCGGGGAGAGTTCCCCGGCAGCGGCCCGCGAAAAGCAGGTGGGCCGCGCCGATCAGGGACAGGGACAGGGAATCCACCGTGGCGTCCGCGGCGATGCGGCCCTGTTCGCGCTCGGCGGACAGGTAGCTCTTCAGCATGTCGCGGGCCTCCGCCAGGATCGGGAGACCGGTTCGGTTGCGGAGGCGGGTGCGGAGCTCGTCGCGGAAGAAGATCAGGCTCGTCAGGGCGACGGTGACCGGGTCGAACAGTTCCGTCAGGGCGTCGATGAGGTTTTCCGCGACCGTTCGGGTGCCCGCCGCCGCTCGCAGGAGTGCCGCCTGGTCCGCCAGGCGGGCGAGGCGGTCGCGCACGAGTTCGGCCAGGAAGTCGTCGAAGTCGGCGAAGTAGCGGTGCAGGACACCCTTCGCGACGTCGGCCTCCGTCGTCACCGCCCGGCTGGTCAGCGCGTTCGGGCCGTCGCGGAGCAGGACCCGCTCGGCCGCGTCGAACAGCTGCTTGCGCACATCGCGCAGGTGGACCCCGGTCGGCATGCCCCCATTCTCCGGCACGCCCGCCGGTTGCCCTAGTGGGCGATTGCCCATTAAAGTGGGCGCATGCCCACTCAACCTCATGAAGCCCGTGCGATGGCGGAATCCTTCGGCACGGACACCGAACGCTACGACCGAGCGCGGCCGGAGTACCCGCGCGAGCTGGTGGACCGGATCGTCGACGCGAGTCCAGGGCTCGACGTCCTGGACGTCGGCTGCGGAACCGGAATCGAGGCCCGCCAGTTCCGGGAGGCGGGCTGCCGGGTACTCGGCATCGACCCGGACGCACGAATGGCCGCCTTCGCGCGCCGAGGCGGGCTCGACGTCGAGGTGGCGAAGTTCGAGGATTGGGCACCGGCCGAGCGGACCTTCGACGCGGTGATCGCCGGCCAGTCTTGGCATTGGGTGAGCCCGGCAGAGGGGCCGCCCAAGGCGGCGCGGGTCCTCCGGCCCGGCGGCCTGCTGGCGGTGTTCGCCCACGTGTTCCAGCCGCCGGACAAGGTGGCGGCGGCCTTCGCGACGGCGTGCCGCCGCGTACTGCCGGACGCCCCGTTCGCGGCCGAGTCCCGGCCGGCGGCGGAGATCTACGACGTGATGTTCACCGGCTTCGCCGACGCGATCGCGCGGGCGGACGGCCTGGGCGAACCGGACCGCTGGCGCTTCGAGTGGGAGCGGAGGTACACGCGCGAAGAGTGGCTCGACTTCTTGCCGACGACGGGCGGCTTGACGAGGCTGCTGCCGGACGCGCTGGCGGAGGTGCTGTCCGAGGTGGACACGGCCATCGACGAGCTCGGCGGCAGCTTCGTGCTGCCGTACACAACCTTGGCGGTGGTCGCACACCGCCTTGACAAATAAAGTTGTCGGTGAGAGGTTGGGGACAGGCGGGGAAACCTCGACTTCATCCGGCTCGACTGGGGAGCAACCATGTCTTTTCAGGCTTACCTCGACAACGCGGAGAAGCAGACGGGCATCACCCCGCGCGCCTTCCTCGACCTGGCGGCGGCCAAGAACCTCACCAAGCCGGGCGAGATCATCGCCTGGTTGAAGGAGGAGCACACCCTCGGCCACGGCCACGCAACGGCGATCGCCAGGCTGATCACCAAGGGCCCGGAGTTCATCGCGGAGCACCACACCGGAGGAGCAGCCCTCCACCTGGACGGCTTGGCCGCCCGCCCCTGACGGCTCGCCCCTGACCGCTCCCCGTGCCGCCCCGCCCCAGGCCGGCCCACCCCTGGGCCGGCCCAACCCAGCCCCACCTTGGCCGGGTTCGCCCCTGGCCCGGCACGCCTCGACTCACCCCCGGCCCGCTTTCCCACCCCGCCCCGGCCGGCCAGGCTCCGGCCCGCCCGCGGACCCGCCCCGCCTCAACCGACCCCCGGCCAGCTCGACGAGCACACCCCCCTGCCGACCCGAGACCCAGCGGCAGCCGCGGCGGGCACGCCGGGACACGGCACGCTTTCCCGCCTTGACGCGGCGTGCCGGCCGTTGAACAATCCGGCGTTTGGCTCGGCGGAAGCAGAATCCCGCAAGATGCCTTCCGGCCCACGCGAGAAGCCCGGCCAATCACGCGAGATGCCTTGCCAATCACGGGAGATGCCTCGCGGGTCACGCGAGATGCACCGCCAGTCACGCGGCGGGAAGCTGGATCTCGCGTGACTGAGGACGGATCTCGCGTGATGGGAAGGGCATCTCGCGTGATTAGAGGGGCAACTCAGTGCACGTCACCGGCAGAGGGCCCACCCGCGATCGGCCCGAGAAAAGTCCCCCCGGACACATCCACCGTGAGCCCCGTGACCCACCGCCCACCCGGCCCAGCCAAAAACCCCACCACCTCGGCAACATCCTCCGGCTCACCGATCCGCCCGAGAGCAGTCATCGCCACAAGCCCCGCCGCCGCCTCGGGGATCGCCAGCATCGGCTCCGTCATATCCGTCCGGATCGGCCCCGGCGCCACCGTGTTGACCGTGATCCCCCGATGACCGAGCTCGTTCGCCAGCGTCGGCGCCAACGCCTCCACCGCCGCCTTGCTCACCGTGTAGCCGATCTGCGACGGCACCGCGATCCGGGTCGCCATCGAACCCACCGTCACGATCCGGCCGCCGTCGTTGAGGAGCGGGAGCAGCCGCTGGATCACCAGCATCGGCGTCTTCACGTTCACCGCCAGCAGCCGGTCCAGCTCCTCCTCGCTCAGCTCGCCGATCGAGCTGTGCGAGCTGATTCCCGCGTTGTTGACGAGGATGTCCAAACCGTCGCCGAACGCCGACGCGACCGTCTCGGCCAGCCGGTCGACCGCCCCGGGTTCACCGAACCGCGCCGCTACCGGGAACGCGCGGCCGCCCGCGTTCTCGATCAGGGCGACCGTTTCCTTGGCCGCGACTTCGTTGCCGCCGTGGTGCACCGCGACCACCGCTCCGTCCGCGGCCAGCCGCAGCGCTACCGCACGGCCGATGCCCCGCGAAGCCCCCGTCACCAAAGCGTTCTTCGTCATTTCCGGCTCCCGAAGGTCGGTGCCGGGCCCGTCGTGGCCCGGCGTTGACCCGAAGGTTTCCGCCCGCCGCTGACCGGACGCGCACCACGCGCGTACCGGCCGGCAGGCGGACGGTCAGCGGACGGTCAACGGCCGGCCGCGGCAGCCGGCGCCGGAGCCGCGGGCGCCGGTGAACGCCCCGGCAAGAACGCGGCCACGGCCAGCGCGATCAGTGCCGCCGCCGATCCCATGCTCAGCACCAGCCGGAACCCGTTCTGCGACGGCAGGGTCGCCGGTCCGAACGAAATCGTCAGCCGGGCCAGGATCAGCCCGGCGGTGGCGCTGGAAACCGACGTGCCGATCGAGCGCATCAGCGTGTTGAGGCTGTTGGCGGCCGCGGTTTCCGACACCGGCACGGCACCCATGACCAGCGCCGGCATCGCGCCGTAGGCGAGCCCGATGCCCGCGCCGATGACGCTCGAGATCAGCACCAGGTGCCAGGTCGCGCTCATCAGGACGATCCCGAGCGCGTACCCCGCGGCGACGACCACCGCGCCGAGCATCAGCGTCGTCTTCGGGCCGCGCGTGGCCGAAATGCGCGCGGACACCGGGGCCAGCGCCATCATCACCAGCCCGGACGGCGCCATCACCAGGCCCACCGCCAGCATCGACTTCCCGAGGCCGTACCCGGTGGCCGCCGGCAGCTGCAGCAGCTGCGGCAGCACCAGGGACATCGCGAACATCGCGAAGCCGAACACCGCGGAGGCGATGTTGGTCAGCAGAACCTGGCGCCGCGCGGTCGTGCGCAGGTCCACCAGCGGCTGCGCCGTCCGCAGTTCCCAGCGGCCCCACAGCAGCAGGACGACGACGGCGACCGCGACCAGGCCCAGCGTCGCCGCGCTGCCCCAGCCCCAGTCGGCGCCCTTCGAGATGGCCAGCAGCAGGCACACCAGCGCGATCGACAACCCGGCCGCGCCGGGCACGTCGAACCGGCCGCCGGTCCGGACCGGCGACTCCGGCACGAGCGCGACGACCAGCGCCGTGACGACCACGCCGAGGCCGGCCGCGGTCCAGAAGAGCGCATGCCAGTCGGCGTTTTCGGCCAGCAGTGCCGCCGCCGGCAGGCCCAGCGCGCCGCCGACGCCGAGTGACGCGCTCATCAGCGCCGTGGCGGAGCCGAGCCGTTCGGCGGGCAGCTCGTCGCGCATGATGCTGATCCCGAGCGGGATGACGCCGGCGGCGAGGCCCTGCAGGGTCCGTCCGGCGACCATCGGCACGAGGCTGTCGGACAGCGCACCGATCGCCGAGCCGGCGACCAGGGCGCCGAGGCTGATCAGCAGCATCCGCCGTTTCCCGTACATGTCGCCGAGCCGGCCCATCGTCGGCGTCGCCACGGCGCCCGCGAGCAGGGTGGCGGTGATGGCCCAGGTGGCGTCGGCCGCGGAGGCGTGCAGCAGCCCGGGCAGCGCCGGGATCAGCGGGATGACCAGCGTCTGCATCAGCGAGACGGTGATGCCCGCGAGGGCGAGGACCGCGACGACGAGGTTCGCGCGCGGCGAGGCCTCCCCGGCGGCTCTGGATGGCTCGGACACGTGCGGGTCCTCCAAGGAACGTCAAATTAAATCAGTCGCTTGACTTAGCTTAGCAGTCTTCGGTTGACTGCTCTCGAACCGACGGCCACCGCGGAGGAACGATGACGACTACCGCCGAGATCCCCGAGTTCCCGATGCCCCGGGCCGCGGGCTGCCCGTTCGACCCGCCGCCCGCCGCTCGTGCGCTGCAGGAACAGGCCCCGCTCGCGCGGGTCCGGCTGTGGGACGGCAGCACGCCGTGGCTGGTGACCCGCTACGCCGACCAGCGGGCGCTGCTGGCCGATCCCCGGGTCAGCGCCGACGTCACGCGGCCCGGGTACCCGAGCCCGGCGCCGCTGCCGAAGGGCGGCACCGGCATCGGCTTCATCTTGATGGACAACCCCGAGCACGCGCGGCTGCGCAAGATGGTGACGGCGCCGTTCACGATCCGCCGCGTCGCCGCGATGCGCCCGGCCGTCCAGAAGATCGTCGACGACCTGATCGACGAGTTGCTGGCCGGCCCGAAGCCGGTGGATCTCGTCGAGGCGTTCGCGCTGCCGGTGCCGTCACTGGTGATCTGCGAGCTGCTCGGCGTCCCGTACGCCGACCACGGCTTCTTCCAGGACAACAGCAAGGTCATCATCCGCCGCGACGCCCGGCCCGAGGAGCGGGCCGCCGGGCACCAGGCGCTGATCGGCTACCTCGACCGGCTGGTGGGCGAGAAGCTCGAGCACCCCGCCGACGACGTGCTTTCCGGGCTCGCCACCCGCGTCGCGGCGGGGGAGCTGACCCGGGTCGAAGCGGCGCAGATGGGCGTCCTGCTGCTCATCGCCGGCCACGAGACGACGGCGAACATGATCGCGCTGGGCACCCTCGCCCTGCTGGAGCACCCGGACCAGCTGGCACTGCTGCGCGAAAGCGACGACCCGGCGCTGGTCGCGTCGGCGGTCGAAGAACTGCTGCGCTACCTGAACATCACGCACAACGGGCGCCGCCGCGTCGCGCTGGAGGACATCGAGATCGCCGGGGAGACCGTCCGCGCGGGCGAGGGCCTGATCATGGCCAACGACATCGCCAACCGCGATCCGGAAATCTTCCCCGGCGGCGACCGGCTGGACCTGACCCGCGACGCGCACCGCCACGTGGCCTTCGGCTTCGGCGTCCACCAGTGCCTCGGCCAGCCGCTGGCCCGGCTGGAGCTGCAGGTGGTCTACAGCACGCTGTATCGGCGGATCCCGACGCTGGCGCCGGCCACCGAGATCGGGAAGATCCCGTTCAAGCACGACGGATCGGTGTACGGCGTGTACGAGCTGCCGGTCACCTGGTGAGTCAGACGCTGCGCAGCACCGACACGACCGCGCCCAGGATCACCGCGCGGTCGCCGTCGATGACGTCGTAGGCCGGGTTGCGGGGCTCGAGGTACACGTGGCCGTCGCGGCGGCGGTAGACCTTGACCGTCGCCTCTTCGTCGATCATCGCCGCCACGATCTGGCCCGAGTGGGCCTCGGACTGCTGCTTGACCACCACGATGTCGCCGTCGCAGATGGCGGCGTCGATCATCGAGTCGCCGCGGACGCGCAGGCCGAACACCGTGCCGCGGCCGGTGAGGTCGCGGGGCAGCTTGAGGACGTCGTCGGTGTGCTCGATCGCCGAGATCGGGGTGCCGGCCGCGATGTCGCCGACCACGGGCACCGGCACCGAGTCGCCGTCCTCGGCGGCCGCCGGACCGTTCAGGAACGCGCGCACGTCGATCGGGCGCGACACCGTGGCGCCGCGGCGCAGGAACCCCTTGTCTTCGAGGCTGGCCAGGTGCTTCGACACCGAAGACGGCGACTGCAGGCCGACGGCCTCGCCGAGCTCGCGGGTGCTGGGGGAGTAGCCGTACCGGACCACCCAGTCCCGGATCGCGACCAGGATCCGCTGCTGCCGCTCCGGCAGGGCCGAGGGGTCGAGGTGCTCGAACGTGTCGTCGTAGGTGGTCACCGGCGTGATCCTAGAGGCACGCGCCCCGCGCCTCGCCGCCGGTCCGGCCGGTGTGGTCCCACTCAACGGAACAGCGGGTGACAGTTGGCGCCTTACCAACATCAACCGGGACTTTGCCAGCCGTTGACCTGGATAACGAATCGCCGTATGGTCTAGACCACAATTTTCCTTCGCTCATCACCCTTCCGTCGCGGCGGACCTCCCGGTGAGGCCGGTGCCGTGGCCTCACCGTGCCCGGCGGCGGGAGGCGAGCCTGTCCCCGAAGGAGCTGGTATGAACCGCAAACTGGTCGCGGCCGCGGTGGGCGCCCTCCTGGCGCCGGTGCTGGTGGTGCTCAACCCCGCCGGGATCGCGAGCGCGCACGGCTACGTCAGCTCGCCGGCCAGCCGGCAGGCGCAGTGCGCCCAGCACGTCGTGTCGTGCGGGGAGATCCAGTACGAACCCCAGAGCGTCGAGGGGCCGAAGGGCCTGCGGTCCTGCAGCGGCGGCGTGTCCCGGTTCGCCGAGCTCGACGACAACGGCAAGGGCTGGCGCGCCGCGAAGGTCGGCCGCACGGTGACCTTCACCTGGACCTTCACCGCCCGCCACCGCACGTCGAACTACCAGTACTTCATCGGCAGCCAGAAGATCGCGGAGGTGAGCGGCAACGACCAGCAGCCGCCGGCGACGGTCGCGCACCAGGTGAACCTGGGCAGCCACACGGGCCGCCAGACGGTCCTGGCGGTGTGGAACATCGCCGACACGGCGAACGCGTTCTACGCCTGCATCGACCTGCAGGTGAGCTGACCCGGCGTCCACTGTGGCCGGAGGGGCCGGTCACCTCCTCGGTGACCCGGTCCGTCCGGCCTGCTGTTTGGCGACGAACCGCTTGCGCCGCTGGTACACCTGGTGGCATGGCTTTGTCCGATCTCGGCGCCGCGGTGCGCCGGCTGCGCGAAAACACCGACCCGGCCGTGGCCGGGCTGCCGGGCGGGCGGCGGCGGACCCGCGGGTTGCGGCGAGAGGAGCTCGCCGAGCTGGCCGGGGTGTCCGCGGACTACGTGCGGCGGCTGGAGCAGGGGCGCCGCCACCCGTCGGCCGGGGTGGTGACCGCCATCGCCGGGGCGTTGCGGCTCGGGCGGGCGGACTACGAACGGCTCTGCGCCCTGGCCGGGTACGCCGCGGTGGAGGGGCAGGTGCCGCGCGAGGCGGGGCCGGCGGCGCTGCGGCTGCTGGAACGCTTCGGCGGCACCCCCGCGTTCCTGGCCGACGCGGCGTGGAACGTCGTCGCCGTCAACGGCGCGTGGTTCGCGCTGCAGGCCGGCGGCCCGACCGGGCACGACCGGGACTGGAACGTCGCCTGGCGCACGTTCCGCAACGCACCCCGCGGGATCAGCCGGACCGACGAGCGCTCGGCCGGCTTCCGGGCGATGCTCGCCGCCCGGCTGCGGGACACCTCCCTGCGCTACCCCGCGGACACCTCGCTCGCCGAGCTCGTCGACGAACTCCGGACCACGAGCCGGTCGTTCGACACCTTGTGGCGAGTCCCGGAACCGGTGACCGCGTACGAGAACCGCGCGGTGTTCCGGCACCCGGACGGTGCGGACATCACGCTCGACGGCAACCTCCTGGACGTGCCGGGGGACGACCTGATGGCGGTGGTCCTCACCGCGGCACCGGCTTCGGCCGACGCGGCCCGGCTCGGCGAGCTCGTCGGCGCCGCCGGGCCGCCGTCCGTCGTCAGGGTGGGCCAGGCCGGCCCAGGCTGATCCGGCCCGCGGCCGCGATCCTGGGGGCGAAGTGGATCACGGACGAAAGCGAGCAGCTCGATGAAGGCAGTGCGGTTCCACGAGTACGGCGATCCCGGTGTCCTGCGTTACGAGGACGTGGACCGGCCCGTCCCCGGAGCCGGGCAGGTCCGGATCCGGGTCGCCGCGACGTCGTTCAACTCCGTCGACGGCAACATCCGCGGCGGCTTCATGCAGGGGCCGATCCCGGTGGTGCTGCCGCACACGCCGGGCATCGACGTCGCCGGCACGGTCGACGCGCTGGGCGAGGGACTGGACGGTCTCGCGGTCGGTGCCGAGATCGTCGGTTTCCTGCCGATGGACAAGCCCGGCGCCGCCGCCGAGTACGTCCTCGCCCCCGTCGAGATCCTCGCGGCGGCGCCGAAGAGCGTCCCGCTGGCCGAAGCCGCTGCGCTGCCGCTGGTGGGGCTGACGGCGTACCAGGCGCTGTTCGACCACGGCAAGCTGGCGGCGGGGCAGCGGGTGTTGATCAACGGGGCGGGTGGTGCGGTGGGTGGCTACGCCGTGCAGCTGGCCAAGAACGCCGGTGCTCACGTGATCGCCACGGCGAGCCCGCGCAGCGCTGAGGCGGTCAAGGCGGCCGATGAGGTCATCGACCACACGACTACCGACGTGACCGCGGCGGTGAGGGAGCCGGTCGATGTGGCGCTCAACCTCGCCCCGGTCGCGCCGGAGCAGCTGGCGGCGCTGGTCACCCTGGTCCGGCCGGGCGGTGTCGTGGTCAACACGACCGTGTGGATGCCCGCACCCTCCGACGAGGAACGCGGCGTGCGGGGCATCGACCTGTTCGTCCGCAGCGACGCCGACCAGCTGGCGACGCTGGTGGCGCTGGTCGACCGTGGTGAGCTGCGGGTCGAGGTCGCCGAGCGGGTGCCGCTGGCCGAGCTGGGCGCCCTGCACGCGCGCGCCGCCGAGGGCGGCGTGCACGGCAAGGTCGTCGTCCTTCCTTGATCGGCCTAGCGGGTGAAGGTGAACCAGTTGACGTTGACGAAGTCCGCCGAGCTCCCGGAGAACGTCAGGTAGAGGTCGTGCACGCCGGTGGCCGGGCCGACGATGTTGGCCGGCACCGTCTGCCACTGCTGCCAGCCGCCGTTGTTCGCGAAGTCGATCTCGGCGATCACCGGGCCCGTCACGCTGTCCAGGCAGGTCCGGATCGCGCCGCTGACCCCGGCGGCCGCGCCGGAGGCGAGGCGGGCGACGAACTGGTTCGGCGAGCTCGCCCCGAAGTCGACGCGGGCGTACTTCAGCCAGTCGCCGTCCGCGAGCCAGCCGACGTCCACCCCGCCGCCGGTGTCGCCGCACGACTCGTTCTGCGTGCCGTTCTGGGCGTTGTAGGCCTCCGCCTGGATGGTGGAGTACGCGCTGGTGCCGCCGGAGCCGGGCGGGGTCGTGCCGCCGCCCGCGCCCGGTCCGAGCGCGACCGTCCAGGACGTCGGGGCCGGGTCCTGGAGGTGGCCGTCGACGGGCTGGGCGCCGGTCGGGCCGACGTCGTCGTACGGGAAGGCGTAGCCGATCGAGGCGTACTGGTGCACCAGGCGCGCGTAGTGGTTGGTGGTGGCGTCCCGGTAGTACTGCGAAGGGGCGACGCCGTCGGGCTGGTTGTTCCCGCCGGCGACCAGCAGGCTGCTGCGGTTGAGCGCGGCGGCCAGCCGGGCGGCGACCGCGCCCCGGGCGTCGCTGCCGGAGTTGTACAGCGGCCCGCTCGCGCAGCCGAAGATGTCCACCGCGCTCGGCTTGGTGAACGGCACGCCGTTGGTGTTCAGGCCGGCGAACACGATCGCGTCGCCGCTGACCGTGCCCGTGTAGGAGCCGATGCCGCCCTGCCCGTTGATCGTCAGCGGGGTCGTGCGGTAGTGGTCCCAGACGGCGTTGAGGTAGTTCGTCCAGTAGCCGCCGAAGTCGACGGGAGAGTGGCCGGGCGCCAGCACCCGCACCACCTTGCCGGCCGAGTCGGTGACGACCAGCCGGTCCCAGGGCGCCCCGTCGGTGTTGTGTTGCGCGCGCAGCCCGTCCGCGATGCTCCCGAGGGCGCCGTCCGGCAGCGGGCTGACCGATTGCGCACCCGCCGCGCCGGTGGTGGCCATCGACACCGGCAGCGCGACCATGTCGACGTAGCTGATGTTCGCGTAGAGGTTCGCGCTGTTGTAGGTGAACTCGCAGAACGTCCAGTTCGTCTGCCAGTTCGGGTCCGAGCTGGTGAAGCCGGGCTGCACCAGGCCGGGCCCGGGGTTGACGAAGAACTGGATCTTCTTGTCGACCGAGAACCACACCCGGCCGCCGATGAGGTAGTCGGTCAGCGTCACCGTGAGCTGGGAGCCCGAGCCGCCGAGCGGGATGGCGTAGTCCGGGACCGGCGTCACCGGCGAGGACGGGTTGGGCAGCGCCTGGAACCGGCCGTCGGCGGTGACGAAGCCGGGGCGGCCCGCGGTGTCCGAGCCGCTGATGTAGGCGTAGACGGTGCCGCCGCCCGAATTGTTCTTCAGCGTCAACGGCAAGGCCGTGGCGGCTCGCGCGCGGGGCGTGGTGACGGCGGACCACAGCGGCGTGCTCGCCGCGGCGGCGACCAGACCGGCGGTGACGAAGGTACGCCTCGACAGCATGGCACCTCCTCGGAAGGGGCGGCTTTCGCGAGGCCGACCGGCCCGCGTCCACCGGAAACGGTGACCGGACGGTAGGTACGCGGCCCGGCGGGGTCAAGGTCCGGCGGACCGGGTCGGGTACTGACGGCCCCCGACGGTGCCCTTTCGTTGCCCGGACCAGTACTCGCGGTGGTCCGGTCGCCGTCCTTTGTGGACGATCGGATCAGCGTACTGGCGGCGTGGGGAGCCCGGCGGCGGTCAGCGCGGCCCAGAGCGGCCGCGCGTCGACCCGCTCGGTTCCGAGTCCTCGGACGAACTGGCAGCCGTACGCGGCGGCGGTGAGGGTCGTCGTCCGGCCCGCGGTGTCGACGAACCGGAGCCGGTAGCTCGGCCCCAGCTCGGCGGTGCAGACCACGTCCGGCGGCGGTTCCGGCAGGCCGCACACGGCGGCGGCGACCTTCTTGATCGCGGCCGCGTCGGTGCTGCGGTTTTCCCCGCGCGTGCCTTCCGCCGCGGCGGGCAACGGCGGGTACAGCGGCCCGCTGTCGACGAGTTCGCGGGGTTCGTAGGAGGCCGAGCACAACGCGTCCGCCGACCCGGGCCGGGCGTTGTTGCCGCAGGCCACGGCACTCAGGACGAGGAGGAGCGCGCCTGGGACAGCGGATCGCCTGCGCATGGGTTGGCCTCCTTCGCGCCGTTGCTTCCCGGACGGAACGAGGAGGCCACCGGGTTGCACGGAACCGGCGGCTAGGGGCGGACTCCCTCGGCGAGGATGACGTCGGCGAGGTTGTCCATCGCCCGGGTCATGTCGGCGCGCAACCCGGCCGCGACGATGCGGTGGACGAGCGGGCCGAGCGGCCCCAGGCCGAGGCGGTACCGGACGGCGTACGTCATCAGCGTGCTTTCCGATCCGTCGCCGCGGGTGAGCGGCTCGAACTCGAACACGTTGGTCAGGTCCTGCAGCGGGGCAAAGCCGACGCCGGTGTCGACCCGGCGGGTGAGCGCCTCGATTTCGCGGACCGTCCAGGTGGACCGGGTGGTCAGCGGGCCGAGCGACTTGTTGCGCTCGCGGTAGGTGCGGCCGATTTCCGCGGTGCCGTGGTGGTCGGTCACCGCCAGGACGGTCGGGACCCACTCGGCGTAGCGGTGGGTCGCGGAGATCACCTCCCACACGCGCCGGACCGGGTGCGGGATGATCGCCTGCTCGGAAACGGTGTAGTCGCGCACCCTCGTCCCCTTCACTCGTGGCCGAGGACGGCGCGGGCGGCGGTTTCGCCCGAGCGGACCGCGCCGTCCATGTATCCGTTCCAGTGGTCCGCGTGCTCGGCGCCGGCCCAGTGCACCCGGCCGAACGGCCGGTCGCGCCACGGACCGAGCTCGGTCAGCACGCCGGGCCCGGGCACGGACGTCGGGCCGCCGCGGGTCCACTCCTCGCCGACCCAGTCCTGTTCGAAGTACTCCACCGGGCGCAACGCCTCTTTCCCCACGGCGGCGGCGAAGGCGCGCAGCACGGCGGCGCGTCGCTCGCGGGGCGGCCGGGCTGCCCAGGCGTGCCACTGGGGGCCGCCGAGGAAGCCCATCAACACGCCCGGTTTGCCGTCGGGCGGGGAGTTGTCCCACATGGAACAGATCGGGGAGCCGTGCCGGAACACGGCCTGGCCGTTGAGCCCGTCGGCCCGCCAGAACGGCTCCGGGTACACCGCCTCGCACTTCATCAGCGCGCCGAAGGTCATCCGGGAGAACAGCGCGTCCTGCTGCGGCGGCAGCAGCGGGCGCCAGGAGATCCGGGCGGCCAGCGCCGGCGGGACGGCGACGACGACGTGCCGCGCGCTCCAGGTGTCCACATCGGACTTCACCGTCACCGGGCCGTCGTCCTGCTCGATCGTCCGTACCGGGGAGCCGAGCACCACGCGTCCGTCGAGCTCGTCACCGATGCGGTGCGAGATCAGCTGGGAACCGCCGGCGAAGCGGGATTCCTGCGCTCCGCCGGTGACACCGATGCCGCGTTCGACGGTGCCGGGGGTGGTTTCGTTGCCGAAGCCGGCGATGTACCAAAGGCTGTAGAGCAGCGACGCGTCGGCCGCGCTGCCGCCGTAGGCCGAGCCGAGCAGCACGTTGACCAGGTCCAGCGCGCCGGTGCCCGCCGTGGTGTGCCGGATCCAGCTTTCGAACGTCACGCTGTCCCACGCCCGCGCCTTGGGAGCGCGCCACGGCGCTTCCAGCGGGATCTTCCCGGCCAGCTGGTTGATCCGCCGCAGGGCGATCGCGAGGTCGGGCAGGGCCAGCGGGTCGGGCGGGATGTCGCCGCGGTACCGGCGGGCCCGGTCGCCGTTGACGTAGACCGACGCCCCCTGGGTGTGCGCGGGGAACGTTTCGACGCCGACCTGCTTGGCCAGCGCGAGGATGTGGTCCTGGGTGGGGCCGGCGAACTGGCCGCCCGCCTCCACCACTTTGCCGTCGCCGAGGTCGTGGTTCACGGTGCGGCCGCCGACCCGGTCACGGGCTTCCAGGACGACGACGTCGCGGCCGGCCGCGGTCAGTTCGCGGGCGGCGGTGAGGCCGGCCAGGCCCGCGCCGACCACGACGACGTCAGTGCGGCGCATCGGCGCTCTCCAGCGTGGGGGTGGCTGCGGCGAAGGCGTCGGCGACGGCCAGGTCGAACTCGCCGTGGTCGCTGCCCAGCCCCTGGGCGACCAGGGCCGCGGCGGCCGAGCCGAGCACGGCGGCGTCCCGCAGGGGCCGGCCGAGGCCGAGGCCGCGCAGGAAGCCCGCGGAGAACGCGTCACCGCAGCCGGTGGTGTCGACGACGTCGACCGCGAACGCGGGGACGGCGAGCACCTCGTCCGCGGTGATCACCAAGGCACCGCGCGCCTCTCGCGTGACGGCGACGCAGCCGACGCCGTGGCCGATCAACGCGCGGGCGCCGTCTTCGAGGGTCTCGGCGCCGGTGAGCCCGAGGACCTGCTGCTCGTTGGGCAGCAGGTAGTCCAGAAAGGACAGTGCGGGCGCGATCCAGGCGAGGATGCCGGGGTCGCCGGGGGCGAGCAGGTCGGCCGAGGTGACCACGCCCGCCGCCCGCGCGGGGGAGAGGATCTTCGCCGCGTTCTCCCCGCCCATCAGCTCGGGCGCGCCCAGGTGCAGGTGGGTCGCCTTGGCCACTTCGGCTTCCGCGATGTCGCCGGGCCCGTAGGTGAGGTTCGCGCCGGGGACGTGGAAGGCGGGCCGGCTGCCGTCCGGGCGGATCGGCAGCACCGACGCCGAGGTCTGCACGTCTGCGCGGCGGACGACCAGGGAGGTGTCGATGCCGTGGCGGGTGAGCATGGCCAGCAGCAGGTCGCCGATCGGGTCGGTGCCGATCGCGCCGGCGGTGCGGACGGCCGCGCCGAGCTTGGCCAGCGTCAGCGCGGTGCCGGCCGCGGTCCCGGCCGGGCCGAACCGGATCTGCTCGACCAGCGCCGCGCCCTGCCCGTCCGGGATGGCTTCGACCGGCCGGACCTGCACGTCGAACACGTGCGCGCCGAGCGTGATCACCGATTGCGTCACAGATCCTCCTCGATCCGTCGGGTGCTGCCGTAGCCGCGCCGCAGCGCGGCTTCGATCACCGCGGCCTGCTGGGCGGTGTCCAGGACTCTGGGGGTGCCGATCGACGCGGCGTTCCGGTAGAGCTCGCAGGCCCACTCGAGCAGCAGCGCGTTGTCGACCGCCGCCTGCAGCGTGGGGCCGTGCACGACGGCGCCGTGGTTGGCCAGCAGCGCGGCCGACTTGCCTTCCAGTGCGGTCCACACGTGCTCGGCCAGCTCGTCGCTGCCGAAGACGGCGAAGGGGGCGACCCGCACGGCCCCGCCGAGCAGGAGCTGCTGGTAGTGCACGCACGGGAGTTCGTCGAGCGCGCACGAGACCGCGGTGGCCTGCGGCGAGTGCGTGTGCACGACCGCGCCGGCGCCGGACCGGCGGTAGATCCCGAGGTGCAGTTCCAGTTCCGAGGTCGGCGCGAGCTCCCCGGCGACCACGGTCCCGGCCAGGTCGACGACGGTGATCTGCGCCGGCGTGATGCGTCCGAGCACGGCGCCGGTCGCGGTGACCGCGACGTGCTCACCCACGCGCACGCTCACGTTGCCCGCGGTGCCGATCAGCAGGCCGGCACCGGCCAGGTCGTGGCAAGCCGCGACCACCGCTTGCCGCGCGGCCTGCAGGAGCACTGTGCCCTCAGTCATCGGCTCAGCGTAGGTTAAACATGAAACAAAGTCACGTTCAGGTTTGACTGGCCGGTCTCGGTGCGGCGATGCGTAGGCTCGCCGCCGGAGGAACGGTGCGGCCCCGACGGCGTGGCCCCGGATGCGGTGAGGAGCCACGATGAGGAAATGGGCGATCCTGGCCGCCGCGATCGTGCTGGAGGTGACGGCGACCCTGGCGCTGCGGGCGGCGATCGACAACGCCTGGTGGGCGGGGCTGACGGCCGCGGGGTACGCCGGCGCGTTCGTGGCCCTGTCCGCGCTGGTGCGCGGGGGCACGCCGATCGGGGTCGTCTACGGCATCTGGGCGGCCGCGGGGGTCGCGCTCACCGCGGTCCTGGGCACGGTGCTGTTCGCCGAGCCGTTCACGCCGCTGATCGGGATCGGGATCGCGGCGGTCATCGCCGGTGTCGTGCTGGTGGAGACCGGCCACGCCCCCGAGCGCGAGGGGGACTCGTGATGTGGCTGCTGCTGGCCGGGGCCATCCTGTCCGAGGTCGCGGCGACGCTGTCGCTGCGCGCTTCGGAGGGCTTGAAGAAGAAGCGGTGGATCGTGCCCGTCGCGGCCGGCTACCTCGGCGCGTTCGGGTTGCTGGCCCTCGCTCTCGCCCGCGGCATGCCGGTCGGCATCGCGTACGGCGTCTGGGCGGCGTGCGGTGTCGCGTTGACGGCGATCGGGGCGCGGGTGTTCTTCAAGGAGGCCCTCACCCGGCGGATGGCCGCCGGCGTCGGGCTGATCGCCGCGGGCGTGCTGATCATCGAACTCGGCGCGGCCGCGCACTGACGGGGTGAGGGAATGGCGACGTTGGTGGACCAGACGATCCTGATCGTCGGTGCTTCCTCGGGGATCGGCGCCCAGGTGGCCCGCGACCTCGCCGGCCACGGCAACCGGGTGGTGGTCGTGGCCCGGCGGGCGGCGGAGCTGGCGGCCGTGGCCGCCGACGTCCGCGCGGCGGGGAGCGCCTGCCTCGACCTCGTGGCCGACGCGCTCGACCCCGCGGCGGCGGCCGCGGTGGTGGCGCGGGTGGTGGCGGAGTTCGGTGCGGTGGACGTCGCGCTGCTCAACGTCGGCCAGGGTCCGGACATGGCGATGGCCGAGGTCGGGGTCGAGGACGTCGCCCGGGTGATGGCGCTGAACTACGACGTCACCGTGCACTACCTCGTCCCGCTCATCGCGCAGCTGCGCCGGCAGGGCGGCGGCCTGATCGCGCAGACCAATTCGCTGGCGGGCCTGATGGGGATTCCGCGCCAGGGCCCCTATTCGGCCGCGAAGGCCGCGGTGCGGACCCTGATCGACGCGGCGCGGGTCGAGCTCGCGCCCGAGGGAATCCGGTTCACCTCGCTGTACCCCGGCTTCGTGGCCACCGCGCGTGCCGGGGCCGACGGGCTGCCGAAGCCGTTCCGGATCAGCGAAAAGCAGGCTGCCCGGCACGTGGTCCGGGCCCTGCGGCGGGAACCCGCCGACGCGGCCTTCCCGTGGACGACGTCCGCGCTGGTCCGGGTGCTGCGAGCGGCGCCGGTGTCCGTTTCCGGGCCGGTGTTGCGGAAACTGGCCCGCTGACCGGATCGCCGGACGTCGTTCCCTCGCCGCGGTGAACCGGATGGGCCCGTGGCCCGTGTAGCCGGTCGGGTGTGGAGCGGAAGTACGGGAGATCGCCTGATGACTGCCATCGAGGAAAGGCGCGCCGGCCGGGCGCCGGACGAACGGCCGGGCTGGAACGTCGACCCCGTCCTGGTCCTGACGTTGGTCCTGTTGGCCGGGTTCCTGGCGCAAGGACCGGTTCGGCGGCTGTTGTCCGCTCCGGTCATGCAGAGCTGGATGACGGTGTTCGTGGCGGTGGTCGTGCAGGCGCTGCCCTTCCTCGTCCTCGGCGTGCTGCTGTCGGCCGGGCTCGCGGTCTTCGTGCCGGCGTCCTTCTTCACGCGCGTGCTGCCGAAACGGCCGTCGCTGGCGGTGCCGGTCGCCGGGCTGGCCGGCGCGGTCCTGCCCGGCTGCGAATGCGCGTCGGTGCCCGTGGCCGGTGCGCTGGTGCGCGGCGGCGTCAACCCCTCGGCGGCGGTGGCCTTCCTGCTGTCGGCGCCGGCGATCAACCCGGTGGTGCTGACGGCGACGGCCGTCGCGTTCCCCGGGCAGCCGCAGATGGTCGCCGCCCGGTTCGCCGCGAGTCTCGCGGCGTCGTGCGTGATGGGCTGGCTGTGGCAGCGCCTCGGCCGTCCGGACTGGCTGCGGCCCCGCACGCACGACCACGGTGACGGCGGCACCGGGGGAGCGGCGTTCTGGGGATCGGTCCGGCACGACGTCATGCACGCGGGCGGGTTCCTTGTCGGCGGCGCGATGGCCGCCGCGACCCTCAAGGCCGTGGTGCCCGCAACCTGGCTGCACGCCGCGGCGGGCCACCCGGTCGTGGCGGTCCTGGCACTGGCGGCCCTCGCCGTGCTGCTGTCGATCTGTTCGGAGGCCGACGCGTTCGTCGCGTCGTCGCTGACGCAGTTCTCGCCGACGGCGCGGCTGGCGTTCCTGGTCGTCGGCCCGATGATCGACCTGAAGCTGTTCGGGATGCAGGCCGCCACGTTCGGCCGCGGGTTCGCGCTGCGGTTCGCGCCGGTGACCTTCGTCGTGGCCGTGGGCGCCGCGGTCCTGACCGGGGCGGTGCTGCTGTGAACCGGACCGTGCAGGCGATCCTGCTGTTCCTCGTCGGCGGGGTGCTGCTCCACGCCGGCGTGACCGGCCTGTACCTGCGGTACGTCAAGGCCGGGTTGCGCCCGTTGGTGCTGGCGGCCGGCGTGGTGCTGGTAATCGCGGCCCTCGCGACCGTCTGGTACGCGCGCCGCCGCCCGGCCGGGCACCCGGCGCCCCGGGTCTCGTGGCTGCTGGTGCTGCCGGTGTTCGCGCTGATCCTCGCCGCGCCACCGGCTTTGGGCTCCTACAGCGCGATGCGCGCCGGCACGGCGGTGACGGCACCGCGGATCGTCACCCCGCTCCCGGACGGCAATCCCGTCCGGCTGACGGTGATCGACTACGCGGACCGCGCGGTCTACGACCACGGCCGGTCGCTGGCCGGCCGGTCCGTCACGCTCACCGGGTTCGTGGCCTTCGACCCGGCCGGGGCGCCGTACCTGGTCCGCATGCTGCTGAACTGCTGCGCGGCGGACGCCCAGCCGGTGAAGGTCGGCCTGACCGGCCGGGTGCCGCCGGTGCTCCAACCCGATTCGTGGCTGGAGATCACCGGCGGCTACAGCGCCGAGCAGGCCAAGGACCCGGTCAACGGCGGGACCATCCCGTTCATCGACGTCGGCCAGGCCCGGCCCGTCGCGCCGCCGGCCGATCCCTACGAAAGCCTCGGCTAGTGTCGCCCGCCGCGGCAACGCAGTGAATGACTCATTCATGGCGTCCGACGACATGAATGAGTCATTCACTGCAACGGACCAGCCGTCGCCAGGAGACTGTCAACGAACCTCGGACGCGCGACACCAGCGGCGCTGCCGGTACCCGTCATCTTCCCGCTTGCGGGCCGATCATCGAGTTCACGTCGATCGGGGACGGGATGGCGCCCAGTTGCAGCAGCAGGTCCGGAACCCGTTGCAGGCGCCGGGAATCCAGGATCGCGCCGTAGCCCGGCAGAGTGAGCAGCTTGGCCGTGTCCTCGTCGATCTTGGCGAACCGCACCAGCAGCGGCTCGACCTTGGCGCGGTCGAACGTGGCGTCGTGGGTCGCCTTCTGCATGGCGCGCTGGAACGCGGCCAGGGTCTTCGGGTTCTCCTTCACCCACTTCCGCGTCGCGCCGTAGCCGGTCAGCGGGAAGTCCTGGGTGGCCCCGCTGTTGATGTCGATCACCGGGATCGCCCCGGCCGTCTTGGCGGCCTGCGTGATGTACGGCTCGGGCAGGTAGGCGGCGTCGGCCTGCCCCTGCTGCAGGGCCGCGGCGATGTTGGGCAGCGGGATCAGCACCCATTTCACCTTGCTGAAATCGACGTTGTGGTCTTGCATGATCGAACGGGTGAGAAGATCCGAAGCGGTGTTCTTGGCCGTGATGGCGATCTTCGCGGTGGCCAGGTCGGCGATGGTTTTCACCGGCGAATTCGGCACCGTGACGATCGCATTGGACTTCGCGTTGACCGACGTCGCGTCGGCGACCAGCTCCATGTCGGCGGCGCCGGTGCTGCGGGCGGTGAAGAACGGCGGATAGGTCGAGAACGCGATGTCGGCGTCGCCCGAGATCGCCTTCGCCAACGAGGCCTGACCGCTGGCGGCGATCACGGACTCGACGGTGAGGCCCTCGGCCCGGAAATAGCCCTCGTCCTGGGCGAGCCAGAACGGCGCGAGGTCCGTGGTGGGCAGGATCGAAACCTTCAGCGTCGTTTTCTCCGGCCCGCCGCCGCTCGACGAGGGGCTCGAGCCGGTGGCGCCGAGCGCGCCGCAACCGGTTACGACCGTGACGACCGCGAGAGCGAGCGCGGCACGAACACGGCCACTGTTCCTGACGATTCCAAACAAGGTCTGCTCCTCGAAGGAGATGACAGTTGATGTACCGGCTCCAAGGAAGGTGCGTGATTCACTCCCCGGCGTCAGGCGGGCCACTGTAGGGACCCCCGCAGCCCTTGACAATGCGTGATGGCACCGGATCCCGGAATTCACCAGAATGGCGGCACGAATACTTGATCGACGATCAAGCCCGCCGTTGGTCACGGTCCGTTCGGCGTGAAGCTCGACGAGGGAGCGGGTGGAGTGCGAAAAACGTGGCCCTGGACCGCCCGGCAAAGCGGAAAACAACGGATCACCGGTGACGTCCCGCGGCGGCGAACCCGGCCTCGAAAACGACCACGACGTCGGTATTCGCGGACATTGTCTGCGAAAGCAGGCATCGGCAACGGTGCCGGCGAATCATCGAACGGCCGAACCTGTGTACGCAGAGTAGCGGTGGCCGGGTGGCCCTGCCGCGCGTGGATGCGGCGCCGATGCCCTGTGCCGCAAGGCCATCGCCGGGCCGGCGGCTGCCGCGCCCCGCCTTGTCCGGACCCGCTTCGCCGACGTCGAGCGGAATGCAGACGGCCGTTGCTCCATCGGTGCCGGACGGGGGAATCACATCCGGATCACGAATCGGGGCATTTGCCGAAAGGGCGGGTTTCCGAGAAGGGAAGTCTCGGCCAACGGCGGACGTTCCGCACTGCCCGAGTGTACCTCTTGTTGGGGAACAGGTTTTACTTCTAAAATCCCCGGTGTGCGACCGCTTACGGACGGTACCGAGCTGCTGGTCGGCCGGGACAGCGAGCTGTCCCGGCTGGCCGCTTGGATCCGTGACGTCGCGGCGGGCCGGGGCCGGGCCGTGCTGGTGGACGGCGAGCCCGGGATCGGCAAGTCGGCGCTGGTCCGGTCCGCCTGCGCGGCCGCCACCGACGCGGGCTGCCAGGTGTACTGGGGCGCCGGCGACGAACTCGGCCAGGCGCTGCCGCTGCTGCCGCTCCTGGACGCTCTGGAAATCACGCCGGTCACGCGGGATCCCCGTCGTGACGCCGTTTCCGAGCTGCTGGGCGGCGGCGCCGTCGCGGGCAAGGGTGCCGACCTCGCCGCCGCGGCCGCCGAACGGCTGATCGCGCTGGTGGACCAGCTCTGCCAGGACGGCCCGGCCGTGCTGGTCGTGGACGAGCTGCAGTGGGCCGACAGCACGACGGTGGCGGTGTGGAGCCGGCTCGCCCGCCTGGTCCGGCAGCTCCCGCTGCTGCTGATCGGGGTGCTGCGGCCGGTGCCGCGCCGCGACGACCTGCGGTCGCTCTTCCGGATCGTCCGGCCGGCCGAACGGCTGCGGCTGACCCGGCTGGCGGAACCGGCGGTGCTCGAGCTGGTGGCCGCGCTGGCCGGCGGCAAACCGGGCACCCGGCTGGAGGAGCTGGCCGCCGGCGCGGCCGGGAATCCGTTGTACCTCACCGAGTTGGTCGACGCGCTGACCAGGAGCTCGTGCCTGGAGGTCGACCACGCGGGCATCGCGGAGCTGACCGGCGCGGCCACGCCGGACTCCCTGCCGGAAGCGATCGCGGACCGGCTGGGCTTCCTCACGGAGCCGGCGCGGGGCGTGCTGCGGACCGCGGCGCTGCTCGGGGTCGGCTTCTCGGTCGCGGACCTGGTGACCGTGACGAACTCTTCGCTCGCCGACCTGTTGCCCGCGCTCGACGAAGCGCGCGCCGCCGGCGTGCTGGTGGCGGCCGGCGACGACCTCGAGTTCCGGCACCCGTTGATCCGCACGGCGTTGTACGACGAGATGCCGACGGCGGTCCGGATCGCCTGGCACCAGTCCGCCGCGTGGGCGCTCGCGGAGGCGAACGCCCCGGTCGAGCGGGTGGCGCGGCAGCTGCTGCCGATGGTGTCCACAACGGACAGTCGGGTGCCGGTGCCGGACTGGGCCGTGCGGTGGTTGCTCGACGTGGCCATGCCGTTGATCGGCCAGGCACCGGTGGTCGCCGTCGCGCTGCTGCGACGGGCGGTGCGGGACGCGCCGCTCGACGACGCCGTGACCGGCGCCTTGGCCTGCCGGCTGGCCGACGCGTACTACCGGGTGGGCAACGTGGCCCAGGCCGAGCGGATCGCTTGCCGCGCCCTGGATCGCGTCCGCGACCCCGACGTGCGCGTCGACCTGCACACGACGGTCGTCCAGAGCCGCGGCACGGCCGGCCGCGCCGCCGAGTCCCTCCCCGCGCTCAACGAGGCGCTGACCCAGCCGGGGCTGCAGGCCCGGCACCGGGCCCGGTTGCTGGTGCTCATCGCGCGGATCCGGCGCGTCCTCGGCGAGGTCGACTCCGCGGGCCGGGCCGCGTCCGCGGCGCTGGCCGAACTCGGCTCGGCCGAAGACCGCTGGGCGGCCGGGTGGGCGCTGCACGTGCTGGCCCAGGGCGCGATGGCGCGCGGCGAGTGGGCCGCCGCGCTACCGCTGTTCGAGCGCGCGATCGCCATCGTGCGGGGCGATCCCACGCTGATCGAACTCACCCTGCTGCTGCGCATCAACCAGTCGGTCACCTTCGGCGCGCTCGACCGTTACGCCGACGCGCTCACCGCCGCCGGGCAGGCGCGCGACCTGGCCGAGCGCACCGGCAGCGAGGCGCGGCTGACCCAGGTCCAGAGCGCGATCGGGCAGCTGATGCTGGGCGCCGGCCGGTGGGACGACGCGCTGGCCGAAGTCGACGTCGTCCCGGACGACCAGAAGGACCCGGGTGTGGTGTGCTGCGACCACGGCGTCGCCGCGATCATCCACCTCCACCGCGACGAGACGACCGCGGCCCGCCACCACCTCGACGTCGCCGCACGGCATTCGGAGCGGGCCGGCGACGAGGTGGTGGAATCCCTGGTCCGGGCCAGGAGCCTGGCGTTCGAGCACGCCGGCGCGCCGGAGCGGGCGCTCGCCGTGCTGACCGCGGTCCCGGCGGGCGAAGACGCGGGGGAGGAGCGGCTGGGCGACGCCGTCCGGCTGGCGATGGCGCTCGGCGACGTGCGGACCGCGGCGGAGATCGAGGCCCGGGCGCGCGGGATCGCCGCCGAGTCCGCCGTCCCGCACCGCCGCGCGCTCGCCCTGTACTGCCGTGGCCTGCTCGAGCGGGACGGGACGATGTTGCTGCGCGCCGCCGACGGCTACGCGGACGCGGGCCGGCCGCTGTCCCGGGCCAAGGCCCTGGAAGCCGCCGCGCTCGCCTTCGCCGACGCCCGGAGCGAAGACCGCGGTTCGGCGCGGGCCGCCTTCACCCACGCCATCGACCTCTACGCGGAGCTGGACGCGCAATGGGACGTGGCGCGGCTGCGCGCCCAGTTCCGGGCGCTGGGCATCCGGCGCGGCCCGAAGGTGAAACACCGCCAGGCCACGCACGGCTGGGACAGTCTCACGCCGACCGAGGGCCGGATCGCCGCGCTGGTGGTCGAAGGGCTGTCGAACCCGCAGATCGCGGGCCGCCTCTACCTGTCCCCGCGCACGGTCGGCACGCACGTCTCGCACATCCTGACCAAGCTGGGCGTGCATTCGCGCATCGACATCGCCCGCGAAGCGGCGCGCCACCAGTCCGCCTCGGGCTGAGCCGCTGTCCGCACGTCGCGCATGACTCATGGGAGACCTCGGCCGTCCCGGATGAGTCATGCGCGACGGCGGATCAAGCGGCGACCTCCGGAGCGTCGTCCTGGGGATGCACGACGAGCGGCGGGGTGGTCGCCGAGGCAGGAGCCGGGGCCGGCGCCGGGGCCCGGCGGAACACCGCGATGTGCCCGCTGACCATCTGACCGAGCAGGACCGCCAGGACCAGCATCAGCGGGGTCCGCCACGCGCCCGTGCCGGTGTGCAGCCAGCCGCAGAGCAGCACGCCGAACCCGGCGATGACGTACCCCACACCCTGGACCGTGGCGGACAACGCCACCGAGCTGTCCTTGCTGCGCAACGAGATGGTCGTCAGGACGAAGGCGAGCGCCCCCATGCCCGTGCCGGTGGCCGCGGCCCACACCCACGGTGCGGCCGCGGGCGCGAGGAGCAGGCCGGTCACCCCGATCACGTTGGGCGCGGCCAGGATGACGACGAGCACGGTCTGGTTGCGCCAGCGGCGCGTCCAGCCCGGCACCAGCCACATCATCGGCAAGCCCATGGCCATCGACAACGCCAGGCACGCACCGGCTGTCGTCGAAGGGACGCCGGCGCTGCGCAGGATGCCGGGCAGCCAGCCCATGACCAGGAACGTCACCGTCGAAATGAGTCCGAAGTGGATGGTCAGGGCCGAGGCCCGCACCGTCCCCGGGGCCGTCCGCGGCGACACGAACTCGCCGGGCGTGCGCTGCCACACCTGCTGGGCCAGCAGCGCCGTGGTCGCCCACACCCCGAGGGCGACTCGCCACGACGACGTCATGATGGCCGTGGGCGTGACCAGCGCACCGGCCGTGCTGCCCACCCCGAGCCCGAAGGTGAAGGCGGCGGACCCCTGGGCCAGCAACGGCAGCATGGTGCCGAGCACGGCGATGGACAGGCACGCCAGCGCCGTCCCGACCAGGAGCTCCACCGAGCCCCCGAGGACCCGGCCGGCCAGCGAAAGCACCAGCCCGATGAGCGCCACGGTGACGGTCCGGTGCGTCCCCACCCGGTGGCACAGCCACGGCGTCGCCCAGCCGCCGAGGCCGATCGCCCACAGGGGCAGGGCGACGAGCACCGCGGCGATGAGGCCACCGGCGACGGTGATATCCGGTAGCGCCGCGCCCAGGCTGGTCACGGCCGGTCGTAGGTTCAGTGCGAGAACGAAGATGACCAGAGTGGAGACGGTGGTGGTAGCACGCGACATCGCTCCTCCTCGGCGTCGAGGCCGGAGCGTCATACTCCGTGCAACAATGTTTCGTGGTGGGCGCAATCCAGACATCCGTCACCTGACGGATGAACGAACTTCGTTACCGCTCAACGGATATGTCGGCTCTGCCGGGCCTGCGGATGGGCGTGCATCGGCACGGCCGAGCTCCTCGTCTGCCGAAGACGCCTCTCGGTTTGGTCACCGTCCGTGGTGGGCAGGGCCCGGTAGCCGGCCGGATCCGCTCGGCCGGCGCAGTGGGGAAGCCGGGGATGCCGCATTCGCTACTGCCGGGAGTTTCGCGCGCGGACGCCGCCGACCTCGAGCGGACCGCTTCGGGTGGCCTTCCTCGACCCAATCGTGACCGATACCCTGGCGCCGGAGGTGCTTCATGGCCCGCGTCTTCATCACCGGCTCCGCGGACGGCCTCGGCCTGGCGGCGGCCCGGGTCCTGCTCGGCGACGGGCACGACGTCGTCGTCCACGTGCGCAACGCGCCCCGCCTCGACGCCGTGCGGGATCTCCTGGACCGCGGCGCCGAGGCCGTCGTCGCGGATCTGTCCGATGTGGAGCAGACGCGGGACCTCGCCGGCCGGGTGAACCGCCTCGGGCGGATGGACGCGGTGATCCACAACGCGGGTGTGTACACCGGGCCCGCGGTGCTGCCGGTGAACGTGATCGCGCCCTACCTGCTCACGGCGCTGGTCGAAGGCCCGCGGCGCCTGGTCTACCTCAGCAGCAGCGAGCACTACCACGGCCGGGCGGAGCTCACCGGCCTCGATTGGACCGGCCGCCGGCCCGGTTCCTACCCCGACAGCAAGCTGTTCGTCACCACCTTGGCCGCGGCCGTCGCCCGCCTCCGGCCCGACGTGACCAGCAACGCGGTCGATCCGGGCTGGGTGCCGACGAAGATGGGCGGTCCCGGCGCGCTCGACGACCTGCGGCTCGGGCACCTCACCCAGGAGTGGCTCGCCACCAGTGATGATCCGGACGCGCGCAGCTCCGGCGGCTACTGGCACCACCGGCGTCGCGTCCGGCCGCACCCCGCCGTGGGGGACCACCGGTTCCAGGACCGGCTGCTCGAGACACTGGCCGACGTCACCGGAACGCGGCTCGTCCCGGCCGATGAAGGGTCCACAGTGGAGCGTCCGTGACGCCGTGGAACGGCCGTCGCGGTCAGCCGGCCAGGCGGGGGAACAGCTCCCGCACGCCGCGCCGCAGATCGTCGAGGGCCGCTTCCTCGCCCGCGAGGTGCCGCAGCAGCGCCTGCTGGAACAATCCGTCGAACAACGCGTAGGCGTCGGACGCCGAGCAGGTCGGCCGAACGCCCGCGAGGTCGGCGTAGGCGCTCACGTTGCGCCAGATCATGTCCCGCAGGCTGTCGTCGATCTCGGCGACGTCGTCGCGGAAAGCCGTCTCGAACAGGGACTGGGTGCGCAGGTCGTACCACATGCGGTGCATCAGGGGCGCTTCGCCGAGCGCGGTGGCGAGTCCGTCCGCGCAGGCGGCCGCCAGCTCGTCGGGGGTGGCCGCCTCGCCGACGCCGCCTTCGTAGCGCTGGACGCACGCCGCCTTGTAGCGGCGCACGCAGTAGGTGATCAGCTCGACCTTGTCGGCGAAGTAGTAGTGCAGCAGCCCGTGGGAGAACTTCGTGTGCTCCGCGATCGTGCGCAGGCTGGTGCGGGCGTAGCCGAGGTCGGCCAGCGCCAGGAGCGCCGCGTCGGCCAGTTCCCGGCGGCGGTCCTCGAACTTGTCGGCTGGGGTCCGGCGCCTCACGGCGGGTGCGCTGGTCACGGACCCGAAGATACCATCCGGCCGTCTTCTGACCAATCGTCCAAGAAAATCTTGACATTCGTCCAAACGGCGGTCATGGTCGTCACCAGCCGCCGGCGAAGTCGGGAGGGACGACGATGTCTCTGTTCTTCTACCTGGAGAAAGGCGCCTCCCTGGACCCCGGGGCGCCCTGCTTGACCCTCGACGGGGTCTCCCGGTCCTATCGCGAGGTCGTCGAGCTCGCCGAGGCCGTCGCCCGCGCGTTGCGGCGCTCGGGCGTCGCGCCCGGGAACAAGGTCGGCATCCTCTCGGCCAACGACCCGACCGCGTTCACCTGCGTCTTCGGCATCGCCCGCGCCGGGGCGGTGTGGTGCCCGGTCAACCCGCGCAACGCGGCCGCGGAGAACGCCGAACTGCTCGACCTGTTCGACTGCGGCACGCTCATCTTCCAGCCGGCCTTCGACGACCTGGTCGCCCGGATCGCGCCACAGCTGCCGAAGCTGACCACGCTCGTCCGCCTCGGCGACGGCGACGACCTCGCGCCCGGCTTCCGGGAGTGGCTCGACCAGGCGAAAGCCGACCCCATCGCCGCGGCCGACCCGCCGGACGACGTCGTCGCCCTGGTCGGGACGGGCGGCACCACCGGGCGTCCCAAGGGCGTCATGCTCACCGACCGCAACCTCGAGGCGATGACGGCGATCACGCTGATGAGCTACCCCTTCGACGGCCGCCCGGTCTACCTGGCTCTGGCACCGCTGACGCACGCGGCCGGCGTCCTGTGTTTCCCGGTCCTGGCCCGCGGCGGCGAGGTCGTGATCATGGCCAAACCCGACGTCGGCCGGTTCCTGGAGCTGATCGAACGCCACCGCGTCACCCACACGTTCCTGCCGCCGACGCTGATCTACCTGGTGCTCGGCCACGAAGCCCTGGACACCACGGATCTGTCGTCGCTGCAGTGCTTCTGGTACGGCGCGGCGCCGATGTCGGCGACCCGGCTGGCCGAAGCCCTCGACCGGATCGGGCCGATGGCGCAGCTCTTCGGCCAGTCCGAGGCCCCGATGATGATCTCGACGATGTCGCCCGCCGAGCACCGGCGGCCCGACGGCACCGTCCACACCGGACGGCTGGCGTCGGCGGGCCGCCCGTCGCCGCTGGTCACGGTAGCCATCCTCGACGGCGACGGAAAAGCCGTGCCGCAGGGCGAACGCGGCGAAATCTGCGTGCGCGGGTCGCTGGTGATGGCCGGTTACTACCGCAATCCCGAGGCCACGGCGGAGGCGTCGGCCCACGGCTGGCACCACACCGGCGACATCGGGTTCCTCGACGGCGAAGGCTTCCTCCACATCGTCGACCGCGCCAAGGACATGGTCATCACCGGTGGCTTCAACGTCTACTCCGCCGAGGTCGAACAGGCGGTGCTGGCCCACGACGCGGTCCGCGACTGCGCCGTGATCGGCCTGCCCGACGACAAGTGGGGCGAGCGCGTCACCGCCGTCGTCCAGCTCCGGCCCGGGACCCGGCTGGAGCCCGCCGAGCTGATCGCGTTCGTCAAGGACCGCATCGGCAGCGTGAAAGCCCCGAAACAGATCGAGATCTGGCCGGACCTGCCCCGCTCGACCGTCGGCAAGGTGCTGAAGGCCGAGATCCGCACCACCCTCACCGCCGGCTGAAAGGGAACACCATGAAACTCGCGCTCTACCTGCCGAACTTCCGGGACAAGGTGACCGTGCGGGAACTCGAGGACCTCACCGCGCTCGCCGAGGACCTCGACTTCGACTCCGTCTGGACGCTCGACCGGATCATCGTCCCGGAGACCTCGGACACCCAGGAGATGCAGTACTCCTTCGGCATGATCGAAGGCTTCCCCAAGGGCCTGCCGGTGAGCTCGCGCGGCGAGTTCCTGCAGGGCATGCCGCTCATCCCATGGCTCGCGGCGAAGACGTCGAAGGTGCGGATCGGGATGAGCATCATCGACACGCCCTACCGCTCGCCCGGCGTCCTCGCCGCGGAACTCGCGACCATCGACCACCTTTCCGGCGGCCGGCTCAACGTCGCCGTCGGCTCCGGCTGGATGCCCGAGGAGTTCGCCGCCGCGAGCGCGTCGCACATCTTCCCGAAGCGGCACCGGCACGTCCGGGAAACCCTGGAGATCATGCAGGGCATCTGGACCAACGACCTGTTCGAATACCACGGCGAGTTCGCCGACTTCCAGCGCAGCGGGTTCGGCGCGAAACCGGTGCAGAAGCCGCACCCGCCGACCTTCTTCAGCGGCCTCAAGGACGCGAAGCGCTCGGCGAGCCGGATCGCGAAGTACGGCCTGTCCGGCTGGATCGGCATCCAGGACTCGCCCGAGGACATCGCGCGGTGGCGTGCGGGGATCCAGCGGGAGCTCGAAGCCCTCGACACCCCGCGGTCGGTCGACGACCTCGAGATCGCCAGCATGATCTGGTTCGTCATCACCGACGAGGACATGGACCAGAGCCCGCTGGGCAAGGGCACCAACCTGCTCGTGGGCTCGCAGGCGCAGATCACCGACCAGCTCAAGCGCTACCGGGAGGCCGGGCTGACGATGCCGTTCCTGTGGCCGCCCTTCCAGGACGTCCCGGTGGCGAAGACGCTCGACGACATGAAGCGGCTCAAGGAAGAGATCCTCCCCAAGATCGACGCGATGTGAAAGGGACCAGCATGTCCGAACTCGAAGGTAAGCGCGTCTTCGTCACCGGCTCCGGGGCCGGCATCGGCAAGGCGATCGCGGCGCTGTGCACCGAACGCGGCGCCCGGGTGGTGATCAGCGATGTGAACGCCGACGCGGCCAAGCAGGCGGCCGGTGAGATCGGCGCGGCGGGCGTCGCCAACTGCGACGTCACCGACGAAGCCCAGGTCCAGTCGGCGATCCAGGAGGCGGTGGGTCTCCTCGGCGGCCTCGACGTCCTGGTGAACAACGCCGGCATCGAGGTGTCGTCCCCGTTGCTGCAGCAGCCGACGGAGAGTTTCGACAAGATCTTCGCGGTCAACGTGCGCGGCACGTTCGTGACGATGAAGGCGGCGATCCCGCACCTGGTGGAGTCGAAGGGGAACATCGTCAACATCGCCTCGATCGCGGGCCTCGGCGGCAGCCCGCTCCTCGGGTCGTATTGCGCGACGAAAGCCGCGGTCATCCAGCTGACCCGGGTCGCGGCGGTCGAGATGCGGCCGGCGGGGGTGCGGGTCAACGCGGTCTGCCCGGGCTTCGCGGACACCGCCATGGTCGAGCGGCTGGTCCCGGACTTCGAAGCGGCCACGCAGGTCCCGTTCGGCGACCTGGTGGCGGCCAAGCAGGGCCGGCTCGGCACCCCGCGGGACATCGCGGAGGTGACGGCGTTCCTGGCGTCGGACCGGGCGAGCTGGATCACCGGCAGCCACTACGTCCTCGACGGCGGGCTGACCGCGTCCCTGGTGTGAACTCCCCGGGGCCCGGCCGGTCCGTGACGAACCGGCCGGGCCTCGCGTATTTCTCCGATCTTCCGGTCCGGGCCGCCACGAACGAGTCAATGACACGCGGTCAGCGGCCTGCGGAGGTCACTCGATGGTGTCAGGAGGTGGAAAGCCGGACCGGCCCGGCAGTAATTTCTGCTCCCGCGCGGCGTAGAACGCTGCCCTGGCCACGGGGCACCTTCACGGCGGCACGGGCCAGGGCCCTTGAGCCACCGCGAATCGGCGGTCGTGCGGAAACGGAACATGGGAGTCGACAGCAGAGTGACCGTCACCGAAGAGATCACCACGCTTCTGCACCGCAACTTCGGCATCGAACCGGAGGCCGTGCGGATCGAGGCGTCGTTGCACGACCTGGGGATGGATTCCCTTGCCCTGGAGGAATTGCGCGTCCTGCTCGAGGAACGCCTGGACATCGACCTCGAAGACGTCCAGCTGACCTCGCGGGAGACCGTGGGGCAGCTGGCGACGGCCGTCGACGAGAAGACCGCCCGGTGACGGCGGGTCCGGCAGCGGCGGTGACGGGTCTGGGCCTGGTCACCGCGGCCGGCGTCGGCGCCGACGCCGCGTGGCGGGGAGTGACCGGATCCGGAGCCGCCCCGGGAGTCCGTCATCTGGCGGAACTGCACGGGTTGTCCTGCGACTTCATGTACACCATCGACGATCTCGACCCCGAGAGCGTGCTGGGCGTGCCGGCGATGCGGATGATGGACCGGTTCTCCCAGCTGGCCGTGATCGCGGCCCGGGAGGCCGTGGCCGACGCCGGGCTCGACACCTCGGTGTGGGAAACGGACCGGGTCGCGGTCGTCATCGGGTCCGCCCACGGCGGCCTGCCCTTCTACGACCGGCAAAGCGCCGTCCTCGCGGAGAAGGGCGCCCGGCGGGTCTCGCCGAAACTCGCGCCGATGACCACGGTGAACAGCGCCGCCAGCAGCGTGTGCATGGACCTCGGCGCCCGCGGCCCCAGCCTGAGCGTCTCCACCGCGTGTTCGTCGGGCACCGTCGCGATCGGGACCGCGCTGCAGCTGCTGCGCGCCGGCGCGTGCGACATCGTCATCGCCGGCGGCGCCGAATCCGTGTGCTCCCGGTTGCTGATCGCCAGCGCCTGCCAGATGCGGGCGGTGTCCACCCGCCGGGACGATCCGTCGACGGCGTGCCGCCCGTTCGACGCCGACCGCGACGGGTTCGTGGTGGGGGAGGGCGCCGGTCTCGTCGTGCTGGAGCGGCCCGAGCACGCGGCGGCGCGCGGGGCGCGGATCCGGGCGGGCATCGCGGGTTACGGCGCCTCCAGCGACGCGTACGCTGCCGTGGCGCCGGATCCCGAAGGCGCGGGGATCGAGCGGGCGCTGCGGATCGCACTGGCCGACGCGGGCGTGGCGACGGCCGACGTGGGCCACGTCAACGCCCACGGCACGTCCACCGTGATGAACGACCTGATCGAGGCCACCGTGCTGCACCGGGTGCTCGGCGACGGGCCGTTGGTGACCTCGACCAAGGCGATGACCGGACACGCGCTCGGCGCGGCGGGCGGCATCGAAACCGCGCTCACCGTGCTGGCCCTCGAGCGGCAGCTGGTGCCGCCCACCGGCAACTTCCGGACCCGGGACATCCGGATCCCGGTCGACGTCGTCGCGAAGGAAGCCCGGCCGGCCGCGTTCGAGTGCGCGGTCAAGACGTCGATGGGCTTCGGCGGCCACAACGCCGCCCTCGTCCTCACGACGAGCTGCTGAGCCGGAGTCCCGGAGCAGAAGGAGATCATGCGCGAGGAAGTCGTTCGCCCGCTGACGCTCGGCGGAACGCGGTTCAGCTACCGGCTCCTCCGGCACCCCGCCCCGCGGACGGAACCGGTGATCGTGCTCGGTGGCGGGTTCCAGGGCAGCCGGGGCTGGCCGCACATGGAGGACCGGATCACCCCGGTGGCGGACTTCGTGACGGCGGACCTGCCCGGCGTGGGCGGGTCCGATTCCCTGCCGCCCGGGGCCGGAACGGAGTTCGCGGGCGCCGCGGTCGACCGGATCCTCGACGACCTCGGTGCACCGCTGGTCAACCTGTTCGGCTACTCCTACGGCGCGGAACTGGCCTTCGGCTGCGCCCAGCGCCATCCGCACCGCATCGCGCGGCTGATGCTCGGCGGTGTCGTCTCGCACACCAGCTCCGCCCAGCGGGAGTCGTTGCGGCTGGCGGCCGGTCACCTGGAGCGGGGCGACACCGAGAACTTCGCCGCGGTGGCCGCGGGGATGCAGCTGTGCCTCGACGAGGACCGCCACATCCCCCGCCGTTCGTTGGTGTACCGCTACGTCAAGCGCTCGATGCAGCACGTCGCCGTCGAGGTGCCCGACGTGCTGGCGTACCTGCAGCGGTCGCTGATCAGCAGCCCCTCCTTCGACGGCGGCCTGTCCGGGGTCCCGGCCCTGGTGTTCACCGGCGAGCACGACTCCATCACCACCCCGGACCGGCAACGCGCCTTCGCCGCCACGATCCGGGGCAGCCGCTTCGCCGCCATCAAGGATTCCGACCACTGGGTCGTCCTGGAACGCGCCGCCGACGTCGCCGACCTGACCGTTCGCTTCTTCACCGACCAGCCTTGGGATGCTGCGCCGTACGTGGCGCCTCCGCCTGCGTGAGCCCGTCCGCGGTGAGGGTGAGGTGCCGGGTCAGCGCCTCGGCCGCGGCGTCCGCATCGCGGGCCAGCGCCGCCTCCTCGAGCCGGCGGTGCTCGGCGAGGTGATCCCGGCCGGGCCCGTGGTGCGCCGACCAGCGGCGCGCCAGTTCGCTCGCGGCCCACAGCCGGTCGGACGTCTCCAGCAGGACCGGGTTTCCGCAGCCCGCCAGCAGCGTGCGGTGGAAGACCCGGTGGGCTTCCGACCACGCCTCGCTGTAGTACTCGCCCTCCTCGGGGACGAACGCCGGGGTGCGGGCCAGCCGGTGGTGGGCGGCCCGCACGTCGGCCTCCCAGCCGACGTCGCCGCGTTCGACGGACAGGCGCAGCACCGCCGGTTCGATGGTCCGGCGGGCTTCCGCGAGCTCCTGCCAGCGCCGGTGGGAGAGGGCCGGGACGGCGAAGCCGCGGTTGGGCAGCCGGTCGGCGAGTCCGTCGCCGACCACGCGCACGAGCGCCTCCCGCACCACCGCCAGGCTGACGCCCTGCTCCCGGGCGAGGTCCTGGGGTTTGAGCGCCGCACCGGGGGCGTGGTCGCCGCGCATGATCGCGGCCCGGAGGTGGGCGTAGACGCGTTCGGAGAGCATCCGCGGCGCCGGCGCATCGGCTGGGGGCGTGGTCCGAGTCACCCCAGCATCATAGACGATCGTGGTAATAATCGATTATTATCGTTATCGTCGATCTGGCGGCGGCTCTCCGCCCCGCGGCACGATCCGAGAGGAACGCTTTGAGCGTCAACGATCCCTTCGCCCGCCTGCCCGAGGCGGCGTCCTTCACCGTCACCAGCACCACCATCACCGACGGCGGCGTCCTGCCGCGGGGGCAGATGTCGGGCTTGTCCGGTGTCCCCGGTGGGGAGGACAAGTCCCCGCAGCTGTCGTGGAGCGGCGCCCCGGACGGCACCAAGAGCTACGCCGTCACCGTCTACGACCCCGACGCCCCCACCGGGTCCGGGTTCTGGCACTGGGCGGTCGCCGACATCCCCGCCACCGTCACCGAACTCCCCGAAGGGGCCGGCGACGACACCGGCGCCGGCCTGCCGCCGGGGGCGTTCCAGCTGCCCAACGACGCCCGCGCGGCCCGGTTCCTCGGCGCCGCCCCGCCGGCCGGCCACGGCCCGCACCGCTACTTCGTCGTGGTGCACGCCCTCGACGTGGAGTCCATCGGCGTTCCCGCCGACGCCACCCCGGCGTTCCTCGGCTTCACCATGGCCTCGCACACGCTCGGCCGCGCGGTCCTCGTCGCGACGGCGGAAACGCCGGCGGCCGAACGCCTCGAGGTTTCCCGGCTGATCCCCGCCTCCGCCGACGCCGTTTTCGCGGTGCTGACCGACCCGAAGGGCCACGTCGACATCGACGCGTCGGGAATGCTGATGGACGCCGAAGGCGACCGCGTCCGGCGGGCCGGCGACCGGTTCCGGGTGCACATGGACCGCGAGGCACTGGGCGACTTTCCCCTGGGCAAGTACGAGGTCGAGGTGGTCATCACCACGCTCGTCCCGGACGAGGAAATCGCCTGGACCGTGGAAGCCGGGCGCGGGCCCCATGTCCGGCACGTCTACGGCTACCGGCTCGAACCGGCCGAGGGCGGCACCCTGGTGACGTCCTACTACGACTGGTCGCAGATCGACGAAGGGTGGAAGCGGCGCGCCGTCTTCCCGATCGTGCCCGAGTCCGCCCTCAAGGCCACGCTGGGGATTCTCGAGCGCACGGTCCGCCGTCGAGGCCGTTAAACGTCACTTTCGGTGGATTCTCCGCCGGATTCGAATTGCCGGCCGTCTCGATGTTGCCGACACTCGGGGAATGGAGAAGACGGTTTCCGAACCCGAGACGCTGCCCGAGTCCGACGTCCGGTTCCCGATCGTCCTGCGCGGCTACGACCGCCGGCAGGTGGACGAGTACGTGCGGGTCGCGGAGAAGCGCGTGGACCGGCACGAGAAAGCGCGGCGGGTCGCGGAGCGCCGGCTGGCCAAAGCGCAGGTGCCCGCGCCCCGGGCCGCGGAACCGGACGACGCGGCCGGGCTGGGCCGCCGGATCGAGAAGATCCTCCAGGTCGCGAAGGCCGAAGCCGCGGAGATCAAGGAACAGGCCCGCAAAGAGGGCGAGGAACTGCGGGCGGCCGCGGAAAAGGCGGTCGCCGAGGCGGAAGCCGCTCGTGCGGAGACCGAGCGCGCCGCCCAACGGGACGCGCAGCTGATCCTGTCCCGCGCGGAAGAGGAAGCCGCGACCATCCGGGCGACCCACCGGGCGGTGCTGGCCCAGCTGGGCCAGATCGCCGGCGTGGTCGAAGAGGTGCGCGACCGGTTCGGCACCGAGGTGGAGGAGGAGAGCCCGGCCGAGCTGGAGGCCGCGGAGGAGGTGCCGTCACTCGCGTGACCGGCGCCCCGCCCTTCCGGCGGACATTCATCCGATCCGGCGGCCGGGGAACGGAATGGTGCGCTTCACAGGCGGTTCCGGTGAATCGTGCGACGGCGTGTTTCGCAGTCCAGGATCGTGGGAAGGCGGCTTTGGCCGGTCGTCTCCGAACGACAACCGCTGAGGCGCCGGCTTGGAGACGGCCTGAGCCCGCGGTGGGATAGTGCGAATAAGATCATCATCCTCCAGATTCGCGATGGAGGAGTGAACCACGTTCGGACGACCGATGTATTCGCGTGGCTTCTGGGCGCTCCGGTTACCGAAGGTGCCGTTTTCCTCCACAATAGTGCCGGGAATGTGGGAGCTGACCGTGTTGTGCTTGCCGGGCAGTGCGCGGTAGAGCTCGCTCGGGTCCCGCTTGAACTCGCGGTGCAGTGCTGTCGAGATGTCGGACCGGGCGGACCCGATGCGCCGATCCCGGATCTTGTCGAGGACACCGGCGAGCTGACTTTCGGAGAACACGTCCGTCAGGGCGACTTCGAGGCCCTTGACGACGTGCCGGAACACGTTGCGCTGGTGGTTGTGGTCGCCGACCTGCACCCCGCGGGAATTCCGGATGACGACCGCGTCGAACCCGTCGAGGGTTCCGACCGAATTCCGGAGGCGAGGCGCGGAGGTGGCGACGTCGGCGGCGAGGTGCTGGGCGAAGGTTTTGTCGAGACAGACGCGAACACGTTCCACGGCGAAGTGGTGAATGTTCAGCTGACGGTTGTCCTCGCCGATCTGCACACCGGACGAGTCCTCGACGACCAGCACGTTCTCCGGATCATCTCCGGTCAATCCCGACTCGCCGAGCGTTGCGGCGAGATCGATCGCGCGGATTGACACCTCGATTTCGGTCTCCGCCACCTCCACCCTCGCCGCCGCGGCACGCGACGACGCCCAGTCGGCGACGACATCCTCGGGCACCACGTGCACCTGGCGGTCGGCCCACTGCGCCTCGATCAGCGGCCGGCCGGCCCCGGGTTCGGTCCGTGTGACCTGGTCCCGGGGCGCCAGGGTGAAGACCCAATCCGCGGCGAATGCGTTGTCTCCCTGACCGTTCTGATCGTCTTCCAGGTCTTTCTCCGGTTTCGTCACCGGACCAGCATCCGGCAGAAGCCCCGTTGATCGCCAGAGCGTGGTCACCCGCGGCTGTCGAGGACGACGCGGAACCGCGCGGCTCCGGACATCATCCGTTCGTACGCCTTCGGAGCTTCCGACAGCGGCATGATCTCGTTGCGGCTGCGGACACCGCGGTCGTGGGCCAGCCGGAGGCTGTCCTCGTTCTCGATGGCCGAACCGGTGAGGGCGCCGACCACCGCGTGCGTGCCGAAGATCAGGTCCGGCGTCCGGACCTCGATCGGGTCCGGCGCGGCCCCGACCACGAGCAGCTGCCCGCGGGTGCCGAGCCCGGCGACCAGCGGCGACATGGACGCGCCGCTGGAGGCCGTCGCGATGATCGCCGCGGCGCCGCCGAGGCGGGACAGTGCCTGGCCGGGGTCGGTGGTGGTGCTGTCGATGTACTCGTCCGCACCGAGTTCGGCGGCCAGCTCGGCCTTGCCGGTGCCGCGGGCGATCGCCGCCACGCGGTAGCCGAGTGTCCTGGCGTACTGGATGCCGAGGTGGCCGAGGCCGCCGATGCCCTGGATCGCGACCAGCGAACCCGGCCGAGCGCCGGCGGTGAGCAGCGCGCGGTAGACGGTGAGGCCGGCGCAGAGCAGCGGCGCGACGTCGAGCGGCCGGGCGCCCTCGGGGATGCGGACCAGGCCGGTGGCGCGGGCGTAGGCGACTTCGGCGTAGCCGCCGTCGGTCGTGGTGCCGGTCCAGGGCTGGTCGGTGCAGTTGACGAAGTCGCCGCGGCGGCAGTTTTCGCACTGACCGCAGTGGCCGTTGAGGTACCCGACGCCGACGTGGTCACCCGCCGCCCATGCGGTCACTCCGGGGCCGACCGCGTCGATGACGCCGACGATCTCGTGGCCGGGCACGACGGGTACCGACGGGTCGGCGCGCATCCCTTCGACCGCGAGGGTGTCGCTGTGGCAGACCCCGCAGGCCTCGACACGCAGCCGGACCTCCCCGGGCCCGGGGTCGCGCAGCTCGCGTTCCACGAGCGCGAACCGACGGGTGCCGGTCACTTCGAACGCACGGTAGGACATCACGGGGCTCCGATCGGGGTGTGGACTCGGGCGTCGAGATCGCGCAGGACGTGCAGGAACGCTTCGGAGAAGGTGGGGAACGGCTGGACGACGTCGAGCAGCACGGCCAGCGGGACACGGGCGCGGATCGCCAGGGTGGCCTGCTGGAGCCATTCGCCGGCTTCGGGCCCGACAGCGTAGGCACCGGTGAGCCGCTCGCCGTCGGAGAAGACGGTCAGGAAACCGGGCCGCGTGTCGTAGGCCCGGGTGTAGGTCGCCGTGCGGGGCACGCCGGACAGCTGGACCGTCGCCGTGAAAGCACCTTCGGCGGCGCCGACGGCCGCGGCCTGCGGATCGGTGAACACGACCCGGGGGATGGCGTCGTAGTGGACGGTCGTGGGCCGGCCGAGGATGTTCGCGGCCACCACCCGGCCCTGGTACTCGCCGACGTGGGTCAGGTTCCACTGCCCGGTGACGTCGCCGACCGCCCACAGGCCGTCGCCCGCGGCCATGCGTTCGTCGACCGGGATCCCGCGCGGGTTCGCCTCGACGCCGACCGTCTCGAGGCCGATGCCGTCGACGCGCGGCCGCCGTCCGGTGGCGACGAGCAGCCGGTCGGCGCGCAATTGCGTTCCGTCGGGCAGGTCGAGCACGTACTCGTCGCCGTCGAGCCGCGCGGCGCTCGCGTGCTGTCCGAGGTGCAGGGCGATGCCGTCGGCGCGCAAGGCCTCGCCGACCGCTTCGCCGAGCGCCCGGGGTTCGCGGGGGAGGACGTGGCCGGCCCCGTCGACCAGGGCGACCTCGGCGCCGAGCCGGGTGAACGCCTGGGCCAGCTCGACGCCGGTCGGGCCGGCCCCGAGCACGAGGAGCCGGCGCGGGATCTCGGTCGCGCCGGTGGCCTCGCGGTTCGTCCACAGTCCTGGCAGCTCGCGCAGCCCGGGCACGGGCGGGATCACCGGCGCGGAACCGGTTGCGACGATCACGTGGCCGGCCGTGTGCTGCTTTCCGGCCACGGCGACGGTGTGCGGTCCGGCGAGCTCGCCTTCACCGCGCAGGACCTCGATGCCGGTGTCGTGGGCCCACTTCTCGGCGCCCGCGTCGTCGTAGGACGAGACCATGAAGTCGCGCCAGGCCAGCGCCGCGGCGGCGTCCGCCTGGCCGGTGACCGCTTCGCGAGCACCCGGGACGGCACGGGCGGCGGCCAGCGCTTCGCCGGGCCGCAGCAGGGTCTTGGAGGGGATGCACGCCCAGTAGGAGCATTCGCCGCCGAGCAGTTCCCGCTCGACGACGGCGACCCGGAGGCCGCCCGCGGCGAGCGCGGCCGCGGTGTGTTCGCCCGGGGCGCCACCGCCGAGGACGATGGCGTCGAAATCGTGGTGAGCCATGGTGCCTTCTTTCGGGGTTTCGGTGCGCGGGTCGCCCGCGCACCGCCGGCTGGGCTCACGCGTCCTGGTGGTCGGTCATGTACTGGGCGTACCAGACCGGCCATTCCTCGTCGTACTGCCCGGTTTCCTTCTCGTGCTCGCCGTGCGCGGCCGCGGCCTCGCGCAGGGCCTTCTCCAGCTGCTGCGTCGAGCCGTAGGTCGCACCGGTCACCCGGCCGGGGAAGCGGGTGGTGATTTCCTGCAGCAGCCAGGTGTTGCCGTCCGGGTCGCTGAGGGACGCGAACGACGAGTAGGTGCCGCGGTCCGGGTGCGCGCCCGGGGCGAACGCGCCCGTTGCGTCGCGGTGGAAGACCTCGCTGACGTCGACGCCGTGGCCGGCGAGCTCGGCGCGGGCGGCTTCGATGTCGTCGACGACGAGGTAGGTGCCGCGGACCGAGCCGGGGGTGGCGTCGGTGATGCCGGTGCCGAAGTGGACCGACGCCGGTGATCCCGGCGGGGTCAGCTGCACGACGCGCGAGGCGCCGAACTCGATGTCGGCGTCTTCGCGCCAGCCGAGTGTCTTGTAGAAGTGCTTGGTCCGGTCGACGTCGGTGACGGGCAGGACGACGACTTCGAGCTTCATGTCCACGATCGGGCTCCTTCTCGGGCGGTGGCGGCGGGTTCGCCGCTCACCACCACCCTCGTCCCCGGGCGGCCCGTTCGCCCCCGTGAGACACCCTGGTCCATCCCGGGCCCGGGCCCCGGGGAGCGCGCTAGGGTTCCGGGTCATGTCGGGTCGGGAGGCGGAGCTGGTCGGCCGCGGCGACGAGCTCGCCGCCCTCGAGGGTGCGCTCGCCGCGGCGCGGACGGGGCGGAGCCGGGTGCTGGTGCTGCGCGGCGAGGCCGGAATCGGCAAGACCGCGCTCCTGGAGCACGTCGCGGCCCGGGCGGCCGGCTGCCGGATCGCGCGGACGGCCGGCGTCGAGTCCGAGCGCGAGCTGCCCTACGCCGGCCTGCACCAGCTGTGCGCGCCCTTCCTCGACCGGCTCGGGCACCTGCCGGCTCCGCAGCGGATCGCCCTCGGCACGGCGTTCGGCGTGACCGCGGGGGAGCCGCCGGACCGGTTCCTGGTCGGGCTGGCGGTGCTGACCCTGCTCGCCGAGGTCGCCGAGGACCGGCCCCTGGTGTGCCTGGTCGACGACGCGCAATGGCTCGACCAGGTGTCCGCGCAGACGCTCGCGTTCGTCGCCCGGCGATTGCTGGCCGAGCCGATCGCCCTGGTCGTCGCGGTGCGGGAACCCGCGGAGCAGCTCGACCTGGCCGGGTTGCCGGAGCTGGCCGTCCGCGGGCTCGGCGAAGCGGCGGCCGGTGCCCTGCTGGACTCGGTGCTCAAGGGCCCGCTGGACGTGCGCGTGCGCGACCGGATCGTCGCCGAAACGCACGGCAACCCCCTGGCCCTGGTCGAGCTGCCCCGGTTTTGGACCACCGCCGAGCAGTCCGACGGGCTCCGCCGGCCGGACGGCGACACGCTGGCCGGCCGCCTCGAGCGGTGCTTCCTGCAGCAGCTGGCCCCCTTGCCGGCCGGCACCCGGAAGCTGCTGCTGGCCGCGGCCGCGGAGCCGCTGGGGGACGCGACCCTGCTCTGGCGCGCGGCCGGGGAGCTCGGCCTGGGTGCCGACCCGGCGGCCGCGGCCGAGGCGACGGGGTTGATCGAGTTCGGCCCGCGGATCCGGTTCCGGCACCCGCTGGTGCGCTCGGCGGTCTACCGGTCCGCGGCCGCCGGGGACCGGCGGGAGGTGCACCGGGTGCTGGCCGAGGTGACCGACGCCCGCGTCGACCCGGATCGGCGCGCCTGGCATCGCGCGCAGGCGACCGTCGCCCCGGACGAAGACGTCGCGGCCGAGCTGGAGCGCTCCGCCGGCCGGGCCCAGGCACGCGGGGGTCTCGTCGCCGCCGCGGCGTTGCTCGAGCAGGCGGCGACGCTCACCCCGGATCCGGCGCTGCGCGCCCGGCGCGAACTCGCGGCGGCCCGGGCGAAACGCGGCGCCGGCGCGCTCGAAGCGGCGCTGGGCCTGCTGGGCGCGGCCGAGGCCGGGCCGCCCGATCCGGTGCGGGACGCCGAAATCGAACGGCTGCGCGGGCAGATCGCGTTCGACCAGCGGCGCAGCGGCGACGCGGCCGAGCTGCTCCTGCGCGCCGCCGGACGCCTCGACGGCGACCAAGCCCGCGAGACGTACCTGGAGGCGCTCGGCGCGGCCGTCTGGGCGGGATCCGGCGTCGTCGAAGCCGCGAAGCGAGCGCGCGCGGCCCCGGCGGCCCCGGGGCCGCCGACCGCCGTCGACCTCGTGCTCGACGCGCTCGCCACCCGGCTCACCGACGGCTACGCGGCCGCGGCCCCGCGGCTGGCCGAGGCGATCGAGGCCGTCCGCGCGCTGGACACCGGCGGCGAGCGCACCGGGCGCACTGGGCGTGTGCTGTGGCTGCTGGGCAACCGGGCGGGCGGCACCCTGGCGACCGAGGTGCTGGACTACGCCACCGGCCGCGCGTTCGCCGAGCGTCAGGTCCGGCTGGCGCGCGAAACCGGCGCGCTCGTCCAGCTGCAGTTCGGCCTCAACTTCCTCGCCAACCACGAGCTGGCGGCCGGCGAGCTGAGCGCGGCACAGGCGCTCGTCGACGAGGACCGCCTGCTCGCCGAGGTCACCGGGGGCCGTCCGGTCGGGTACAGCGCGATCCTGCTCGCCGCTCTGCGTGGCCGGGAAGCGACGGCCACCGCCGAGATCGCGACCGCGGCGGCGGAGGCGGCCGAGCGGGGCCAAGGCCGGGTGGTGCGGTTCGCCGAGTACGCGAACGCCGTGCTGGGCAACGGCCTCGGCCGCCACGACCTCGCCCGGGACGCGGCGCGCCGGGTGTTCGACCACGACACCGTCGGCCACCAGGCCCTGGCGACCGCCGAACTGGCGGAAGCCGCGTCGCGCACCGGAGACGACGACCTCGTCGCCGCCGCGCTGAACCGGATGTCGGAACGGGCCCGGGCCACCCCGACGGCGTGGACGCGGGCGCTCGAAGCCCGTCTGCGCGCGTTGGCCGGCGAGACCCCGGACGAGTGCTACGCCGCATCGATCGCGCTGCTCACCGGAACGCCGTTGCGGGTCGAGCTGGCCCGGAGCCACCTGCTGTTCGGCGAATGGCTCCGGCGCGAAGGACGCCGTGCCGACGCCCGGGAGCACCTGCGCACCGCGCACACCATGACTTCCGCGATGGGCCTCGAAGCCTTCGCCGACCGCGCGCGCCGCGAGCTGCTGGCCACCGGCGAGACGGCACGCAAACGCACCATGGGGACAACCGAGGAGCTGACCGCTCAGGAGCTCCAGATCGCGCGCCTGGCCCGCGAAGGACTGTCCAACCCGGAAATCGGCACGAGGCTCTTCCTCAGCCCCCGCACGGTGGAATGGCACCTGCGCAAGGTGTTCGGCAAGCTCGGGATCAGCTCCCGGCGTCAGCTGCGCGACACGGCCTTCGACGTGGTGGGAGCACGCTGACGGGCGGCTCCGACCGCGCCGCGCCTTCAGCAGGTCCTCGTTCGCTCATCGTCCGTCGGCCGGATCGTGTGCGGATCTCCTGAGGCCGGCAAGTCGTTGCAGGACAACAAATCACGCTGTGCTCTGACCAATAGTACTACCCATGATAGTTGAGTCCGAGGCGGATGAGAGCCGGCTCACTTGAAACCCATACCCCCTAGGGGTACCGTGGAGGTATCCGCGAAAGGGGCACCCATGACCACCAGCAGCTACACCGTGACCGGCATGACCTGCGCGCACTGCGTGGCCTCGGTCAGCGAGGAGGTCGGCGCCATCGACGGCGTCACCGGCGTCGCCGTCGACCTGCCCACCGGGGCCGTCACCGTCACCAGCCGGCAGCCGGTCGACGACGCGCGGGTTCGCGCGGCCGTCGAGGAGGCCGGGTACACGCTCGCCGGGTAGCCCCGGCCGTCACGCGAGGGAAGCGGACATGAACACCACAGCACGGCTGGCCGGGTTCGGCGGGGCGCTCGTCCTGCTGGCGGCCGGGGGATTCGCCGTCGGGCACACGGTCGGCCCGGTTTCGGCCGCGGCCGGTGAACAACACGGCGACATGGGCGGCGAGCACGCGGGCATGACCGCTCCGGTGGACGAGCTGCCGGGCGGGCTGGCGTCGAGCAAGGACGGCTACACGTTCGCGGTGGCCGACACGACGCCGGCGCCGGGGCGGTTTTCGTTCACGATCACCGGGCCGGACGGCAAGCCGGTGACGAGGTTCGACGTCGAGCACGAGAAGAAGCTTCACCTGATCGTGGTGCGCCGCGACACCGCGGGCTTCCAGCACGTCCACCCGGAACCGGCGCCGGACGGCACGTGGAGTGTGCCGCTCACCCTGCCGGCGGCCGGTTCCTACCGCGCGTTCGCCGACTTCGCTCCCACCGGCGGCAAGCCGATGACCCTCGGCGCGGACCTGTCGGTCGCGGGCGCCTACCAGCCCGCGACGTACGGGCCGAGCCGCACGGCCCAGGTCGACGGCTACACCGTCGAGCTCGACGGCGACCTGATCCCCGGGAAGACGTCGCCGCTGACGCTGACGGTCGGCCGCGGCGGCGCTCCGGTCACCGATCTGCAGCCCTACCTCGCCGCTTACGGGCACCTGGTCGCGCTGCGCGAGGGCGACCTCGCCTACCTGCACGTCCACCCGGACGGCGCACCCGGGGACGGCAGGACGGCCGCGGGCCCGCAGGTGCAGTTCGCGGCCGAAGTCCCCAGCGCGGGGACCTACCGGCTGTTCCTGGACTTCAAGCACGGCGGTGTCGTGCGGACCGCCGAGTTCACCGTCACCACGGCCGGGGCCGCCACTCCGCAATCCGCTGACGGCCACGGCCACTGAACCGCGAGGGAGACGATGATGGGCAGCACCACGGCCGGCTCCGGCCCGGTGACCGAGCTCGAACTCGCGATCGGTGGCATGACCTGCGCCTCGTGCGCGAATCGCATCGAGCGCAAGCTCAACAAGCTCGACGGCGTCACCGCGTCGGTCAACTACGCCACCGAGAAGGCACGCGTGCACGCGCCGGAGGGCGTCGACCCGGCCACGCTGGTGGCCACGGTCGAGGCCGCCGGTTACCACGCGACCCTGCCGCGGCCGGAGAAAGCCATCGAGTCCGAAGTGGACGAAGGGGACCCGGCGCGCCCGCTGCGGCAGCGGCTGATCACCAGCGCGGTGCTCGCGGTGCCGGTGATCCTGCCGGCCATGGTGCCGGCCCTGCAGTTCACGTACTGGCAATGGATTTCGCTGACGCTGGCCGCGCCGGTCGTCACCTGGGGTGCCTGGCCGTTCCACCGGGCGGCGTGGACGAACCTGCGCCACGGCGCCGCGACCATGGACACCCTGGTGTCGATGGGCGTGCTCGCGGCGGCCGCGTGGTCGGTGTGGGCGCTGCTGTTCGGTAAGGCCGGGACGCCGGGGATGGTGCACCCGTTCGAGCTGACGATCGAGCCGTCCGACGGCGCCGGCAACATCTACCTGGAGGTCGCCGCCGGCGTCACCACGTTCATCCTGGCCGGCCGCTACTTCGAGGCGCGGTCCAAGCGCCGCGCCGGGGCGGCGCTGCGGGCGCTGCTGGAGCTGGGCGCGAAAGAGGTCGCGGTGCTGCGAGCCGGTGCCGAGGTCCGCATCCCGACCTCCGCGCTGGTGGCGGGGGACCGGTTCGTCGTGCGGCCCGGCGAGAAGATCGCCACCGACGGCGTGGTCGAGGAAGGCAAGTCGGCCGTCGACGCTTCGATGCTCACCGGCGAGTCGGTGCCCGTCGAAGTCGGCGAAGGGGACGTCGTCACTGGCGCGACCGTCAACGCCGGTGGCCGGCTGGTCGTGCGGGCCACCCGGGTCGGCGCCGGCACGCAGCTGGCGCAGATGGCCCAGCTCGTCGAAGCCGCCCAGAGCGGCAAGGCCGAGGTCCAGCGCCTGGCCGACCGGGTGTCCGGGGTTTTCGTGCCGATCGTGATCGGCTTGGCGGCCGCCACGCTCGGCTTCTGGCTCGGCACCGACGTCGGCCTGGCGGCCGCGTTCACCGCCGCGGTCGCGGTGCTGATCATCGCCTGCCCGTGCGCGCTCGGCCTGGCCACGCCGACGGCGCTGCTCGTCGGCACCGGCCGCGGCGCCCAGCTCGGCGTGCTGATCAAGGGGCCGGAAGTGCTGGAGTCGACCCGCCGGGTCGACACCGTCGTGCTCGACAAGACCGGCACGGTCACCGCGGGCCGGATGACGCTCGTCGGCGTGCACCCGGCCGAGGGTGTCGACGAGACCGAGCTGCTGCGGCTGGCCGGCGCGCTCGAGAACGCGTCCGAGCACCCGATCGCGGCGGCCGTCGCCCGTGGTGCCCGGGAGCGCGTCGACCTGCCCGCGGTCGAAGACTTCACGAACGTCGAAGGCCTCGGGGTCCAGGGCGTGGTCGAGGGGCACGCGGTCCTGGTCGGCCGCACGGCCCTGCTGGACGACTGGAGCCAGCCGCTGCCGGACGACCTCGCGGCCGCGAAGGCGGCGGCGGAGGAGCGCGGGCACACCGCGGTCGCGGTGGCCTGGGACGGCGCGGCCCGCGGTGTCCTGCTGGTCGCCGACACCGTCAAGCCGACGTCGGCCGAGGCCGTCGCCCAGCTGCGGGCGCTGGGCCTGACCCCGGTGCTGCTGACCGGGGACAACACGGCGGTGGCCAACGCTGTCGCGGCGGAAGTGGGCATCGACGAGGTGATCGCCGAAGTTCTCCCGGCGGACAAGCTGGACGTCGTCAAGCGGCTGCAGGACGAGGGCAAGGTCGTCGCCATGGTCGGCGACGGCGTCAACGACGCGCCGGCGCTGGCCCAAGCCGACCTCGGGCTGGCCATGGGCACCGGCACGGACGTCGCGATCGAGGCGAGCGACATCACGCTGGTCCGCGGCGACCTGCGCGCGGTGGCCGACGCGATCCGGCTGTCGCGGCGGACGTTGCGGACGATCAAGGGCAACCTGTTCTGGGCGTTCGCCTACAACCTGGCGGCGCTGCCGCTGGCCGCGGCGGGCCTGCTGAACCCGATGATCGCGGGTGCGGCGATGGCGTTCAGTTCGGTGTTCGTCGTCGGCAACAGCCTGCGGCTGCGCGGCTTCACGTCCGGTTCGGCGACCCGGCCGAACCGGGCCTGACCCCGCGCTGCGGACACTGTGGACAGAGGCGGTTCCTCAGCGGCAGGCGAGGAAACCGGTGACCAGCACCAGGGTCACCGCGATCCCGGGCGGTGCGAGGAAGGCGGCGATACCGCCGGCGACGGTGACCGGCCGCAGTGTCGGCGACGCGCCGGTGTCGAGCCGGCTGAGCCGGATGGCCGTGTCGCCGCCCGCCATGGCGAGCGCGCGCCGCGGCCCGTCCACCGCCCGGATCGACACGAGCGCCGACCGGAGCGGCCCGCGTCCGCACTGCGCGGCCGCGGCCTGGTCGGCGGCCAGTTCCACGAGCAGCCGCGTCGCCGCGGGCAGCTCGCGCATCAGCGGGACGAACCGCAGCGTCCGGCCCAGGACTTCCGCGCAGCTGGTGAACAGGTGGTGGTGCCCGAGGACGTGGGCGCGTTCGTGCGCCAGCACGGCTCCCAGTTCGCGCTTGGTCAGGTGCGCGGCGAGCCCGTCGCTGGCGACCACCAGCGCGCGGCGGCCGCCCAGGCTGTACGCGATCGGCCGTTCGTCCGGCAGCCACAGGGTGGGGACCGGCCGGGGGTCGTGGGCGCCGGCGAGCCGCAGCGCGGTCAGGTGCCGCCGGTGCAGGACGGCCCGCCGCCGGCGCCGGGCGAGCCAGGACAGCGTCTGCCGGCCGGTCGCGGCGGCCAGGACGAGGCCCGCGATCGTGCCGGCGACCGGGTCGAGCGCGGGCAGCTCGTCGTGGCCGACCGCGGCCCAGCAGTCGTGGAGCAAGCGCAGGACCGCGTCGGCCGGGCCGTGTCCCGGCAGGACGAGGAGCAGCACCCCGGCCACCGTCGCACCGACCACCCCGGCGGCGGTGAGCAGCCACCAGGCGATCGCCGTCCGCGGGTCGACCCGCGCGGCGAGGCGGCCCAGCAGCCACGGCGACCACCACCCGATCGCGGTGGTGCCGAGCAGCAGGGCGGCCGCGAGGATCACCGCTTCTTCGGCTTCCGGCGCAGCGCCCGGCGGAGCACGTCCGATTCCTCTTCGGTGACGGTGCTGACGAAGTGCAGCAGCACGGATTCGCGGTCGTCCACCGAGTCGAGCACCTCCCGCAGGCTCTGCGCGGTCGCTTCCGCCCGGGTGGTGACCGCGCGGTAGCGGTACGCGCGGTTCTCGAGTTCGCGCACGACCCAGCCCTTCCGGTGCAGGTTGTCCAGGACCGTCATCACCGTCGTGTACGCCAGGTGACGCTGCTGGTTCAGCTCGTCGAGCACCTGCCGGACCCGCAACGGTTCCGCCGCCTCCCAGAGCACGTCCATCACCGACGCTTCGAGCTCGCCCAGACCCAGCATGGCACCTCCGGTGGGCAGGATACTTCCCGCGCCTCGGCCGGCCGAAGATCGACCGGGCGCCGGGGCAGCCGTGCGCTGCCCCGGCGACCGTGCTCAGCTCCGGGGGAGCATTCCCTGCATTTCGGTGATCTCCGCCTGCTGCGCGTCGACGATCTTCCCGGCGAGCGCCTTGGCGCCGGCGTCGCCGCCCTTGGCCAGTTCGGTCTTGGCCATGTCGATCGCGCCCTGGTGGTGCCGGATCATCATGTGGAGCCACAACTTGTCGAACTCGGCGCCCTTGGCGGCCTCGAGCTTCTTCATGTCGTCGCCGGACATCATGCCGGGCATCGACCCGTCCATGCCCGGCATCGGCTCGTGGGTCATCCCCGGCATGCCGGCGCCCCAGGTGGTCAGCCAGCCCTGCATCTGCCGGATCTCCGGGTCCTGGGCCTTTTCGATCCGGCTCGCGAGGTCGAGCACCTTCGGGTCGGTGCTGCGCGACGGGACGAGCTTCGCCATGTCGAGCGCCTGGCTGTGGTGCGGGACCATCTGCTGGGCGAACGTGACGTCGTCGGCGTTGTGGCCGGCGGCCGCCGGTGCCGTCGAGCCGGAAGTCATCCCGGGCATCGAGTCGTTGCTGTTGCAGGCGCCGAGCAGCACGGCCGAGGCCAGCACGAGGCCGGCGATGATGAAGTTTTTGCGCATGACAAATCTTTCTCTGTGTGAGAGTGCGTGATTTCGACCGTGGCGTGAAGCCGGTCGATCACGTACGCAGAACGCACAGAGAAGTCAGGATGCCGCGCCCGCTTCGGTTCGGCGGACGTCCTCGGCTCGGTGAGCCGCGGGAGCCGGCCGCCCGGGAAAACGTCGTGGTGAACCACGAGCTGCCCAGGAAGACGACGACGGCCAGCAGCAGGGCGCCCGCCGCGCACAAGACGGCCAGGCAGAGGTGGAGGACGTCGTGCAGGCCGCCCGGCAGGCCTGGATCGTGGTGCCCGGAGCCGGTTTCCGGTGGAGCGGTGGCTTCCTGCGGGCCGGCGTCCGACGACATGGCGTGCATCGCCGTGGTGCCGGCGGCGTTCGCCATGCCGACGTGGTGCATCGCGACGACACCCAGGGCGAGCGCGCACAGCAGGAGAACCTGCTGCACCTTGCCGGGCCGGTTCACCGTCACGACTTCACCGTATCAACCACGCACAGCTCCCTGACGGCCGCCGTTCTCCGTTCTTTCCGGATCGTTTTCTACACGGAGGCACCGGCACGCCGGTTCACGAGCTTTCGCTTTTCCTGCTACCGGTGATAGTAGCTACTCGCGTGGTGGCGGCGGGCCGGCAGGAAGGAACTCGGCGGCCCAGCGGTGCGCGGTCGCGCAGACCTCGGCTTCGGTGCCGCGGACGTGCTCGACGACCTCGCCGCCGGACCACAGCATGAGGGCGACCGTGCCGGGCCGGATCGGGGTCAGGCCGATGAGCCTGCGGTGCCCGTTGTGCTCGACGACCCGCTCGGCGGTGAGCCACTGACCGGTCGTGCCGGTGCGGGTGACCGTCCACGCCGGATCCGCGGCGAGCTCGGCGACCGATCGGGGCACGAGTTCTTCAGACTGTTCGAGATCCACACTGCTCAGCCTGGCACGGCTACCCGCTTCCGGTGATCCGCGGATGAATATCAGGTGAACAACAACCCGCCCGGGGTCGAGGTGGCCCGCGCTGAGCTGGGTGTTCGGCGCGGATCGGCCGGTCGGCGGTACGACCCGCGTGCCGCCGGTGGTGCCGCGGTCCGTGCATGATCCACTACGGTGTGCCGGACCTGGGGGCCACGACCGCAGGGAGCCGTCATGCCGACCCGCACCACCGTGGCCGAGTGGACGGTCGCCGCGTCCGGCGACACCGCGGCCTTCACCCACGCCGCCGCCGGCGGCTACTGGGCACCGCGGGTGTGGAGCGGCCGGGGCCTGGCCGTCGCCGAGGCCGACCTCGCCGCACTGGACAAGGTGCTGGGGGAGGTCCTGAAGCTGCCGGTCTACTGGCTGGCCCGCACCCGCCGCGGGGACAGCGCGGCCGGGGAGGCGGCCGTCTGGTCGCCGCCGCGCTACGACCCCGACGACGAGTTCGTCTACCTCACCGGGCCCTGCCGGACGGACGCGCCCGCTCCGGGGTACCGGCCGGTCTCGACGTTCGCCATCGACCTGGTCCACCTGCGCGGCCTGCGGATCAGGATCGCCGCGTACCGGGCGCCGAAGTGAGCGGTGCCACGCTGAGGCCGATGCGGGCGGAGTAGCTCCCGGCCGCTTTCGGCGAGGGAACACCGCGCTCACCGCCGCGCCGTGCGCCACTACCGGCGGACCGACGACCCGGTGCGGGCCGGGCGCAGCGGCGTCTACAGCCTGATGATCTCCGTTGCCGGGTTGATCGCCGCCGCGGTGGCACTGGTTCCGGCCGTCATCCGGATCCTTCGTGTAACGCCGGGGCGGGTTGCCGGCACTGAGCTGCGCGGTCCACCCACCAGCCCGAAGGAGCCTGGCTCATGCCGAGTTACGACGACCTGCGCGCCCTGTTCATCAACGGCACCCTCAAGCGCTCGCCCGATCCCAGCAACACCGAAGGCCTGATCGACGTCAGCCGCCGGATCATGGAGAAGAACGGCGTCACGGTCGAGGTGGTGCGCGCGATCGACCACGACATCGCGACCGGGGTCTGGCCGGACATGACCGAGCACGGCTGGGCGAGCGACGAGTGGCCGTCGCTCTACGAGAAGGTGCTGGCCGCCGACATCCTGGTGATCGCCGGGCCGATCTGGCTGGGGGACAACAGTTCCGTCACCAAGCTGGTCATCGAGCGGCTCTACGCCTGCTCGCACCTGCTCAACGACGCCGGTCAGTACGCCTACTACGGCCGGGTCGGCGGGTGCCTGATCACCGGGAACGAAGACGGCGTCAAGCACTGCGCGATGAACGTCCTCTACAGCCTCCAGCACCTCGGCTACACCATCCCGCCCCAGGCGGACGCGGGCTGGATCGGCGAAGCCGGCCCGGGACCGTCCTACCTGGACAGCGGATCGGGCGGTCCGGAGAACGACTTCACCAACCGCAACACCACGTTCATGACGTGGAACCTGATGCACCTGGCCCGCATGCTGAAGGACGCGGGCGGGATCCCGGTGCACGGCAACCAGCGCAGCGAGTGGGACGCCGGCTGCCGCTTCGACTTCACCAACCCCGAGTACCGCTGAAGTCATGCCGGACGTCGGTTTCGTCAACTTGTTCGCGGTCGCGGCGATCGCCCTCGCCGCGCCGCTGCTGCTCGGGCTGGCACCGAAGCTGCGCGTGCCCGCGGTGGTGCTGGAGATCGTGGCCGGGATCGCGCTCGGGCCGTCCGGGCTGGGCTGGATCACCCCGGACCTGCCGGTGCAGATCGTGGCCCTGCTCGGGCTGGCGTTCCTGCTGTTCCTGGCGGGGTTGGAGATCGACGTCCGCCGGCTGCGCGGGCGGGCGTTGCGGGTGGCGGTGCTGGGCTACGGCGTCACCCTCCTCCTCGGCCTCGCCGCCGGGGCCGGGTTCGCGACGGCCGGGTGGGTGCACAGCCCGCTGCTGGTGGCGGTCGCGCTCTCGGCGACGTCACTCGGGTTGGTCGTGCCGGTGCTCAAGGACGCCGGACAGGCCGAAGGCGGCCTCGGGCAGGCGGTCATCGCCGCGTGCTCGGTGGCCGACTTCGCCGCCGTCCTGCTGGTGTCGCTGCTGTTCTCCGCCTCCGGCGGCAGCACCGGCGCCCGGCTGGTGCTGCTCGTCGCGTTCGCGGGCCTGGTCGTGGTCACCGCGGTCGTGATCGCGCTGGCGGGCCGGTCGCGGCGGCTCGGCGCCACCCTGGCGCGGCTGCAGGACACCACGGCCGAGATCCGCGTCCGCGCGGCCGTGGTGCTGCTCGTTGCGTTCGTCGCGCTGGCCGAGGCGTTCGGGCTCGAGAGCATCCTCGGCGCGTTCCTCGCGGGCGCGGTCGTCGGCCTGCTCGACCGCGACTCCGGCTCGCACCCGCGCTTCCGCGTCAAGCTGGACGCGATCGGGTACGGCTTCCTGATCCCGGTCTTCTTCGTCACCAGCGGCCTGCGGCTCGATCTGTCCGGTTTGCTCGCCGACGCGGGCGCGCTCGTTCGCGTCCCGCTGTTCCTGGCGGCGCTGCTGCTCGCGCGCGGCATCCCGGCGCTGCTGTTCGCGCGTGAGTTCGGGAGGCGGCGGGCGATCGCGGCCGGCTTGCTGCAGGCGACGTCGCTGCCGTTCCTGGTCACCGCCACGCAGATCGGGGTGCTGACCGGCCTGATGACGCCGGTGACCGCGGCCGCGCTGGTCTGCGCGGGGCTGCTGTCGGTGCTGCTGTTCCCGGCCGGGGCGCTGGCGTTGCTGCGGGCGCCGGACCCGGTGGCCGTAAGGTGACCGTCACCCTTTTCCTCCACCGCCGGGGCTACGCTCGGGCGGTGACCAAGCTGCCCCCGGACGACGAACTCGTCGCGGCGCTGCGGGCCGGTGACGGCGCGGCGTTCGCGGACGTGCTCGACGCCTGGTCGTCGTCGATGCTGCGGCTGGCCCGATCGTTCGTCTCGACGCACGCCACCGCCGAGGAGGTCGTGCAGGACACCTGGCTCGCGGTCGTGAAAGGACTGTCCGCCTTCGAAGGCAGGTCGTCGTTCAAGACCTGGGTGTACCGCATCCTGGTCAACACGGCCAAGAAACGCGGCACGCACGAAAAGCGCAGCGTCCCCTGGACCAGCCTGCTGCCCGGCGACGAGGACCACGGTCCGACCGTGGACCCCAGCCGGTTCCAGGGGCCCGGCGGCGCCTACCCCGGACACTGGCGGGAGACTCCCGAACCGTGGGCCTCGCCGGAGAAAACCGCACTGGCGCTGGAAATCCGTGAGATCATCACGGGTGTGCTGGACGAGTTGCCCGCCCGGCAGCGCGCGGTGATCAGCCTGCGCGACGTCGGCGACCACACCGCCGAGGAGGTCTGCGCAATGCTGCAGATCTCCGCGGCCAACCAGCGGGTGCTGTTGCACCGCGCCCGCGCGGTCGTCCGCGCGCGGCTGGCCGGGTACCTGGGGGTGGCGTGATGAACTGCGACGAGTTCGTCGAGCTGGTCACCGCGTTCCTCGACGGCGCCCTCGACCCCGCGACCGAAGACCGGTTCGTCGAGCACCTGGCCTTGTGCGAAGGCTGCGAACGCTACCTGGAGCAGTTCCGGACCACCATCGCGGAGCTGGGGGAGCTGCCGCCGGAGTCGCTGTCGCCCGCGGTGCGCACCGACCTGCTGGACGCCTTCCGCGACTGGCACCGAAGCTGATCCCGGGTTCACTCCTTCGAGGGAAGTGCTTCCAGCCGTGCCTTCAGGGCCGCCAGATCTTGGCGGTTGGCCCGCCGCATCGCCGCGGCCATCAGCGGCGCGCCGATCGCGGAGAAACCGCGGGGTTCGCCCCGGTTGCGCAACGTCATGTGGGTACTGGAGTTTCCCCGCGCGGCGAAGGTGTACGTCGTCTCCATCGGGAACGGGCCCTGGGCGGTCCGCATCACCAGCCGTTCGTCCGGGACCAGCTCGACGATCTCGTAGGTGTAAGCCAGCCGGCGTCCCAGGAACCGCGCGACGAACGCCAGTTTCGATCCCACGCCCAGTGGCGCCGGAGTCTCCCATTCCACGGACTCGATGTTGACGTACCACTCGGGTGCGTTCGAGGGGTCGATCGCGTACCCGGCGACCTGAGCACGCGGGCGGTCGATCACGATCTCGGTCTGCACGTCGACAGTCATCGCCCGCCTCCACCCGCTCTTTGCGAAGCGCGCTCATCCTAGAGCGCGGCCGCCCGGCCGAGGAAGCCGACCAGTGCCTCGTTCACGATCTCCGGCGCCTCGAGCCGGGGCCAGTGGCCCACGCCCTCGATCGGCAGGTACCCCTGGAGGTTCGGCACGATCGCGGTGAGGTCCCCCTCCTTGAGCGCGCGCATCCGGATCATGCCGTCCTCGGTGCCGAACCCGAAGAAGGCGGGCTGCCGGATCTTCGCCCCGGCGAAGGCGCCCGCCTGGTCGAAGTAGGGCTGCATGGCGCGGTAGGTGTTGAGCGGGCCGTGGAAGCCGTCGCGTTCGAAGCCGGCGATCGCCGCCTCGGCGTCCTCCCGGTCGGCGAGGGGCGGGACGCCGATCGGCGACGGGCGGTTGAGGCTCTTGCCCGGGTCCATCGGATCCCACGCCTCGGAAGCATCGGGCGGCCCGGACGTCCAGCAGAGCATGCCGGGGCAGGGTCGTGGCGGCGTCCGCCCCCTCCCGGTCGGCCTCCGGCCGCATCTGCCGGAACATGGAGAAGTCGTTCTCCTTCGCACACCGGTGTTGCTCAGCTTCCTGAACGTGCTGACGAAGCTGGCGTTCTGGAACTTCCTGCCCACCCGCAAGCACGCGAGCTTCTTCGACGTCTGGTCGGGCGCCGGCAAGCCGGATTCGGCCAAGCGCGAAGCGTTCCGCGCCCGGATCCGCACCGACCTCACCCACGTCTTCGGTCTCCTGCGCGACGGGGTGCTCACGGCGAAGATCGCCGCCCGCTACCCGCTGACCGAGGTGGCGGCGGCCGTGGAACTGTCCGAGTCCTCCGCGCGAACCGCACTGGGAAAGATCGTCCTCCTGCCGCAGGCGCGTTCCTGACTTTCCCTTCGGCACGAGGAGCCCGGCATCGTGAAGCTCACCATCTCCGGCGCGTCCGGTCTCATCGGCGGCAAGCTCGCCGCCCGGCTCCGTGAGCGCGGCGACGAGGTGACCGTGCTTTCCCGGTCCGCGAGCACCACCCCTTCGACGTGGCAGTGGGACCCGCTCGCCGGACCCGCCCCGGTCGCGGCGCTCGCCGGCCGGGACGCCGTGGTGCACCTCGCCGGGGAACCCCTCGGCCAACGTCTGACCGACGAGGTCAAGGACCGCGTCCGGCAGTCGCGCGTGGCCGGTACCCGCCACCTGGTCGAAGGCCTGCGTGCCACGCCCGAAGCGGATCGGCCCCGGGTCCTCGTCTCCAGCTCGGGCGTCGCCTACTACGGTCCGCGCGGCGACGAGGAGATCACCGAACAGTCTCCGCCCGGAAGCACTTTTCTCGCCGGGGTTTCCGCCGCGTGGGAGGCGGAAACCGCCCGGGCGGCGGAGTTCGGTGTCCGCGTGGTGCGGATGCGCACCGGAGTCGTCCTCGATGCTTCGGGTGGCACGTTGAAATCGCTGCTCGCGACCTACCGGCTCGGGCTGGGCGGGCCGATCGCGGGAGGTGCGTTCGCCGTCCCGTGGATCCACGTCGACGACATCGTCGGCCTGTACGCCAAGGCGGTCGACGACACGTCGTGGAGCGGCGCCTACAACGGCACGGCGCCCGAACCGGTCACCCAGCGGGAGTTCGCGAAGGCGCTCGGCCGGGCGCTGCACCGCCCCGCCGTCCTGCCGATGCCCGGATTCGCACTGAGGATGGCGCTCGGCGAGATGGCGGACATGGTGACCACCGGCCAGCGCGCGGTGCCCCACCGCGCGCTCGAGGGCGGCTACCGGTACGCGCACCCGCGGCTGGCGGAGGCGCTGGCTTCCGCGTTGCGCTGATCACCTCCGGCCGGGACCGGTGGTCTCGACGGCAGCCCGTCACCTCCGCCGTGCGACGATCTGTGTGGAACCCCGATCGGACGAAGGAGCCCCCGACCTTGCCCTTCGTGCACGCTCTGTGGTCTCCGGGCCGCGGTCTGCTGCTGTGGGCCGAGCACGACCGAGGCCCGGCAGGCACGTCGAGTCGTTCGGCGCAGATCGCGCTTCCGCATCCGTTCGCGGTCTCCAGCGCGCAGCTGACCGCTCTGCACCCCGGCAAGCCCACTTCGGTGACGTTGCTGCTGCCGTCGCGGGCGAACCGGCCGCTCGCCTCCTCCGAGCCGGCGGCGGGCGCCCGCCGGCGTGCGCCGTCGTTGCGGCCGTGGTCGGTGCCCGCGTTGGTCGTGGATGCGACCGAGCTGGACGACCTCGACGACTCGGCCTCCTACGGCGCTTCGGTCACCTACCTGCGGGCGGTGGCCCGGCTGGCCGCGGATCTGGTGCGGCGCGGGCGGGTGCTGCCGACGCTGGTCCGCCGGGGCGACGCGGCCGAGGCCCGGTGGCGCCCGGTGCTGCAGGGCGTGGACTTCGTCGCGTTCGACGCACTGGTCGCGGCCATGCCGCCGGTCGGGCGGGCCGAACAGATCGCGCCGCTCACCGGGGCCTCGCCGCGCGCGCTCGTCACCGATGCCCTGCACACCCTGGTCGACGCCGCGGTCCGGGACCGGCTGGCGCGGGCGGATCCGCCCGTCGACCTGCGCGGGGGCGGGGGAGCGGCCGGGGTGTGGCTGTCCGCCTTGCAGGGCGGCGGTGCCCGCGTCGAGCTGCCGCTGGGTGAGCTCGGTGTCCTGGCCGACGCCGTCGCGAAGTGGGACGAGGTCGCCGACACCGACGTCGTCGACGGCCGGGCGTGCTTCCGGCTGGCCGAAGCCGGCACCCTGCGCCGACCGGCCGAGGAGGATCCCGACGACCAGACCGGCGACGGCACCAAGTGGCAGCTGCAGTTCCTCCTGCGGGCGACGGCCGATCCGAGCCTGCTGCTGTCGCCGGGGCAGATCTGGTCGGGAGAGGCCAACGGGCTGGTCCGCGACCCGAAGGGGCTGTTCGTCGCCGAACTGGGCCGGGCCGCGCTGGTGGAACCGATGCTGGCGCCGGCCTTGCGCCGGACCCGGCCGTCCGAATACGACCTGACCGTCGAGGAAGCCGAACAGTTCCTCACCTCCGGCGCGACCCGGCTGGTCGAGGCCGGGTTCGAAGTGCAGCTTCCGGCCACCTGGGACGGCCGGCGTCGGCTCGGGCTGCGCCTGTCCGTCCGCAGCACGCCGTCGGAGCAGGTCGTCGCCCGCAGCCGGGTGGGCCGCGACGAGCTCGGCGGGTTCCGCTGGTCGGTCGCGGTGGGCGACGACGAAATCGGTCAAGAAGAGCTGGCCAAGCTCGTCGCGGCGAAGACGTCGCTGGTGCGGCTGCGGGGCCGGTGGATCAGCGTCGACGCCGACCGGCTCCGCGCCGGTCTCGAGTTCCTGCGCCGCGACCCGCATCGGCAGGCCCAGCCCCCGACCGCGGCCGAGCTGCTGGAGCTCGTCCACCTCGCGCGGGAGACGCCGCTGCCGGTCACCGACGTCGACGCCGGCGGCTGGGTCGGGGACGTCCTGGCCGGGCGGGTGCACCAGGCACTGCGGCCGGTCGAGCTGCCGCCGTCGTTCCGCGCCACGCTGCGCCCCTACCAGCAGCGGGGGGTCGCCTGGCTGGCGTTCATGTCGGCGCTGGGACTCGGTGCGTGCCTGGCCGACGACATGGGCCTCGGCAAGACCGTCCAGACGCTGGCGCTCGAGGCCGCCGAGCGGGACGGCGACGATCACCCGCCGACGTTGGTGCTGTGCCCGATGTCGCTGGTCGGCATGTGGCAACGGGAGGCGGCGACCTTCGCCCCACGCCTGCGTGTCCACGCCCACCACGGCAGCGCCCGCGCGCACGGGGACGCGCTCGCCGAGCAGGTCGCCGCGGCCGACCTCGTGGTCACGACCTACGCCACCGCCGCCCGGGACGCCGGCGAGCTCGAGACGTTCGCCTGGCGACGTCTGGTGCTCGACGAAGCGCACGCGATCAAGAACGCCGACACCGCGACGGCCAAGGCGGTGCGGCGGTTCCCGGCCGGGCACCGGCTCGCGCTGACCGGCACCCCGGTCGAAAACCGGCTGGCGGACCTCTGGTCGGTGCTGGACGTGCTCAACCCCGGGCTGCTCGGGACCCGGTTCGAGTTCCGGCAGCGGTTCGCGGCGCCGATCGAGCGCAGCGGCGACACCGCCGCGGCCGCCGCACTGCGCCGGCTCACGCAGCCCTACCTGCTGCGCCGGGTGAAGACGGATCCCGCGATCGTCCCGGAACTCCCGGAAAAGCTCGAAATCCGGCAGGAATACCGGCTCACCCGCGAACAGGGCACGCTGTACTGCGCGATCGTCGACGAAATGATGAAGAAGATCGAGAACAGCCAGGGCATCAAACGCCGCGGCCACATCCTCGCCGCGATCACGAAACTCAAGCAGGTCTGCAACCACCCCGCGCACCTGCTGCACGACGGTTCCCCGATCGGGCAGCGCTCCGGCAAGGTCACCCGCCTCGAAGAGATCCTGGCGGAAATCCTGGCCTCGGGCGATCGGGTGCTGTGCTTCACGCAGTACACCGAATTCGGCCACCTGCTCGTGCCCCACCTGTCCGACCGGCTCGGCGCCGAGGTCGCGTTCTTGCACGGCGGCTTGGCCAAGGGGGCGCGAGACGCGATCGTGGAACGCTTCCAGGCCGGCGACGGTCCGCGGATCCTGGTGCTTTCGCTCAAGGCCGGCGGCTCCGGGCTCACGCTGACCGCCGCCGGCCAGGTCCTGCACCTGGACCGCTGGTGGAACCCGGCCGTGGAGAACCAGGCCACCGACCGGGCGTTCCGGATCGGGCAGCGCCGCAACGTCCAGGTCCGGAAGTTCGTCTGCCCCGGGACCATCGAGGAACGCATCGACAGCCTGATCACCAGGAAGCGCGCGCTCGCGGGAATGGTCGTCGGCGAGGGCGACGGCTGGCTCACCGAACTGTCCACGGACGCGCTGCGCGGGGTGCTCACGCTGGGGGAGGAGGCGCTCGATGACTGAGCCGCTCCCGTGGTGGCCGGCCCGGTTCATCCGGGCGCTGACGGCGATCGGCGTCCTCCTGCCCGCACCTGGTCAGGGGCGAGTCGTGTCGTTGGAGGTCGGCGCCGGGCGCGTCGACGCCGAGGTGCAGGACGGCCGCCCGTACCGGGTGAGAATCGGGCTGACGGCGTTCGGGAAGACCGACTGGGCGGCGATCACCCATGCGCTCGCCGCAAAAGCGTCGGCCACGGTCCTGCTGCTCAGCGGCGAGCTGCCCCGCGACATCGAGGAGACCTTCACGGCGGTCCGGCTGCCCTTGTTCCCGTCGTCGGCGCGGGAGGTGTCGCTGGACTGCACCTGCCCGGCCGCCGAAGTGCCGTGCGGCCACCTGAACGCCGTGTTCTCCGCGCTCTTGGCGCGCGTCGGCGACGATCCGTTCACCATCCTGGCGCTGCGCGGCCGGAACCGCGAAACACTGCTCGACGAGCTGAAGAACCGGCTCATCTCCGCCGAGCCGCTCGATCCCGACGACCGGTCGCCGGCCCTGACCGAGGTCATGGACACGTTCTTCGCCTGCGGCCCGGCTCCGGGCCTGGGCGGCGCGGCGCCGTTGCAGGGGCCGCGGACGACGTCCGACGCGCTGCTGGACCAGGCCCCGCCGTTCGCGATCACAGTGGACGGCGAAGACATCGCCGAGCTGCTCCGGCCGGTGTACCAGGCCCTCACCGGCGAGCACGGCGCTTAGCCGAACGCTGCGGTTGGTGCAGGTGATCGACCAGGCGACCGGCGCATGGGGGCACAAGCTGAACGTCAGATGTCTCCCAGTGCGGACGCTTCTCTCGATGCCCATTTCATGAGCCAGGCATTCCAGGCCAGGCCGACGTCGGCAATGCGGGCGAATTCGAGAACACATGCCGCGAGGTCGTCACGTGTCAGTTCCAGCTGGCCGGTTGCTTTGTTGCGTTGGGCATGGCGGAGGAAAACGTCGGCGAACAACGGCAGGCGGGTTCCGATCAGTCGCCAGACTGCGGACAGTTCGACCGGGCGCCAGATGTCGCGCTCGAACGCGGCCAGCAGGATGGCGACGAACAGCAAGTAGAAGCCGGTCGAGGAAGCCGGCTCGCCCGGAGGCGGTGGAAAATTCTCGCGGACGATGGTTGCGTCGAAAGGTGGTTGGAGCTCGGTGAGCATTTGCCCGGCCTGCTCTTCGGCGAGTTCATCGGAAGCCAGCAACTCGGCGAGCACGGTCTTGTTGTCGAACATCGGCCGGCTTGCCAGTGCCGGCGACGAATCGGTCTCGGGCTCGCTGGAGCGAACGATCGTTCCGCCGGGCCGGCTGATCTCGGCCATCGCGGCCACCACCGACCACGACAGGGGTACCACGGCTTCCGGGGCATCCGCAAGGCAGGCGAGCATCTCGTGCAATTCCGGGTCGTGCTCACCGCCGCCGAAGTACATGCGTAGCCGATACACCAGTGGGCCTGGTTTTTCCTGGTCGTGTATCGACGCCGCAACCGACAGGAGAGCCCGGGGCCCGAGGGTTGCCACGTATTGCTCGATACTGACCAGCCTGCGGCGGCATAGTCCGGCGAGCATTTCCGGAAAGTCGAGCCCAAGCCGGCTCGACACGCCGGCCAGCGATGAGCGAAGGATTTCCGGGTTTCCTTCGCCTGGCTTGGCCAGTTCTGCGGGAACGAATCCATTGCCGACCTGGAGCAACAATTCGTCGACGACTGCGGCGCCGATGGCGGCATCGGAAGCGGGATCGTCGCCGAGCACTCGCGCGCAGGTCCGCCGGGCGATGGGGATCATCTCGTGGGGGACGTTCAACAGCAGGACGAGCAACTGTGGTTCAAGGCTGCGGCCATAGCCGGCGATGGCCGTGGTGAAGAGCCGTTCGAGCACTCGCGGAGTCGGGCGCATGAACCGCAGGCAGCGTAGTGCGAAGTCGAGGTGGACGCGCCGTGAGTTGTCCAGGGCCAGTAGCTCCAGGCAGTCGTCGATACCGTTCGCGCGCCGAGTGTCGAACTGCTGGATGGCGATCTGCGGAACCACCTCGCTGGAGTCGAATTGAATCATCGGCCGGATCATTTCTATCAAGTCCCGGGCGCTGTCGCAGTGCCGGACGATGAAACAGGCGGAAAAATACTCCAGGAATGTCCGGTGGGTGAAACCGAAGAGTCTCTCTCCTCGTTCCGACGTTCCCGTCTGAACCAGGAGCCACGCGCGGCCCGCGCAGAAGTCGAGGAAGTCCTGTGCTTGTTTGGACGCTGATTCCGCGTCATCGATGACGTTTCGGTGGAAGTAGTCCTTGATGTTTTGCTTCAGGCGTCCCTCGGTGAGCCCGCTCGCCTTTCCGGTGTTGTTCAAGAAATTGTAGGCCAACTCTTGGATGAGGTAGCGGGTTTGGGTGTTCGCCTTGAAGGATATGGGGACGCGGCGAACCCGGTCCCAGCGTTCGAATAGCAGTTCGGCGCATTCCTCGTACACCTGCGGGCGGTTCTCCGGGATGTACCCCTCGTATTCGTAGATCATGCACAGGAGCGAGAGCATCAACGGGTTGGTGCGCAAATCGCCGACGTGCACGCTGTCTTCGAGGAAGTTGCGTGCCCGCTGTTCGGCGGAGAACGCGCGGGGATCGGCGATGATCTTGAACCACCGCTCGACGTAGTGCTGCAGTTGCTCGTCGGTGAAGTCCGGCAGAAAATAGACGGGAAACGACGCCGAGTCGAGGCGGGCGCGCAAATACCCCTCTTCCCTCGAGGTGACCACGACGGTGACCAGTGGGTACCTTCGGCTGAACATCTCGATGGCCGTCACGGCGGAGCGCCGCAGGTTGATATCGGTGATCTCGTCCAACCCGTCGAAGACGACCACGGCGAGTCCCAGCTGGAGGACGTCTCTGAGGGTGTCGGCGGTCAATTCCGATTGAGTGACGACCCGGAGGCTTTCCGCGAGAATGCCGAGGTAGGAGTCGCTCGGCGACGGATGGTCCTTGAGTTCCACGATCATGGGCGCGGACACGGTTTCGACCTCCTGGCCCGCGACGCGGTAGAGCAGGTTGCGGATGAACGTGCTCTTGCCCGCCCCCGGGTGGCCGACGACGACGAACCGCCGGTCCGTCAGTTTTTCTTCGGCGATGGGTGTCGTGTCGGTCGCCTGTTCGTCCGTGCGGAAGTCCGGCCACGGCGTCAAGAACCGGGGTACGTAGATCTGCTCGATCGGTACCTGGTGGTCTTCCCGCGAGTGCGGCATCACCAGCTTGGCGTAGCGGGTGCGCATCGCGTGCCGTATTGCTTGGATGGCTGTCCGCGCAGCGGCGAGCCGCCGGCGTTGCGGGGACAGTGTCCACCGTTCGGTGATCGCCGAGGAAAGTGCCGACTGTGCGGACGCATCTTGACGGAGGCTCGTGGCGTATACCAGGTCGTCGGCGCTGAAGGCATTTTCCTCGCGGAGCTGGTGAATGTGGAGCCGGACGTCATCACACAGATCTGCCCACAATGCGGCGGCGATGCGTCCGGACTGCTCCTCCGGCAGCTCCAATTTATCGGAGAGCTCCGCGGAGAAGGTCTGCGCGAGTCGTTCGCGTTCCAGCTCGGCTCCATCGGCGTCTTCGGTGATCTCGAGATAGGCGAAAATCTCGAGCAGGCCGATGCACAGGCGTCCGGTGAGGTACGCCGAGAGCTTTTCTTCTTGCGCTTTGGCGAGTTTCACCTGTTTCCAGTTCGAAGACTTTCGAACCGGTGAAGGTGCCGGCCGCAGCTTTTGCGCGGCGGCCTTCCACGCGGGAGCCGAGGAACGGACGACGATGCCGCCCACCGCCTTCGCTGCCGATTGCGCGACAAGAGTGGCCAGCACGAGTGATGACATGACAAAGATTCTACCGAACGATCGTTTCGAGCCCGTCCTGGTGGCATCGTCGCAAACGATCTCGTCACGGTTGCTCTTCTCCGCGGGCATCCCCCGAAAGGAGCAGCGCGAACACACGTACGGCCGGGATGGCGGTACGAATCCCTCGGATCGGCATGTAATCGTTCGATCAAGCCCTGCCGCTTCCCCCGGGAGGAGACCCGATGCCCGCACGCCCGCCGACGTCCGAACAACGGGCCGCGGTCGACGCGTTCCGCGCCGGTGCGCACCTGGTGCTGCAGGCCGGCGCGGGCACCGGGAAGACCACCACCCTGACGATGCTGGGCGCGAGCACCCGCCGCCGGGGCCGGTACCTGGCGTTCAACAAGGCCATCGCGACCGAGGCGCGCCGCCTGTTCGGCCCGAACGTGGCGTGCGCGACCGCGCACAGCCTCGCGTTCAAGGCGGTCGGGCACCGCTACCAAGATCGGCTCAACCACCCGCGGATGGCCACCGCGAAACTCGCGCGGTCGCTGGGCATCACCATGGAAGTGACGATCGGCGAGCGGAAGCTGACCACCGCCGCGCTGTGCTACGCCGCCCAGCGGACGGTGATCCTCTACTGCTACTCCGCCGACGAGACCCTCGACCGGCAGCACGTGCCCTGGCTCAAGGGCATCGGCGAGGAACACCTGCACGACCAGCTCACGCACTTGGTGCTGCCCTACGCCCGGCGGATGTGGGCGGACCTGCAGAACCCCGAGCGCGGGCGGGTGCCGTTCAAGCACGACCACTACCTGAAGATGTGGGCCCTGACCCGGCCGCGGCTCTACGGCGACTTCTTCCTGCTGGACGAAGCGCAGGACACCAACCCGGTCGTCGAGCAGGTGTTCCTCGCCCAGGGCGAGCACGCCCAGCTGGTCATGGTGGGGGACTCCGCGCAGGCCATCTACGGCTGGCGCGGCGCCCGCGACGTCATGACCGGCTTCGCCGGCCGCCGATTGGCGTTGTCGCATTCGTTCCGGTTCGGGGACGGCGTGGCCGCCGAGGCGAACCGGTGGCTGGCCATCGCCGGCGCGCCGATCCGCCTCACCGGCTCTCCCGCGGTGGCCAGCAGGGTGGAAACCGTCGAGCAGCCGGACGCGATCCTGTGCCGCACCAACGGAGGCGCGATGGCCGAGATCCTCACCCTGCTCGGCAAGGGCCGCCGGGTCGCGCTCGCCGGCCGCGCCGCCGTTCTCCAGAGCCTGGCCGAGGCCGCGCGCGACCTGCAGGCCGGCCGCCGGACCACCCACCCCGAGCTGCTGCTGTTCGCCTCCTGGGGCGAAGTCCAGGACTACGCGGAGTGGGACCCCGACGGCCGCGACCTGCTGTCCTTCGTGGAGGTCATCGACGAACACGGCGCGGACGTCGTGCTGGACACCCTCTCCCGGCTGGCCGCCGAAACCCACGCCGACGTCGTGGTCTCGACCGCCCACGCCGCGAAAGGCCGCGAATGGGCGAGCGTCCGCATCGCCGACGACTTCCCCGAGCCCGTCGACCCGGAGAACACGGGCTCCGACGGTGAGCCGCTCCCGGGCAGGATCGAGCCGAGCGAAGCCCGGCTCGCCTACGTCGCCGTCACACGGGCCCGCAACCGCCTCGACCTCGGGGGCTTGGCCTGGATCAACCGGCATCCCGACGGCAACCCCGGCTCCGAGCAGCGCGGCCGGGCAGCCAGCTGACGCCAGCTCGCTGGCCCGCGTCGAAGCCGAGGCAGGCGCCCGGCGGCCGATCGGGGCCTTGCTCGGCAAACTCCCCGGTGCGCATCGGCGGGTTGACAGGAGCGGATCCGCCACGAACACTGGGCGCCGGAAAATGTTATCGCTAACATCTTGAGGTAAGGCGTGCGCGTTCAGCGTGGCGGTTGCCGGTTTTCAGTAGTACTGACCGCGTTCCTCGTCGCGGTCCTGGGCGCGCCGGGTGCGTTCGCGCAATCCGGGAGCAGAGATGTCACCGCCGACGTCCTCGCGAACCGGGACGTGACCCTGCACGGGGACACCATCGTGCGGCTCACCGGCGGGGTCACCACCTACACGGGCGTGCTCAGCGGGGAAGGCGTCTTCACCGTCGGGGGAACGGGCACGCTGGTGCTGGTGAAGGACAGTGACTTCACCTTGCCGGCCGATCGCCGCCGGCAGAAGGTCGTCACCGTGGGTGGCAACCATCCGGTGACCACGATCGACAACCCCGATCCGCCCGCGGTGATCGTGCAACGCGGTGCGACTCTCCAGTACGGGAACGGATCGGGGGGAGACGGCGTCATCGGGCATTTCGTCCAGGCGCCCGAGATTTCGCTGAACACGCTCAACCACCAGATCGACGGGACCCTGGACCTCGCCGTGCACCGGGCGGTGAACCCGGGCGTGATCAGCGGGTCCGGACTCGTCAAGCAACGGCGGAGCACCTGGCCCGGCATCGAGTTGCCGGGTACCCACCCGTTCTCGGGCACGCTCTACGTCGGCACCGGTGCGGACTTCGGCAGCCTGCACTACCTCACGGCGATGCCGCACGTGCGCAAGGTGGTCAACCAGGGCTCGTTCATCCACAATGCACCGGACGGCGAAGTCGTCACCGACGCCGCCGACATCTACTCGCAGTTCTACGGCAACGACATCAACTTCCACACCTGGGGGTCCGGGGTGGTCCGGATGTCGGGCGTGTACAGCTGGTCGGACAACGGGTCGGACACCGATCCCGCGCTGAGCGCCGCGTCCCGGAACTTCGCCGCGGTGCCCCACAGCGACAACAAGCGCGGCATCAACATCGAGGGCGCCACGGTCACCTGGGGCGATGGCACGAACAACCGGTTCTTCCTGCCGGGCAACGAGAAAACCGTCTACATCGACATGCACGCCGAGCAGAACGGCACCCGCAGCGTGCTGACGTTCGACTACAACGGCCCGGTCACCCTCGACGCGCCCATCTCCGGCGGCCGGTACCACGACACGATGGCGGACGTCGGCCGCGGTGACGTCGTCGTCGCGGCGACTCGCGGCAACGCGGTCACCTTCACCGCGCCGCAGAACTACGACGGGGACACGACGATCGGTGCCGGCGCGTCGCTGCGGCTGGGCGACGGCAGCCCGCAGGGCGACAGCGCGCTGCTGCCGACCGGCAAGATCGTCGACAACGGCGAGCTGATCCTGCAGAACGCCACCCGGGACGCCGACCTGGGCCGCATCGGCGGCAAGGGCGCGGTGACCCAGGCCGGGCCGGCCACCACCACCCTGACCGGGGAGCTCACCTACACGGGGAGGACCACGGTGAAGGCCGGCACGCTCGTGGTCGCCGGCGGCTCCCTCGCCGCAAGCACCGCCGTCGACCTGCCGGCGGCCGGGGCGACGCTGGACCTGACCCGGGCCGGCGACCCGACGGTCGGCAACCTCTCCGGCGCCGAGGGCGCCGCGGTGGCGGCCGGCCGCACGCTGACCGTCCGCGCCACGGCCGCGACGACGTTCGGCGGCACCCTGACCGCCGCTGACGGCGTCACCAAGACCGGCGCCGAAACGCTCACTTTGACCGGCGAGCACACGACTCCGAAGAGCGTGTGGACTGTCCGGGAGGGAACGCTCGCGCTGGCCGGGTCCGTCCAGGCGCGGCAGCTCGTCGTGCAGCTCGCCGGCGCGGTGCGGGCCGCCGGGACGGTGGAGGGTGCGGTGGACAACGCCGGGACGGTCGAGGCGACCGGCATGACCGTGCGCGGCGCCTACACCCAGCGGCCCGGCGGCCGCCTCACCGGCACCCGGATGAGCGTCACCGGCGCGGTGACGCTCGCGGGGACCTTCGCGCCGGATCCGGCGCAGGGCCCCGGCGTGCTCATCGACCACCAGGGCGCCGGCCCGATCGACGGCACCTTCGACGGACTGCCCGAGGGGGCGGCCGTCGGTCCGCTGCGGCTCACCTACCACGGTGGCGACGGCAACGACGTTGCCCTGACGGGCGATTCCGGCGCACTCCGGCGTGACAGCGCGGTAGCGCCGGTCGCGACCGTGTCGAGTTCGGGGCCGGTGTGGTGGTTCTCGGCGGCCGGCGTGCTGGTGCTGCTGGTCGCCGTCGTGCTCGTGGTGCGCAGGCGGGCACGGGACCGCCGCTGAGCTGTCCGAACGGGACACCGGGCTGCGAGGTTGCCGCCCGACCTGACTGGCGTCTTGACGCGTCGCCGGCGTTCGTCGATAGTGATCTCAATCCGAACGCCGAGCGGAGGTCGTTCGCCGCTTGAACTGTTAGCGCTAACATTCGTCATCGATGAACAAGGGAGTTCATGGTGCCTGCGCTGCCCGTGTTTCGCCGACTGCGTCGCGGAATGACTGTTTCCGCGGCCGTGGTGGCGCTCGCTTTGCCCGCCCTGGTCGCGTTGGCCGGTACTTCACAGGCGGCCGCACAAGGGCCCTGTGACATCTACGCCGCGGGCGGGACGCCGTGCGTCGCGGCGCACAGCACCACCCGCGCTTTGTTCGCTTCCTACAGTGGACCGCTCTACCAGGTGCAGCGGACGTCGGACAGCGCCGTGCGGGACATCGGATTGCTGTCCGCCGGTGGCGTTGCCGACGCCGCCGCGCAGGACTCCTTCTGCGCGGGCACCGTCTGCACCATCACCCGCGTCTACGACCAGACCGGCAGCAGCGGCAACACGCTGGTCTACCAGGGCCCCGGGGGAACCGGTGGCGCGGACACGGCAGCTGTCGCGACCACCGAGGCGATGACCGTCGGGGGCCACAAGGCGTACGCGTTGTACATCAAGCCCGGCAACAGCTACTTCGCCGGCGGCTCGGGTGTGCCGACCGGTAGCTCGCCGGAAGGCGAGTACATGGTCACCAGCGGGACGCACGTCAACAACGGCTGCTGCTTCGACTACGGCAACACGGAAACCGACCACCGTGCCGATGGCAACGGCGCCATGGACGCCATCAACTTCGGCACCGAATGCTGGTTCGGCGGGTGCAGCGGAACCGGGCCGTGGGTGCAGGCGGATCTGGAGAACGGCTTGTTCGCCGGCGGAAGCAAGGCGTGGAACCCGAACCAGGTCGCGCAAACGAGCCCCTTCGTCACCGCGATGCTGAAGAACAGCGGCACCACCCAGATGGCGCTGCAGGGGGCCAATGCCCAGTCCGGGAGCCTGACCAAGTTCTACGGCGGCGCGCTGCCCAGCGGCTACAACCCGATGCACAAGCAGGGCGCGATCATCCTCGGCAGCGGCGGCGACTGCTGCCAGACCAACCGGAACGACAGCGCGGGCACCTTCTACGAAGGCGCCATGGTCAAGGGCTACCCCTCCGATGCCACCGACGCCGCGGTCCAGGCCAACATCGCGGCCGCGGGTTACGCAACCGGCACCCCCTTCACCGCGGGTGCGAAGGTTTCGCTGCAGGCCACCACTTCCTGCTGCACCAACGACTACCTGCAGCACGACACCGGTGACGACAGGGTCGTGATCGCGCCGGTGACCGCGGGCAGTTCCGCGACCGACAAGGCGGATGCCACCTGGATCATCCGCCCCGGCCTGGCCGACGGCACCTGCCTCTCCTTCGAGTCGGCCAACGCCGCGGGCAGCTACCTCAGGCACTACGCGTTCCAGCTCCACCTCACGCCGAAGGACGGGACGGCCCAGTTCGCCGCCGATGCCACCTTCTGCCCGCAGCCGGGGAACAGCGGCACGGGCTACTCGTTCCAGTCGGTCAACTACCCGGCCAAATACATCCGCCATTACGCCTCGACGGCCTACATCGCGAGCAACGGCGGGACCAACGCCTGGGACACCACCTCGCTGTGGCGTGCGGACACCACCTGGCTCGCCGCCACCCCCTGGAGCTGACCGCGCACCGGAAGTCCGGCGACGCATTTCCCCTGTGTGAAGGAGTTTCCATGCCTCGACCATCCTGGCTCCGCCGCGCGCTCTTCGCGGCCGGTACCACCACCACGCTCGCCGCCGGCCTGCTCGCGGCCACGGCAACGACCTCCCAGGCCGCCGCGCAAGGACCCTGCGACATCTACGCCGCGGGTGGTACCCCGTGCGTGGCCGCGCACAGCACCACCCGCGCCCTGTACGCGGCGTACAACGGCCCGCTCTACCAGGTCAAGCGTGCCTCCGACAACGCGACCAAGGACATCGGCGTGCTGAGTGCCGGGGGATACGCCGATGCCGCCGCGCAGGATTCGTTCTGTGCCGGCACCAGTTGTGTCATCACCGTCCTCTACGACGAATCCGGCAAGGGAAACCACCTCACCCAGGCGCTCAAGGGGTACTGGCCCGGGCCGGCCGCGGGCGGGAACGACAACCTCGCCAACGCCTTCGAAGCACCCGTCACGGTCGCCGGGCACAAGGCGTATGGCGTCTCCGTGGCCCCCGGCACCGGCTACCGCAACAACCACACCTCGGGCATCGCGACCGGCGACCAGCCCGAGGGGATGTACGCGATCTTCGACGGCACGAACTACAACGGCGGCTGCTGCTTCGACTACGGCAACGCCGAGACGAGCGGCAACGACGACGGCAACGGCACCATGGAGGCCATCTACTTCGGCAACAACAAGGGCTGGGGCTACGGCAGCGGCAACGGCCCCTGGATCATGGCCGACCTGGAGAACGGCTTGTTCTCCGGGGTGAACCAGCACTTCAACGCGGGCGACCCGACGGTCGCGAACCGGTTCCAGACCGCCATCGTCAAGGGCGGCCCGAACCAGTGGGCCATCCGCGGCGGCAACGGCCAGGCGGGCGGCTTGTCCACCTACTACAGCGGTGTGCGCCCCGCCGTCTCCGGCTACAACCCGATGAAGAAGCAAGGGGCGATCATCCTCGGCATCGGCGGTGACAACAGCGTCGGCGGGCGCGGCACCTTCTACGAAGGCGTCATGACCGCGGGCTACCCCTCCGACGCCACTGAGAACGCGGTCCAGGCCAACATCACCGCGGCCGGCTACAGCAGCGCCCCGACCGGTTCCGGAACCCTCACCCCGGGTGCCAAGGTTTCCCTCCAGGCGACGACCGCGTGCTGCACTTCCGACTACCTGCGCCACGACGACGCCGACGACAAGGTGGTGATCTCCGCGGTCGACTCCGCCAGCGCGGCCACCACCAAGTCCGCCGCCACCTGGATCGTCCGGGCCGGCCTGGCCGATACCTCTTGCCTGACCTTCGAATCCGCCGACCAGCCCGGCCGTTTCCTGCGCCACTACGCTTTCCGGCTCCAGCTGAACGCCGACGACGGCGGCAGCGCGTTCGCGCAGGACGCCACGTTCTGCTCCACGGCGGGCAACAGCGGCGTCGGGCGTTCCTTCCAGTCCGTCAACTACCCGGCGAAGTACCTCCGCCACTACAACTACACCGGTTACGTCGCCGGCAATGGCGGCACCAACCCCTGGGACGCCACGACGTCGTGGGCGCAGGACACCAGCTGGCTCACCGCCTCGCCCTGGAGCTGACCGGGCACGCCGATCACCACCGGCCGCGAGCACGGCTTCCCCGCAGCGTCGCGGGGAAGCCGTGCTCGCACCCCTTCGGCCAGGCGCCGGATGATCTCGGTGACCGCGATCCGGGTACGCTATCCCGCTGAGGCGATCCGCTTGTCCCTCTCGAGAGCCACCGCGAATGTCCGTCACGGAGTGACGCGGCACCCCGCGCCGCGCTCGTAATCTCGGCGCACTCCGGAAGTGCGGCGAGAGGAACTCCCGTGACCAGCCCGACCGAGCGGAAGCCGCGGCTGCGGCGGTTCCGGTTTCCCGTCCTGCTCGTCGCCACCGCCGTGCTGCTGGTCGCGGCCCGCGGGCTCGACGCGCTCGTGGCGGGCGTGCCGGTCCTGCGTCTCCTGGTCGGCGTCGGAGCCGTCCTCGCCTACACGTGGGTGACCCGGCGGGTCGAAGGCCGGGACGAGGTCGCGGAACTGGCCCCCGCCGGGCGGTGGGCCTACGGCGCCGACGCGGTGTTGTTTACAGCCGCGCTCTACGCCACCTTCCGGCTGCCGCCCCTGCCCGCGGCGGACTCCTTCGGCCGCCCCGGGCTGCTGTACTCGTCGATCGCGATCGGCTCGGTCCTCGCCGGGCTGTCCAGCGGCCGGGTGCGGCGGCAGGGCGTGGCCCTCAGCGCGGCGGTGGCGGTCTGGGCGGGCGCCGTCGCGCTGGCGGGACTCGCCCCCGCTCTGTGGCTCGCGGTCACGCTGCTCATCGTCGCGGGCGCGGCCGACCTGGTCAGCGCGGTGTACCGCCAGACGATCCTGCAGACCGCCGTCCCCGACCGGATGCGCGGCCGGCTGCAGGGCGTGTACGCGGTCGTCGTCGCCGGCGGCCCCCGCCTCGGCGATCTCCGCGCCGGGATCACGGCCTCGGCGCTGCCGCCGGCCGTGGCGTGGTCCGGAACCGCGCTGGTGTGCGTGGTCCTCGTGCTGACCGGCGCCGTCCTGGTGCGGTCGTTCTGGCGCTACACACCCTGAAGCCGATCACCGGAGCTCTCGGGGCAGGCAAAACGCTGACCGGATGCCCCGATTCGCCGCCGTTCGTGCGGCAAAGCTGCCCTGAATACTCTCGTTCGCTCGACGGTCCCCAGGCTGCCGTCACGTCAGGTGTAGAAGGTGGTGAGGGGATCGGCTCGCCGCCGATCGACGGGGAGCGGGGGGCACGGTGGAGCGGACGACGTGTTGCGTCGTGGGCGGTGGCCCGGCGGGCATGGTGCTGGGGCTGCTGCTCGCGAGGGCCGGGGTCGAGGTCACCGTGCTGGAGAAGCACGAGGACTTCCTGCACGACTTCCGCGGCGACACCGTGCATCCGGCGACCCTGCAGCTGCTCGACGAGCTGGGACTGGGGGAGCGGTTCGCGCGGCTGCCCCAGACCCGGATCACCGACGTGGTCCTGCCGGACGGCGCCGGCGGGGTCCGGCGGATCGGGGATTTCGGGGCGTTGCGCGGGTGGGGTGTCCGGCATCCGTACGTGGCGATCGTTCCCCAGTGGGACCTGCTGGATCTGCTCGCCGACGCCGCGCGGGCGGAACCGGCGTTCCGGCTCGAAATGGGGACCGCGGCGACCTCACTCGTCCACGAGCGCGGCCGGGTCGCCGGGGTCCGCTACCGCACGAGCGGGCCCGGTGGCGAGGACGTCGAAGGCGAGATCCGGGCGGACCTCACGGTGGCGTGCACCGGCCGGAATTCGGTCCTGCCCGCGACGGCCGGGCTGGGCGTGACCGAGTTCGACGTTCCGTTCGACACCTGGTGGTTCCGGCTCTCGCGTCGTGAAGGCGAGCAGGTGGACCAGCTGACCCGGCGGCCGGGCCGGGGACGGTTCGCGATCGTCATCCCACGGGAGGGCTACTTCCAGATCGGGTACGTCGCGCGCAAGGGCACCGACAACCGGCTGCGGGCCCGCGGCATCGACGCGTTCCGCCGTGATGTGGCCGAACTCCTCCCGGAGTACGCCGACCGAGTCGGCGAGCTGGTCTCGATGGACGACGTCAAACTGCTCGACGTCCGGCTCAACCGGCGGCGCCGGTGGCATGCCGAGGGGTTGCTGTGCATCGGCGACGCCGCGCACGCCATGTCGCCGGTCGGGGGCGTGGGCATCAACCTCGCCGTCCAGGACGCCGTCGCGACCGCGACCCTGCTGGCCGGGCGGCTCCGGCGGGGTGCGGTGAGCGGGGCCGACCTCGCGCGGGTCCGGCGGCGCCGGCTGCCGTCGCTGCTGCTGGTGCAGGCCCTGCAACGGCTCATGCACGCCGACCTCGCCGGCCCCATCCTGTCCGGGGAGCAGGCGGGGCCGGCCGGCTGGATCATGACCGCGGCACAGTGGGTGCCGCTCCTGCGGACGCTGGCGGTGTACCTCGTCGGCGTCGGGTTGCGTCCGGAGCGAGCACCGGTTTCCGCCCGGCGGCAGGTGATCCCGGAAGATCAGGCCGACGGAGGACCGCTGGCCGTCCCGTGACGCCAGTCCTCGATCGCCTCGGCCCATTCCTTGTTGCGCGTGGACTCCATGAACTCCTTGCGGTCGATCAACAGGTACAGCTCACCGGCCGGCGTGGTCGTACCGAGGATGAGGGGTTTGCCCGCATCCGTCAGTCCGCCGAGGAACCGCCCGTACAGGTCGGTGAACTCGCGCCGCAGGCTCGTCACGTCACCGGGCCGCAGCACCAGCGCGCCCTCGTCCCACCCGGACAGCACCAGCGAACCGCCGGTCAGCTCGATCGTCCCCCGCCTGCGGAACAGCGCCTTCTGACTGAGCACGCCCGCCGCCTTGTCGGCGACCTTGTTGGCGTGCAATTCCGCGGCGCTCGCTCCGAGATAGACCCCCTGTTTCGCTTCCATGCCGTGCAGGCTCGCGCACGGCCGGCTCCGGCCGCAGCGGCCGGAAGGCGACGGTCGTAGCTACTTTGGTTGATGCCCGCGCTCGGCCCGGGGATCCGCGATGCCGGTCATGCTTGGTCGAGCCGGGGGTAGAGCACCTCTTCGACCAGCAGGAGGATCGCCGCGGCGACGGGGATGGCGACCAGCGCGCCGATGATGCCGAGCAGCGCGCCTCCGAGCAGGACGGCGACGACGGTGACCAGCGCGGGAACCTTGAGCACGTTCCCGATGATCTTCGGCACCAGCAAGTAGTCCTCGGCGAGCCGGTAGACGACGAAGAAGCCCACCGTGGCCAGGCACACCGGCAGGGAAACGGTCAGCGCGACGAGGCTCACCAGGACGCCGCCGATCACCGATCCGATCACCGGGATGAGGTCGAGCACCGCGACCGCGATGGCCAGCAGCGCCGCGTAAGGGACGCCGAAGATCAGCAGCCAGACCAGGGTGAGCACGCCGGCGATGACGGAAACGGCCAGGTTGCCCAGGACGTAACCGCCGACTTTGGAGAAGATGTCGTCGCCGATGAGGATCGCCCGCGGCCGGCGGGAGTGCGGGATGAGCCGGTACATCGTGGCGCGGATGCGGGGCAGGTCGGCGACGAAGTAGATGGTCAGGACCACCACGACCAGCGTGTCGGTCACGACGTTGAAGACCGCTTTGCCGGCGCCCAGGACACCGCTGGTGAGGCCGCCGCCGGAGCTGAACGCCGACTCGATCGCCTGCTGCAGGTGGAACCGTTCGTTGAGGCGGCCGAGGAAGGTGTTGTGGTCCTGAGCTTCGCGGAGGTACTCCGGGGCCTGTTTGACCAGCGCGGTGGCCTGTTCGACGATGACGGGGATCGCGGCGGCGAGGAATCCGCCGACGGCGCCGAAGGCGACGACGAACACGGTGGTGACGGCGAGCCAGCGCGGGAACCGGCGGGTGACCAGCCACGACACGGCCGGTTCCGCGCCGATGGCGAGGAACAGCGCGAGCCCGACCAGGACGAGGATCTGCTCGGCGCCGGCGAGGAGCTCGATCAGGCCGTAGGTCACCGCGACCCCGGCCGCGGCGGTCATGCCGATGAAGAACGGCGATCGGCGGTCGATCCGCTTGCCGATTCCGCCCAGCGGCTGTTCGGGAGTGCTGATCTCCGCCGCTTCGGCTTCGGCCTCGGCGACCGTGCCCTCTTCGTCGTCGCTGTGAGGCTGCCCCACCCGGGGGTGGTGCCCTTCGGCCGCGGAATCGGATGCTGAGGTCATGGGCACCGCACTGTCTCGCACCGCAGGGTGCGTGGAGGAGGCCGGCGCGTTCGTGGTGACGGATCCGCGCGCGAGTGATCGGCTGTGGGCTCAACCGCGAGCAGGACAGCCGGTGTTCACGACGCCGAACGCCGGCGCGGTTCGCTCAGAAGGCGGTCACGATGGATCGTGCGGCTACTGCCGGTGACGCCGGGTTCTCGGCGGTACGGCGGGCGCCGCCGGTGATCGGCAGGCCACCGGTGGGGGCGAACATGCCCATGGTGAACGTCGAGCCGCTCGGGGCCGAGGCGATGGGAACGATCGGGAAGGCGTTGCCGCCCGCCCGGACCGAGGTGGAGATGTAGTCGCCGAACATGCGGCCCTGCGAGGTGTTCGGGATCCAGGACAGGTTCATCGGCCCGGCCACCTGGGTGGCGGCGCTCCAGCTGGTGCCGCCGTTGGTGGAGGAGATGAACCCGACGTCGAGCCGGCAGGTGGCGGCGGTGCAGCCGGCGGTGGGGTAGAAGTAGTAGGTCAGACCGATCCGGGCGCTCGCACCGGAGGTCGACGGGTCGACGCCGATGCCGGGGACGAAGTGGTCGACGGTGCCGGTGGTGGCGTCGATGGGAATGCGCGTCGGGGCACCCCAGGTGGTTTCGCTGGTGGACTTGCTCAGCACGATGTCGTTGCTCGGGCAGCCGGAGCGGAACCGGCAGTCCGACCACGCGACGTAGGCGGTGCCGGCGCTGTCGATTTCCGCGCTGGGCAACGCTTCCTCACGCAGGCCGCCGGCGGCGTCGTGGTGGCTGACGCTCGAGACGAGGACGGTGGAACGCCAGCTGGCGCCGCCGTCGATGGAGCGGAACGAGCGGATCTGGTCGTTCAGCGAGAGGTAGGGCACAAGGACGGTCCCGTTCGGCCGGACGACGGGCTGGCCGCCGAGGCCGGTGGCGCCGTCGCCGGTGGCGCGGGCCGGGCCCCAGGCGAGGCCGCCGTCGCTGGAGGTCTTCATCCGGAGGGAGTCGCCGGAGCTGGTGATGTCGTATTCGGTGTAGCAGTTGCCGAAGAACGGGCTGGTGGCGGTGTTGTCGCAGACGATCCAGTTCTTGTCCAGCGAGCCCGTCGCGGTGGTGACGGGGTTGCCGAAGGTCTTGCCGCCGTCGGTGGAACGGCTGGTGAACACCGGGGTACCGCTCGGGCAGTTGACGCCGAGGGAGGAGATCAGCCAGACGTTGTGCTTGGCGTCGAAAGCCACGGCGGCGTCGCTGATCTGGCCGCAGGGGCCGCCGGTGTTGGCGGTGGTGCCGGGCAGGAAGCCCTGGGTCCAGGTGGCGCCGCCGTCGGTGGAGGTGGCGAAGCCGATGTCGGACGAGCCGCCGCCGGACACGCGGCCGACCTGGAAGGCCGAGACGATCGTGGAGCCGAACGCGAACGTGTCCGGTTCGACTTCGGTCTGGTGCTGGGCTTGGGCGTCGGTGAACGGATCGGAGCTGACCTGGGTCACGGCGACGTTCGCGGACGCGGAGGTCGCGGACACCAGCAGCCCGCCGACCACGACGGCCGGCAGCAGCGTGGCGGTGAGCATTCTTCGGGAAAGCGGCATGGCGCGTTCACCTTCTCCGGTGAGGTGCGGCAGTGAGCGGGCAGCGGGTTCGCCGCTGCGGGCCATGACGACTGTCGATCCAGCCACTCGGATCGGGTGCCGTAAAGAGGTCTCCACCGATCCAGACCCGTTCGGGGGCGGCCGAACGGCCGAAGAATTGGCCGTGCGCTTACTTGCTCCCCTGTGGACAGTGGACGCACCGGTAACGACCGGGCGTTCCGGGACGACCATTCCCACGGCGGCCAAGGCACGGTCGATTCCGTGTGGCTGACCGCAAACCGGAAATACCGGTCAAAAGAGGGAGTACGCCGTGTCGCGTCCCCGCACCATTTCCGCGATCAGTGTGACGATTCTCAGTACGGCCGCGCTCGGCCTGTTCGCCGGCGCCCCGGCCACCGCCCAGCCGTTCGGCTACCACCAGCTCAACCGCGTGCAGCAGCGCCACGTCTCCGGGCTGCTGTCCACGGTCCTCAACGGCGAAGACCCGGTCAACGCCGCCCGCGCGCCGGCCCCGAACCGGGCCACGCCCTCGGCCGCGGCGCCGTGCCCCAACCGGTTCGGCGGGAACGTCAAGGTCAACCAGAACTGCCTGAACCTCACCGACGCCGATCTGCAGGGCCGGGCGCAGGCCCAGAACGAGACCTGGGCGGCCGCCGATCCGAACGACCCCGGCCACGTCATCGCCACCTACAACGACTACCGCCGCGGCGACGGCACCTGCGGCGTCAGCTACTCCCTCGACGGCGCCCGGACCTGGGCCGACGCGACCACGCCGAACGGCTTCAGCCGCGGCACCGACTTCGGTGGCACACCTCGCGAGTACTGGCAATCCGGCGGTGACACCTCGGTGGCCTGGGACTCCCGCGGGAACGCCTACCTCTCGTGCCAGGTGTTCAACCGCGGCAACACCGTCTCGCCGAACCCGGACCAGTCCAGCGCGTTCCTGGTCTTCCGTTCGACCGGGACCAACGGCGCGTCCTGGAACTTCCCCGGACGGCCCGTCGCCACCCACGACGACACCGCGGGCGCCGGGAACTTCCTGCTGGACAAGCAACTTTTGACCGTGGACAGCAACCCGCGCAGCCCGTTCCGCGACCGCGTCTACGTGTCCTGGACGACCTTCGCCGACGACGGCACCGGCTACATCTTCGAGGCCTATTCCGCCGATTACGGCGAAACGTTCTCGGCGCCGGTGCTGGTCAGCGGCGATACCTCGTTGTGCGCCAACCCGCTCGGCTTCCCGACCCCGCGCGGCCGGTGCAACCAGAACCAGGACTCGCAGCCGTTCGTCGGCCCGGACGGCGCGTTGTATGTGGTGTTCAACAACTTCAACAACGCGGTTTCGGGACCGGCGGACAACCACAACCAGGTGCTGCTGGCCCGCTCGGCCGACGGCGGGCAGAGCTTCTCCACCCCGGTGCTGGCCGGCAACTACCACGAGCTGCCCGACTGCGCGACCTACCAGAACGGCCAGGACCCCGGCCGCGCCTGCATCCCGGAGAAGGGACCGTCGGCGAACTCGGTGTTCCGCGCGAGCAATTACCCGATCGGCGGCGTCGACCCGCGCAACCCACGCCGGATCCTCGTCACCTACGGCTCGTACATCAACCGCAATTCCAACGAGACCACCGGTTGCACGCCGACCGGGTTCAACCCCGCCACCGGTATCAACACCTACACCGGGGTGAAGAACGGCACCTGCAACAACGACATCGTCCTGTCGGCTTCGACGAACGCCGGCGCCTCGTTCGCCGGCGGCACCACCGACGTCCGGCAGCTACCGGTGGTCACCACCGCACCCGGCCAGGCCCGGACCGACCAGTTCTGGCAGGGCGCCGCGTTCGGCCCGGACGGCACCTTCGCCGTCAGCTACTACGACCGCCAGTACGGCGCCGACGAGACCACCGGCTTCTCCGACATCACGGTGTCGGCCGGGTTCACCCACACCCGGGCGACGTCGAGCAGCATGCCGCCGCCGACGCAGTTCACCGGTACCTTCTACGGTGACTACGCCGGGATCGCCGTCACCGCCCGTACCGCGTATCCGGTCTGGTCGGACACCCGCCCACCGGAGGAGTTCCTCTGCCCCGGCACCGGCACGCCCGGCACCCCGCCGACCGCTTGCCAGGCCGGCGCGCCGAACGCGTCGATCGCCAACGACCAGGACATCTACACCACCGGCGTCGGCATCCGCTGACGAAGAGCGCCGGTGGGGCGCCCGCGATCTCGCGGGTGCCCCACCGGTCGTTCACGGGCTTACCGCCACCACGGACGGTGGCGCTGGGCCGCCACCACTCCGGCCGGCTCGACGAGTTCGGCGAGCCGGGCGGAAAGGTGCTTGATGTGCTCGTTGACCCACAGTGCGCAGGCGAGGTCGCGCACCGAGGCGCCGGGCTGCCGGAGGAGGTCCGGGAAGGCCGGTGGGGCGAGCATGGGGACGTCGCCGTGGTCGGTGCGGTCCAGGCGGGAGGCCAGGTGGTCGTACCAGGCGGCGAGCTGGCCCGCCTGGTCGCCGAGGAGCCGGCGGAACGGGTCCGGCTCGACGTGGGGGTTCGGGAGCCCGGCCAGCGAGTGCGCGGTGAGCCGTGAGCGGACGGTCCCCATGACGAGCCGCCACAGGTCGGGCTTGGGGACGTGCTTGGTGCCCTGCTCGCTGAGGAAGCCGCGGAGTGCGTCGTCGAGGCGGGCTCCGGCCGCGGTCGCCGCGGCGGGGGCGGGTGGGTCGTGCCGGAGGCCGAGCGCCCAGTTCGCGGCCTCGGCCAGGTACGCGCCGCCGGCGCGGAACGCGTCGGCGAGGTCGTCGGCGACCACGGCCCGGGCACCGCGGGGCCAGAACAGCGCGCCCACCACCAGGCACACCGCGCAGCCGATCGCGACGTCCTCGATCCGCACGACCCCGATCTGCCAGCCGGCCGGCGCGAGCAGGTTGAACAGCACCGAGACCGTCACGGTGAAGGCCGCTTGGCCGGCGGTGAAGGGCAGCGCGCCCGGCGCGTAGCCGGCGACCAGCACCGCGATCGGGAGGGCGATCCACAGCGCGGGCGCGCTGGTACCGATGACCAGCAGCAGCAACGCACCGATGACGACGCCGAGCGCGGTGCCGATCAGCGCCCGCAGCGCCGTCGACCCGGTCGCCGCCGCGTTGCCGCGCAGGACGGACAGCGTGCCCAGCACCACCCAGAACCCGTGCTCGACCCCGCTCGCCCCGGCGACGACGACCGCCGCGGTCAGCGCCACCGCGCCGCGGAGGCTGTTGACGAACCACACCGACCGCAGGCTGGTGTGCGGAGACGCGACCCGGGCCAGCGAGGCCATGGAGAACCGGCCGGGAAAGCGCGTCCGGCGGGCGCCGGGCACCGCGGCGCGGGCTTCGGTCACCGCCTCCTGGACGGCGAAAGCGGCGGTGCGGGCGTGGAAGGAAAGGTGCACCGCGTCGACGTAGCCGGGATCGCCGGAACCCAGCGCGCGCAGCCATTCCACGCTCGCCTGGATCTTGCGGTCCAGCTTGCCGGCGTCGAAGGAGCCGGGCTGACCGGCCATCAGCCGGGAAACCTCGCGCAGGCCGGCGCTGGTCTCGACGAGGAGCTCCCGTTCGACCGCGGGTGCTCCGCTCAGGTCCGGGTACTCGCGCATGGTGTCCGCGATGACCGAAGCACACCATTCGAGCAGGCCCACCAGGTTGTCGAGAGCCTGATCTTCGGCGGCCAGGCCGGTGGGGCGGTAGGGCGTCGCGGTGAATTCGTCGATCAGGTGGTGCTTGGCTTCGACCGCCGCCTCGCGCGCCGTGGCCACGTCCGCGTCGCCGCGCAGGGCCGCGTCCAGGTGGTCGGCCAGCGCGCCGGCCGCCCGTGACGCCGCATCCCGCAGGACCGTGGCGGGGGACCGGGGCGACAGCAGCAGGACGGCGGCCGTGCCGACCACGGAGGCCAGCCACCAGCCGCCGAGGCGGGCCGGCACCATGCTCATCGTGCCGGGGGAGGCGGCCGGGAGGACGTAGGCGAGCAGCGCGGCGGTGCCCCCGGCGGCCGCGTTCGGTCCCGCGACCCCGCCGAAGAGCACCAGGAAAGTGACGACCAGCGTCACGACCGCGGCCAGCGGCAGCGACGCGCTGGCGGCGGTGCCGATGACCAGCAGGACGCTGCCCGCGACGGCGAGTCCGAAGTGGGCGCGCAGCTTGTCCCGCCGGTCGCCGCCGAACGAGGCCATGACCAACGTGGCGAACCCGCCGAAGGCGGCGAACGTCGCCACCTGCAGGTCGCCGATCACCGTGATGCTGAAGGCGAAGAGGACGGGGACCACCAGGGTCGCGCGGAGGGCGCGCAGCCCGGCGGTCGCCGACCACCGCGGCAGCCAGTCCCGGGGCGCGGCCCGGCGGGTCTTCAGAGCGGGGGAGTCGATCGCCACCCGGCGAGCATAGACGGCGACGGCGTCGCGAACGGCCTGATCGCGAGACCGCGGCTGATCAGACGGTGAAGCGGTCCGGATCGGCCGCGGCCCAGTCGTCGGCCCAGTCCCGCGGGGGTTCGGACAGCAGCTGCCCGGGCGCGAGCCAGTCGTAGAGCTCCGCGTAGGACAGCACCTGGTGGGGGTCGACGCGGCGGCGGAGCATGTGCGGTCGCAGCTCGGCGGGGAACCGGACGCCCATCGACGCCATGATCTGCTGCGCGCCGGCCACCGTGGCGCGCTGGAACCGTTCCACGCGCAGGGACTTGTCTTCGACGACCAGTGCGCGGGCGCGGCGCGGGTCCTGCGTGGTGACGCCGGTCGGGCAGCGGTTGGTGTGGCAGCGCTGGGCCTGGATGCAGCCCACCGCGAACATCATCGCCCGCGCCGCGTTGGTGTAGTCCGCGCCCTGCACGAGGCGCTTGACGATGTCCGCGCCGGTGGCGACCTTGCCGCTGGCACCGAGCTTGATCCGGTCGCGCAGGCCCGTGCCGGCCAGTGCGTTGTGGACGGTGATCAGGCCTTCGGTCAGCGGGATTCCGATGTGGTCGGCGAACTCCAGCGGCGCGGCGCCGGTCCCGCCTTCGGCGCCGTCGACGATGATGAAGTCCGGCGTGACGCCCTCGGCGAGCATGGCCTTGCAGACGGCGAGGAACTGGCGTCGCGACCCGAGGCAGAGCTTGAAGCCGGTCGGTTTGCCGCCCGCCAGCTCGCGCATCGATGCGATGAACCGGACCAGCTCCCGCGGTGTGGAGAACACCCGGTGGTAGGGCGGGGAGATCACGCTCTTGCCTTGCGGGACATCGCGGACGCGGGCGATCTCCGCGTTCACCTTGCCGCCGGGCAGGACGCCGCCGATGCCGGGTTTCGCGCCCTGGGACAGCTTCAGCGATACGCACTTCACGGCGTCGTGCGCCGCTTTGTCGGCGAATTCCGCTTTGTCGAAATCGCCGTCGGAGGTCCGGCAGCCGAAGTAGCCGGTGCCGATCTCCCAGACGAGGTCGCCGCCGTGCCGCAGGTGGTACTCCGACAGCCCGCCTTCGCCGGTGTCGTGGGCGAACCCGCCGAGCGCGGCGCCCTTGTTGAGGGCCAGGATCGCGTTCGCGGACAGGGAGCCGAAACTCATCGCCGACACGTTCAGCAGCGCCATGTCGTAGGGCTTCGTGCAGTCGGGACCGCCGATCCGGATCTTCGGCGGATCGTCGGGCGGCGACACCGGCGCCATCGAGTGCACCAGCGACTCGTACCCGTCGGCGTAGACGTCCCGTTCGGTCCCGAACGGCTCTTCGGCGTCGGTGCCCTTGGCGCGTTCGTAGACGATGCTGCGGATGTCGCGGTCGTACGGGCGGCCGTCGAAGTTGCGTTCGACGAAGTACTGCTGCAGCTCGGGCCGCACGGCTTCGAGCAGGAACCGCAGGTGCCCGAGGACCGGGTAGTTCCGCAGGACCGAGTGCTTGCGCTGCACGAGATCCCGGCAGCCGGTGCCGGCGAGCAGGAGCAGCGGCACGGCGAGCACCCACCACCACGGGCCGGCGAACAAGGCGAGCGCGACGGCGCCGAGCGAGAGCAGCGACAGGACCGCCACCGCAGCGAATCTGAGCACGGAACCGAAGCTAACGGCGGCCCCGGCCGAGCGCACGCCGAGCACGGCGATCACGCCGCCGATGGGGCATTCGTCCCGTGCGCTGCCTGCCGCCGGTGCCAACGGCAATAGGATCGCCGGGATCCGCCGTGAGGGGAGGCTGCGATGTGCGCGTTCGTGCTGGTCGCGGAGGACGACGTCAAACAGGCCGAGCTGCTGCGCCGGTACCTGCGCCGCGAGGCGCACTCGGTGCTGGTGGTGCACGACGGCCGGGAGGCCGTCGACCAGGCGGCCCTGCGGCACCCCGACCTGCTCGTCCTCGACGTGATGATGCCCGGCCTGGACGGGCTGGAGGTGGTGCGGGCGCTGCGGCGGGAGTCCGATGTGCCGGTGCTGCTGGTGACGGCGCGGTCGACCGCCGAAGACAAGCTGGCCGGCTTCGACCTGGGTGCCGACGACTACGTGACCAAGCCGTACGACCCGAGGGAGCTGATGGCCCGGGTGCGGTCGCTGCTGCGCCGCGCGGGCCCGTCCGGCAGCCGGCCGGTGCTGCCGCTGCGGGTCGGTGCGCTGCTGCTGGACCAGATCCGGCACACGGTCCGGGTGCACGACCGGCCGATCGACTGCACGCCGGCGGAGTTCCGGATCCTGGAGGCGCTGATGGCCGAGCCCGGGCGGGTGCTCAGCCGCCGGCAGCTGCTGAACCAGGCCCACGGCCAGGACACCTTCGTCACCGAGCGGACGGCCGACGCGCACCTGAAGAACCTGCGCCGCAAGATCGAGGCCGACCCGCGGCGGCCCGAGTACCTGCACACGGTGTACGGCGTCGGCTACAAGATCGCCTACGGTGGCTAGAGCCGGCCTGCGGGTCCGGCTCCTGGCCGGCACGGTGCTGGTCGCCGCCGGGGCGGTCGCGGCGACGGCGTGGCTCGCGGTGCAGGGCACCACGGGCTCCATCGCCGAGCAGCAGGACGCGATGGAACGGGTTTCCGTGCAGGCGTACACCACGCTGGTCGACTACGCCGCCACGCACGCCGACTGGCACGCGGTGCAGCCCTCGCTGACGCAGCTGTCGGTGTACACCGGCACCCGGGTCGTCCTCACGCCCGTCGGCGGCGCGTCGGTCAGCAGCTCGCCGGGGCCGGCCGGGCCGGTGGCCACCGCGCCGCCGCTGCAGATCGATCCGCTCGCGGTCGACAACTCGGTGGCCGGAACGCGGTTCCCCGACGGGATCGCCCCCGCGGTGGTCGGCCCGTTCCAGCTGACCACCCAGGAGCACGCCGACCTCGAAGCGCGCGTCGAGACCGACGTGAAATGCCTGCAGGACCACCGGATCGCCGCGACGATCGCCGAGGTGCGCAGCGGGCGCCCGTACCTGCGCCTCACCCAGCCCGACGAGCCGTCGTCGCCGTGCGCCAAGGTCCTGGGCGCGGCCGGCTGGCCGATCGGCTACCAGGACACCACGCGGGTGACGCCGACGCCCACCGAGCAGGCGGCGCTGGACCGGATCACGCACGCCATGAAGACCTGCCTGCCGTCGGCCACGGACCCCACGGTCGTGCTGGACGCCCGCGGCGAGGTCCGCCCGGCGGCCGGGCTGCAGGACGCGCAGCTCGGCAAGTGCCTGGTGGACGCGCGGCGCCAGGTCCTGCGTCCCTACGTCGCGCCGATCGCGTACCTCCAGGTCACCACGGACGAGAACGATCGGCGGGCCGGCATCGGGCTGTCCTCCGACGGGCTGCTGCGCATCGCCGGCGTCACCGCGATCGTGCTGGTGCTGACGGTCGGGGTGGCGATGTTGCTGGCGAACCGGGTGATCCGGCCGGTCCGCGCGCTCACCGCCGCGACGCGGCGCATGCGGGCCGGCGACGGCTCCGCGCGGGCGCGGGTGCGGGCCCGCTGGGAGATCGCGGAACTCGCGGGCGCGTTCAACGAGATGGCCGAGCACGCCGCCCGCACCGAGGAGCAGCGCCGCGACCTGATCAGCGACGTCTCGCACGAACTGCGCACGCCGCTGGGCACCATCCGCGGCTGGCTGGTCGCCACCCAGGACGGCGTCGCCGAGCTCGACGACGAACTGGTGTCCTCGCTGCTCCAGGAAACCTCGGTCCTGCAGCACCTGGTCGACGACCTGCGTGACCTGGCCCTGGCCGACGCGGGCATGCTGCGGCTGGACCGGGTCGAGGTGAACGCGACGGACCTGCTGCGGCACGTCGCGGCCGCGCACGGCGACCGCGTCGACACCGACGTGCCCGATGACCTGCTCGTGGAGGCCGATCCGGTGCGGCTGCACCAGATCGTCGGCAACCTGCTGGCCAACGCCGTCCGCCACACCCCGCCGGACGGGCGGATCCGGCTGCACGGGCGCCGCGAGGGCCCGGACGTGCTGATCACCGTGACCGACACCGGCACCGGCATCGCGCCGGAGGACCTGCCACACGTGTTCGACCGGTTCTGGCGCGCCGACAAGTCACGCACCCGGCGCACCGGCGGCAGCGGACTGGGGCTGGCCATCGTGCGCAAGCTCGCCGAGGCCCAGGACGGGGCCGTCACCGTGACCAGCGCACCGGGCGAGGGCAGCACCTTCACGTTGCGGATGCCCGCGCCCGCGGACCGGTGAAAGATCGTTCACGGCGTTCGCACAGGTTCTTCACAGTCGTCGGGCACGGTAGGCCGGGTGAACCTCACCCGATGCCTGGTCGCCGCGGCCGCTCTGCTCGCCCTCGCGGCGTGTTCGAACCCGGCTCCGCCGTCCGGCCAGGTCGCCACGATGTCCACCCCGGGCACCTCGGACCCGGGCAAGACGGCGGCCGCCACGCCGTCGGCGGAGCCGGACAACGGCCGCCCCCGCGAACGCCTCGACATGACCAACGAGGACCTGGAAGCCCTCAACGCCCCCTACCTGGCTTGCCTGACGCAGAACGGTTCCCCCAAGGGCCGGAAAGGCAGCCCGGGCTCCGGCCCGTCCGCGGCACCGGTGGACGGCCAGACCGACCAGCAGGCGGAGGAGAAGGCCGAGGCGGCGTGCCTGTCCAAGAGCCCGCTGCCGCCGTGGGAACTGGACAGCTCCAACCCGCACGCCGCCGACTTCGTGCACGCGGTCGTGCAATGCCTGCGGGGCAAGGGTGTCCGGTACGTCGACGAGGAACCGCCGCAGGGTGACCGGGAGGTCTACAGCTTCGGCGGACCGCAGAACGACGCCGCCTCCATCTCCAAGGGCATGAGCCTCGCGCCGGAGTGCGAGAAGGAAGTCGCCGCCAAGGGCATCGGCAAGTGAGGGGACGCACCCTCGCGGGCATCGGCGTCGTGACGGTCCTCGTCGCCGGCGGGGTGACCGCGTACGTCTTCATCACCCGGCCCGCGCCGCTCACGGCCGCCGCGCAGCCGGCGCCACCGGCGACGACGACCGTCGTCAAAACGACCTTGACGACCTCGGTGACGCTGAACGGCTCCCTCGGCTACGGGAAGGCCACCGGCTACACCGGACGGAAAGCGGGCACGCTGACCTGGCTCCCCGCGCCCGGCACGGTCGTGCACCGCGGCGGCCGGCTCTACACGGTCGACGCGCAGCCGGTCGTGCTCTTCGTCGGCGACCTGCCGCTCTACCGGACGATCGACCCGGCGGCGACGCCCGGACCCGACGTCCGCGAGGTCAACGCGAACCTGCGTGCGCTGGGCTACCGCACCGCTCCTGCCGGCGACGCCTACACCGACGGCACGGCGACGGCGCTGAAGGCCTGGCAGCGCAAGAACAAGCTCGAGGAGAGCGGCGCGCTCGGCATGGGCGACGTCGCGGTGCTGCCCGGCGAGGTCCGCGTCGACTCGCAGAAGGCGCAACCGGGCGCGCCCGCGACGGCGGAGCTGCTCGGCCTGACCGCCACCGCCCGGCAGGTCACCGCGCCGGTCGACCCCGCGCAGGTCGACGTCGCCCTGCTCAAGGCCGGCAGCAAGGTGGAGCTGTCCTTGCCGGACGGATCCCGGGCTCCCGGCACGGTCACGGCGCTGGACTCCGGCTCGTCCGCGGACGCCTCGGGTGCACCCCGCGGAACGGGCGGCCCCGGCGGGTCCGCGCCCGGCCAGGCCGTGACGATCTCCGTCGACGACCAGGCCAAGGTGTCCACAATGGACTCCGGCAGCGTCGACGTCGTGGTCACCCTCGCGCACCACGACAACGTGCTCGCGGTGCCGGTCGGCGCGCTCGTCGCGTTGCAGGAAGGCGGTTACGCGGTGCAGGTCGTCGCCGCCGGCCACGCGAGGCTGGTCGCCGTCCGGACGGGCATGTTCGCCGACGGCCGGGTCGAGGTGGCCGGCGACGGGCTCGCCGAGGGGCAGAAGGTGGTGACCGTGTCATGACGCCGGTGCTCGCGATCCGCCGTGCCGGCAAGGAGTACCCCGGCGGCGTGCACGCCCTGACCGGCGTTTCGCTCACCATCGAGCCCGGCGAGCTGCTGGCCATCGTCGGCCCGTCGGGCTCCGGCAAGTCCACGTTGCTCAACCTGATGGGCACGCTGGACCGGCCGACCAGCGGCTCGATCGAGATCGCCGGGCAGGACGTCACGGTGCTGCCCGACCGGGCGCTCTCGGCGTTGCGCGCCCAGGAGATCGGGTTCGTGTTCCAGCACTTCCACCTCGCCGACGGCCTGACGGCCACCGAAAACGTCGCCACCGGCCTGTTGTACGCGGGCGTGCCGCGGCGCCGGCGGCGGCCGCTGGCCGATGCGGCACTCGACCGGGTCGGCCTGGCCCACCGCCGCGCCCACCGGCCGCACCAGCTCTCCGGCGGGGAGAAGCAGCGCGTGGCCATCGCCAGGGCCCTGGTCAACGCGCCGTCCCTGGTGCTGGCCGACGAGCCGACCGGCGCGCTGGACACCGGCACCAGCGCCGCGGTCCTGGACCTGCTGCGCGACCTGCGCGACGGCGGCACGACCATCGCCGTGATCACCCACGACCGGGAGATCGCGGCCGCCATGCCGCGGCGGGTGGAGATCCTCGACGGCCGGATCCGGTCCGACACGACCCGGCTCGCGGGCGTGGTGCCGGCATGACGCGGCCCGCCGTCCGGCCCGCTGTCCGGCTGGGTCCCGGCGACATCCTGCTGCTGGGCCTGCTCGGGCCCCGGACCCGGCCGCTGCGCGCGGTGCTGTCCGCGCTGGGCATCTCGATCGGGATCGCCACGATGATCGTGGTCGTCGGCATCTCGAGCTCCGGGCAGCAGGCCCTCGCGGATCAGCTTTCCGCGCTGGGCACCAACCTGCTGCGGGCGGAAGCCCAGATCGACGGCGACGGCCGGACGCTGCCGCCGGTGCCGGCCGTGGCGGCGAAGATGACCGCGCGGATCCCGCCCGTGCGGGCGGCCAGCCAGGTCGCCAACACCCACGCCCAGGTCCGCCGCTCGCAGGCCATCCCGGCCACCGAGGGCTCCGGGCTGACCGTGCTGGCCGCGGAGAACGACCTGCTGCCGGTGATCGGCGCGCACGTCGCGTCCGGCACCTTCCTGAACCCGGCCAACGCCGCGTTCCCGACGGTCGTGCTGGGTGCGGTCGCCGCGACCCGGCTCGGGATCACCTCGCTCGAGCCGGGTGGGCGGCAACCCGAGGTGTGGATCGGCGACCGCGCCTTCACCGTCGTCGGCGTGCTCGCCCCCAGCCCGCTCGCCCCGGAGATCGAACGGTCCGTCCTGGTCGGCCGGCCCGCGGCGATCGGCTACCTGAAGTTCGACGACCACCCCACCGTGCTGTACGTGCGGGTGGACGAGGCGCAGATCGACGCCGTCCGCGCGGTGCTCGCCCAGACGATGTTCCCGCCCAACCCCGGCAAGATCCTCGTCAGCAGGCCGTCGGATGCCTTGAAGGCCAAGCAGCTCTCCGACTCGACGTTCTCCGGCCTGCTGCTCGGCCTGGCCGCGGTGGCGCTGCTGGTCGGCGCGGTCGGCGTGGCCAACACGATGATCATCTCGGTGCTGGAGCGCACCCGCGAGATCGGGCTCCGGCGCGCGCTGGGCGCGACCAGGCGGCACATCCGCGGCCAGTTCCTCGCCGAATCCGTGGTGCTGTGCCTGCTGGGCGGACTCGCGGGCGCCGCCGTGGGCCTGCTCGTCACGGTGGACTACGCGGCGTCGCGGGGCTGGCCCGCGGTCGTTCCCGTCACCGGTATCGCCGGCGGCGTGGGTGCCGCGCTGGTCCTGGGCATCCTCGCCGGGATCCACCCGGCGGTCCGGGCGTCCCGGCTACCGCCGACCGAAGCACTGGCCACCTGACGGGCGGTACTCGCCTAGATCGTCAGGAGCACGCGGCCGAACGGGCTGCCCTCGGCGAGGTGCCGCTGCGCCTGCGCGGCCTGCTCCAGCGGGAACACGCGGTCGACCAGCGGGGTGATTTCCTTGCGGGCGAGCAGGTCGAGCAGGTGGGTGTTCGCGGCGTTGATCTGCTCCGGGGTGAACAGGGCGAACCGGAAACCGTGGATGTGGGTGTTCTTCCAGATCAGGTCGGTGACGTCGATTTCGGTGCGCGTGCTCGCCGCGTAGCCGACGCTGACCAGGGTGCCGTCCACGGCCAGGGCACCGAGCGCCGCCCCGGTCACCGAGCCTCCGACGCCGTCGAGGACGACGTCGACGCCCTTGCCGCCGGTGAGCCGGTGCACGCCGTCGCGCAGGGACTCGGTGGACAGGTCGATCACCTCGAACCCGGCCGCCCGGCCGCGTTCGGCCTTCGCGGTGCTGGTGGCGGTGGTGATCGCCGCGCCGGCGCCGAGGACCCGGGCGACGTCCACGCCGCCCTGGCCGACCCCGCCCGCGACGCCGGGAGCGAGCACGGACTGCCCCGGCCGGAACCCGGCGAGTTCGGACAGCGCCAGGTACGCGGTGAGGTGCCCGGTCGCGGCCGTGAGTGCGGCCGCGGCGGTGTCGTCGACGGCGTCCGGGATGGGCACGACGTGGCGCGGATCGACGGCGATGTACTCGGCCCACGCGCCGTCGGCGCCCACGCCGTACCGGCCGCCGCTGAGGATCACGCGCGTGCCGGCCGGGAGGCCGCTGGCGCCGGGCTCGGTGAGCACGCCGACGCCGAATCCGCCGGGCCGGATCGGCAGCGGCCGGACGGCGGCCGCGGGGAGCTTGCCGCTGCGGACGGTGTCGTCCAGCGGGTTCACGCCCGCCAAAGTGACCCGGACGAGCGCTTGGCCGTCGTCCGGAACCGGGACGGGGACGTCGACGACTCTTAGGACGTCGTATCCGCCGAACTCGTCGTACTGGATCGCGCGCATGGTGGACGCTCCTTGTAATAAGTGAAAGGGCCTCAGCTATTTTCGGCACGCTGGCGGGCTCGATAGGCGCGCAGGTTGGCCGGGTTGCCGCAGGTGCGCACGTCGTGCCAGGTGCCGCTGTTGTTGCGCGAGCGGTCGAAGAAGGCGGCCGCGCACCGCGAGTTGCGGCAGACCTTGAGGCGGCGCCACGTGCCGGCGGCCTGGGCGTCCGCGATCGCGATCAGGGTGAGCGAGGCCAGGGCTCGCCGGCCGCTGCCCCGGGGCTCCGGCCGGACCCGGCCGTCCGGATCGAGGCGCAGCACGACGCCGGCCTGGTGTTCCGGCACGTGTTCCGCCGTCCCGGCCAGGTGCTGGTGGAGATCGACGCGCAGGTCCCGGAGGGGATCGAGGTCTTCCTCGCCGAGGCGCACGAGGGGGACGCCTTGGCCGGTCTCCTCGGTCCACGCCGCCAGCGCCTCGCCGGCCCATCGCTGTGCCGACGTCACGTCGGCGAGCAGGTCGGGCTGACGAGGACGACCGGCCGACCTGGTGTTGAGCAGGTCGTGCACGAGCCCCAAGGTGGCCGGAGCGGGTTGGAGGTCGTAGCGCGCGGTGGCGAGCCAGGTCATGAAATAAGCATGACTCGGTTGACTATTTCAGGGTGCGTTCTGTGCGTCATGTCACTGGCGTCACATTCTGGATCGATCGGTCCAACAATCATGGACTGATCGATCCAAGATGGCTACGGTCAGGTCCATGGAGCTCACCGACAGGACGCAAGACCGGCTTCCCACGCCGACATCGAGCCGCGGCCGTTCCGCGAAAGCGTTCTGGTCGGTGGCCGCGGTTTACGCACTGGTCATGCTGGGTGGGACGCTGCCCGTCCCGCTGTACGCGTTCTGGTCGGCCGACATGGACTTCGGCCCGTTCACCACGACGCTGATCTTCGCCGGCTACGCCGTGGGCGTGGTGATCTCGCTGCTGCTGTTCGCCGGCATGTCCGATCGGTCCGGACGCCGCCCCCTCGCCCTCGCCGCCCTGAGCGTGGTCGCCGTCAGCACCGTCATCTTCCTGTTGGCCGGCAACGTCGTGGTCCTCCTGGTGGCCCGGTTCCTCAGCGGCTTGGCCACGGGAGTCGTCACGGCGACCGCGACCGCCTGGCTGGGGGAGCTGGCCGGGCCGGGAAACGCGCGTCGCGCCACCATCACCGCCACCGCGGTCAACCTCGGCGGGCTCGGGCTCGGCCCGCTCGCCGCGGGTCTGACGGCCCAGTTCGCGCCCGCCCCGGCGCACCTGGTCTTCTGGCTCTACCTGGGCGCTCTCGTCCCGGCGTTCGCCGCCGTGGCCCTCGCTCCCGAGACCGTCGCCGATCGGCGGCCGGCGCGGGTGGCCGCGCGGCGGCCGACCGTCCCCGCCGAGCCGGCCGGCCGGCGCGAGTTCGCCACCGCCGCGGCCGGCGTGTTCGCCGCCTTCGCCGTCAACGCCCTCTTCGCTTCGCTGGTACCGAGCTTCCTGCACGACGGTCTGCGGGTGTCCGGACCGGCGGTGGTCGGCGGAGTGGTCTCCCTGCTGTTCCTGGTCGCCCTGACCGCCCAGCTGTCCGCTCCCCGTCGCCGTCTCGAGTCCCGCTGGTTCGCCGTCGGCGCGCTGGTCGCCGGGGTGGGGCTGCTGGTCGCCGGGCTCTGGCTGCGCTCGCCGGCCGTCTTCGTCGCGGGCACGGTCCTGGCCGGCGCCGGCAGCGGGCTGACCTTCCGCCGCGGGCTGGGCGTGACCGCCGCACTGGCCGATCCGCGGCGCCGGGCGGACCTCAACGCCACGTACTTCCTCGCCGCCTACGCCGGCAACGTCGTCCCGGCCCTCGTGATCGGCGGCCTGGACCAGGCCTTCGACGCGAACGTCGCGACGTCCATCCTCGCCGCCGCGCTGATCGGCCTCATCTTCGTCCCCGCCGTGCGCCACCGGCGACACCCCGCCTGACCCGCCCACAGTCCACAGTCCACAAAGGAGTTATCATGCAGACGCCTGAGCCATCCGCACCGGCCGGTCCCGGTACCGCGAGCGGCACCCCCGGCCTGCCCGCCGGCTTCGACGAGGTGTTCACCAGCCGGTGGATCGCGGTCGGCGAGCTGAGGCTGCACGCGGTCGTCGGCGGCGACGGCCCGCCACTGCTGCTGATCCCCGGCTGGCCGCAGACGTGGTACGCGTGGCGGCTGCTGATGCCCGAGCTCGCTCGCGACTTCACCGTCGTCGCCGTCGATCCACGCGGGACCGGTCTGTCCGGCCAACCCGGCGACGGCTACGACACCGCCACCCTGGCCGCCGACCTGACCGGGCTGATGGCCGCGCTGGGCCACGAACGGTTCGCCGTGGCCGGGCACGACGTGGGGATGTGGATCGGGTACGCCATGGCCGCCGACCACCCCGGCCGGGTGGCGCGGCTGGCGCTCGCCGAAGCCCTGATTCCCGGCCTCAGCCCCTCGCCGCCGCTTTTCGCGCCACGCGACGTCGTCGAGCGCCTCTGGCACTTCGCGTTCAACCAGCTCGACGACCTCAACGAACAGCTCGTCGCCGGCCGCGAGGACGTCTTCCTGCGGTGGCAGTTCACCCACAAGGCCGCCCGGCCGCTGGCCGAACCCGCCATCGAGCACTACGTCGACTCGATCCGCCGTGATCCCCGGGCGCTGCACGCCAGCTTCGGCTGCTACCGCGCGATCGGCGACACCGTGGCGCAGAACGCCGAACGCGTGAAGAACCGCCTCGATCTGCCGATCCTCACCATCGCCGGCGAACGCTCGACCGGTCCGCTGGTCGAGCGGACGATGATCCCGGCCGCCGCGGACGTTCGCGGCGTCGTCCTGCCCGGCTGCGGCCACTATCCTGCCGAAGAAGCACCCCAGGCGATGCTCGCTGCCCTGAGTGAGTTCCTCGCGCCCTGGGCCGATGGCGGGAGGAGCGAGCGTGTCCGGGCGTAAGCAGTTCGACGTCGACGAAGCGCTGGACCGGGCGATGCGCGTGTTCTGGGAGCTCGGCTACGCCGAGACCTCGCTCGACACCCTCGGCCGGGCCACCGGCCTGGGACGCGGCTCCCTGTACGGCGCTTTCGGGGCCAAGGACGAGCTGTTCCGCCGGTCGCTCGAACGGTATGCCGCGCGCTACGAGCACCGCTACGAGGAGGCCGTCGACGCCCACGCCGGTGACCCGGTCGCCGCCGTCGGTGCCTTCTTCGACGTCGTGCTCGACCGCATCGGCGACCCCGACGTGCCGGTCGGGTGCCTCGTCGTGCAGTCGGCCGCGCAGCTGCCGACCCTTTCGCCGGAGTCACGGAAAGCGGTCGACCGCGCGGTGACCGCGCAGCGCCGGCGGGTCCGCCGAGCACTGGACGCGGCGGCCGCCGGCCACGAACCGGCCGAACTGGACAGCCTGGCGTTGCTCGTGGTCGGCGTCCAGCACGCGATTGTGGTCCTCAGCCGCACCGGCGCCCCGATGGCCGAGCTGCGCTCCCTTGCCGACGCGGGGGTGCAGGCGGTCGCCGACCGGCTGGCCGTCACGACCCGGTGACCTCCCGCTGATGCACGTCCTACGCCGGTCGGCCTACGCCTCGCGGCAGAGGCCGGACCGCGGTGCCGCGCCGTACGCTGGGGCCATGTCAACCGAGCCGCGTCCACCGCTGGTCAGACGGCTGCGGCCCGGCCATTGGCTGCTGTTCGACTGCCTCGTCGCGATCGGATATGCCGCGATCGCCGGTGGGGTGCTGTTGCGGCACCCGCACGCAACGCCGGTGCCGCTCGCGCTGGCCGCGGTGGCGGTGCTCGGCCTCACGATCGCGCTGCGCCGCCGGCAGCCGGTGGTCGCGCTCGGGGTGGCGCTGGTCGTGCCGGTGGTGTTCGGCTTGCCCTATCAAGGTCTGCTGCCGGCCTGGAGCGCCCTTTATCTCGTGGCGGCCACGTACCGGCCGCGGATCGCGCTGGCCGCCCTCGGCGCCGCGCTCGTCGCCCCGGCGGTGGTGGTCGGGGTCTTCGACCGCGGTGTGCTGCTCGGCCTGATCTCCGGCCTCGTTTGGACCATCGGCCACGCCGTCGGGCGGCACCGGGGCTACGAGCGGGAACTGCGGCGGCAGCAAGCCCGGCAGGCCGAGGCCGACCGGGAACGGGCGCGCCGAGGCGTCATCGAGGAGCGGATGCGCATCGCCAGGGAGGTGCACGACGTGGTTGCGCACAGCATGAGCGTGATCACGGTGCAGGCCGGTTTCGGTGATCTCGTGCTCGACGACCAGCCCGCGCAGGCCCGGGCCGCGCTCGGCGCCATCGCCACCACCGGCCGGGAGGCGCTCACGGAAATGCGCCGGCTCCTCGGCATGCTGCGCGACGACGGCCCGGCGGCCCTTGCTCCGGCGCCCGGTCTCGGCGAGCTCGACCACCTGGTGGCGCAGACCGCGAAGGCCGGGGTCCGGGTCCAGGTGAAGATCACCGGCGCGGCTCGGCCGTTGCCGCCCGGGATCGACCTGTCGGCCTTCCGGATCGTGCAGGAGGCGCTCACCAACGTGGTCAAGCACGCCGGGACCACCGGTTGCCGGGTCGCCATCGGTTACGGGGAGCACGAGCTGTCCCTCGAGATCACCGACGACGGTCGCGGCGGCCCGGCCGCGGGTGGGCCCGGCCACGGCCTGGTCGGCATGCGCGAGCGGGTGCACCTCTACGGCGGCACCCTGGAGGCCGCGCCGCTGCCGGGCCGGGGATTCCGGGTCGCCGCGTCGCTGCCGGTGGCGAAGGCGGCGGTGTGACCGTCCGCGTCCTCGTGGCCGACGACCAGCACCTCATGCGCGCCGGCCTGCGCGGCATCGTCGGCACCGCCGCCGACCTGACCGTCATCGCCGAAGCGAGCACCGGCCTGCAGGCGGTCGACCTGGCCCGGCGGGAACGGCCGGACGTCGTCTTGATGGACATCCGGATGCCCGACATGGACGGCCTCGAGGCCACCCGGCTCATCACCGCGTCGACCGACGTGCGGGTGCTCATCCTGACCACCTTCGACCTCGACGACTACGTGTACCAAGCGCTGCGGGGCGGAGCCGGCGGCTTCCTGCTGAAGGACACCCCGCCGGCGGACCTCCTCGCCGCCATCCGGGTCATCGCCTCCGGCGACGCGCTGCTCGCCCCGAGCATCACGCGCCGGCTCATCGCCGAATTCGCCGCCCGCCCCGAGCCGGCCCGGCCGGGCACCGCCGGCGCTCCGGGCCCCGGTTTTGCCGAAACCGGGGCGGCCGGCCCCGATCCGCTGGCGTCGATCACGGACCGCGAGCGCCAAGTGCTCGCGCTCGTCGCCGAAGGCCTGACCAACGCGGAGATCGCCCGGCGGCTGCACATCGCGCCTGGCACCGCCAAAACCCACGTCGGCAACCTGCTGACGAAGCTGAACGCCCGCGACCGGGTCCACCTGGTCATTCACGCCTACCGCGCGATGGGCGCGCCACGCCAGGGCTGAGTACCGCCGCTCTCGTCGAGGAACCCCCGTCCCTCCGCAGGCGTACTCCTGCCGGGCGTGTCCGCCGAACTCCCTCCGCCTGTGGGGGAGCGCGCAGATACCGCCACGGGGCAATGACTGTCTCCCAACGGATCCGACAAGGTGAGACCACCGAAGCCGATCCCGAGGAGCGCAAATGAGGATCAACCGTGGAGCAGCGCGCCTGCTCGTTCTCGCCGTGCTGAGCACAGGCGTGGTAGATGTGCTGGGCACCGCCCCTGGTTCGGCGGCGTCCGGCCCGGGCACAGGGATGCCCGCGCTGGACAGCGTTCTCGCCGAGCAGTTCGCCCGATCCCCGGCGGTGCCGGGCATCGCGGCGCGAGTGGACGCACCCGGCCTGCGCTGGGAACGGGCGGTCGGGAAAGCCGATCGAGCCACCGGCACCCCACTCGTCGCCGGCAACACCTTCCGCATCGCCTCGGTCACCAAGACGTTCACCGCGGCGGCCGTGCTCACGCTCGTCGACCAGCGCCGGGTGAACCTCGATGCCGCCGTCGCCCGGTATCTGTCGCCGCCCTACCTCGAACTGCTGCGCCGCGGCGGCTACGACCCGGACCTGATCACCGTGCGCATGCTGCTCGACCACACCAGCGGTCTGTACGACTACGCCACCGACGACAGCTATCGCGAAACAGCGTTGACGGACCTGCACCGGCATTGGCTCCCCACCGAGCAAATCGGCTGGGCAATGGACCACGGCCACCCCTACGGCGCACCGGGCGCGCTGTTCCACTACTCCGACACCGGCTACGTGCTGCTGGCCCGGATCGTGGAATCGGTCACCGGCACTGCGCAAGCGGCCGCCTACCGCCGGCTGCTGCGCTACGACCGCCTGGGCCTGACCGCCACCTGGTTCGAGACCCTCGAGCCGGCCCCGCCCACCGCCGGTGCCCGGGCCCACCAGTACTACGTCGACCCCGCAGCCGACCTCGACCTGGACGCCTACACCGCGGACCCGTCCTTCGACCTCTACGGCGGCGGCGGGCTGGTCTCCAGCGTCGCCGACCTCACCCGGTTCTACCGGGCGTTGCTGGACGGCCGGGTGCTCAGCCGCGCCGCGCTGCGCACCATGCTCACCCTGGTCCCGGCCGCCGACGGCGACGGGGCGGGCATGGGCATCTTCCCGCGGCGCATCGAAGGCATGACCTGCTGGTGGCACAACGGTTTCTGGGGTTCGGCCGTCCTCTACTGCCCGCAGCGCAGGCTCGCCGTCGCGGTGACCGTCAACGCGTTCACCGCCGACCGGACGACACCGACCGCGTTGGCCGACGCCGTCGCCCTGGCCACAGCGGCAAGCAAGTCCGCTCCCGGACCGGTTAAGCGCTAGCTCCGCCGGTTTCGGCCGGAATCTGTCCCGGGGTGGTCAGCCGCGGCCCAGGATTTTGGCCAGCGCGGCGACGTCCGGCATCTGCGGCCGCGGAAGCCAGACGGGCTGGTCGGCGCCGCGGGGGGAGAGCACGTTCAGGTAGTGGTGCGGCGTGCGGGACAGCGTGATGTTCTCGGTGACGCCCTGGTAGATGCCCAGCGGGGTGAGCGAGGTGAACAGCTGGGGGTCGAGCAGTTCGTGTTCTCCGCCGCTGCCGACGGTCCGGTGGACGTGGTCCCAGTCGAAGAAGCCGAGGGTGACCGCCCACATCGCCGCGCGGGTGAGCGAGACGTGGATCCGGTAGCTGCCGCCTTCGGTGGCGCGGCGGGCGAGCGCGGCCATGGCGCCGGTCGCGCCGAGCCAGGCGACGAGGTAGTCGTTGATGATCGACGTCGGGGGCAGCTTCGGGGCCTCGAGGGTGCCTTCGGCGGCGACCATGCCGGTGACCGTGCCGGCGACCTGGTCGAAGCCGACGCGGCGGGCCCACGGGCCGGTTTCGCCGTGGCAGCTGGCGGTGACGTGGATGAGGCCGGGCCGCACGGCGAACGCCTGTTCGGCGTCGACGCCGAGTTCGGTCAGCAGGCCGGGTCGCCGGTTGGCGAAGAAGATGTCCGCGTCGCGCAGCAGGGCACGCAGGGTTTCCCGGCCGTCGGGCCCGCGGACGTTGAGGCGGGTGGAGCGCATGCCCACGTTGGCGGTGGCGATGAGGGGGTCCTGTTCGAACTCCGCGACGCGCCAGACGTTGAGGACGTCCGCGCCGAGCGAGGCCAGGGAGCGGCCGATGCCGGCCCCGGCGATGACGTGACCCATGCCGAGCGCGCGGATCCCGGACAGGGGGTGGGTGCCCCACTCCGGCAGCGGTTCGGGCGGGGTGTCGGCGACCTTTTCGATTTCGATCAGGGGCCGGGAGGCGAGGTGCTCGAACACCGGCTCGGCGACGAACTCCTCGACGCTGCGGACCTTGGCGAAGACGATCCCGTGCTCTTCGCCGAGTGCTTCGAGCTCGTCGGCGGTGTACCTGGCGATGGCGCGGCCGAGGGCTTCGGGGTGGTCGGCGCAGTCGAGGACGGCGAGCATCTTCGACTTGAGGCCGGGGTAGATGTTGGGCGGGATGACGTGGCGGCCGTCGCGCGTGGGGTAGAACCCGAAGTAGGCGAAGACGCTGCGGTCGGGCATGTCGGCGGGGTAGCCGTTGAGGGTCTCCCACTTCATCTCCGACGCCGGGGCGAGGCGGCGGATGGCCTGGCCGAGGTCGACGGTGATGTCCTGGCCGAGGCCGGTGCGCATCCGCCACAGCTTCGCGGCGATCACCGACTGCTGGGCCAGCGCGACGGCGGCGGCCCCGCCGATGCGGATGCTGCTGGGCATCAGCGGGTCGCGCTTGTGGAAGGTGATGGTGCCGCCGCTGTCTTCGGGGGTGAAGCCGAGCGGGGCGAGGAGCGCGCGGAGTTCGGCGTGCGGATCGAACGCGTCGCCGGTGGCGCGGTTCCGGACGGCCTCGAGCATCGCGTCGCGCAGGGCCCGCGGGTCGGTGGTTTCCACTGTGGACTCTCCGGTCAGTGCAGCAGGGCGGTCGGGACGTCGACGTGGCGGGCGCGGAGGAACTCGCCCAGGGACTTGCCGATCTGGTCGAGCGCCAGGTTCGCCGAGCCGCTGGGCGGGAAGTAGCCGCGCAGCACGAACGAGATGCCGTGCAGGTTCGGCTGTTCGTAGCGTTCGATCTCGACGGCCTCCGGGCAGCCGAGCAGCTCGCGGAGCCGGTCGGCGGTGAGGAACCCGGCGAGCCAGGGCCACGCGGCTTCGTCCGGAGCCCACACGCCGAGGTTGGCGTTGGCGCCCTTGTCGCCGGTGCGCGCGTAAACGATCTGTCCGAACGGGACAGTCGAGGTGGGACCGAACGCCGCCGCGGGACTCGCCGGGGTTGCGGGCTGGCCGGTGAAGACGACGGTGTCCGGCGGGGGAGCGATGTCGAGGACCCGGCCGTCGGACAGGTGGACCCGGTGGTGCAGGTCGGCCTGGCGGACGAGCCCGGGCCAGTAGTCGATCCGCGGCTGGCCGCCCATCGAGTACATCTGGGTCATGTCGATGTAGAAGCCCGGGATGCTGCCCAGGCCGTAGGAGCAGAACTGGTTCAGGAACCCCGACACCGTCGCCCGGTCCGGCGCCGCGGCGGTCACCTGGACGGCGACGGTGGCCTGCCACTGGTCCTTCGGATCGGGGACCGGCTGCCCGCAGACGAAGAAGTGCAGCTCGTCCACGGGGTGGTCCTGGCGGGCGCGTTCGGCCTGGGCTTTGAGGACGTCGATCTTGGCGTCGACGTCCAGGCCGGTGGGAAAGAGCCAGGTCGCGCCGCGGTAGCCGCGCTGGAAGTTGACCCCGACCTTGGTGGTCTCGGAGGCGGCGCTGCCGCGGGCACCGGTGACGCGCACGCGGTCCGGGCCGTCCTGGGCGAGGGTGATGGAGTCGGTGTGCCAGGTGACGTCCGGGTTGAGGTAGCGCGGGCCCTGGATCTCGTACATCAGCTGCGCGGTGACGGTGTCGACGGTGACCGCGCCGCCGTCGCCGGCTCGTTTGGTGATGACGAAGCTGCCGTCGTCGGCGACTTCGGCGATGGGGAAGCCGGGCAGGGTGTTGTCGGCGAGGCCGGTGAAGCCGGCGAAGTTGCCGCCGGTGGCCTGCGGTCCGCATTCGATGATGTGCGCGGCGGCGGTCGCGCCGGCGATGCGGTCCAGGTCCCCGCGCTGCCACCCGTGCCACCACGCGGCGGGGCCGGTGACGAGGGAGGCGTCGGCGACGCGGCCGGTGATGACGATGTCGGCGCCTTCGTCGAGCGCGGTCTTGATGCCCCAGCCGCCGAGGTAGGCGTTGACGGCCAGCAGATCGTCGATCTCCAGCGGGGCGCCGGTTTCGAGGTGGTTCAGCTGCCCGTCGGCGATCAGGTCCTTCGCGGTGTCGGTGAGGTCGTCGCCGGTGACGTACGCGACCTTCAGCGACAGGCCCAGTGCCGCCACTTCGGCGCGGATCGCTTCGGCGAGACCGGCGGGGTGGTAGATCCCGGCGTTGGTGACGACCTTGATCCCCTTTGCGGCGACGGCGGGCAGCTGGGGGCGCAGCTGGCGGAGGAAGAACTCCGAGAAGAACCCGCGCCGGGCTTCGCGGTTTTCGTGGAAGCCGGCGACGACCATCGACATGGTGATCTCGGCCATCGAGTCGCCGATCACGACGTCCACCGGATCGCCCTGGACGGCCTCTTCGAACGCGGAGAACCTGTCACCCATCGCGCCGGAGAAGTTCGCGATCCGGACCGGACGCGCCATGGCGGCCACCTCGCTTCGTTGACATGTGTCGCTGAAATCGACGCTACTGCTATCGTTGACAAGTGTCAACGAACGGAGTTCCGCGAGCGCCCGCCCGCACCGGCAGCGCCGATCCCCGAGCCGCGCGCGTGCGCGACCGGCTCCGGCGGGCCGCGTTCGAGCTGATCGAGGGGCGCCGGGTCGAGCGGATCTCGGTCAGCGACATCACCCAGCTCGCCGGCGTGAGCAGGCAGGTCTTCTACCAGCACTTCCGCGACCGCGACGACGCCGTCGCCCAGGCCGTGGCGGCCTCGTTCCGCGAACTCGCCCCCGGCGACGGGGAAGACCCGCGAGCGGTGATCCACCGCCTGTGCGAGTTCTCGGCCCGGCACGCGGAGCTCTACCGCAACCTGTACCCCAGCGCGGCGTCGCAGCAGACCGCGAACGCCTACCGCGACCTCCTGCACCCGGCGTGCCTCCGGCTCGTCGAGCACCTCCCGGATCCGGCGACCCTCGCGGACTTCGTCCTGGGCGGCATCATCGAGATCCTCCGGCTGCCGGCCGAAGGCTCGGCAGCGCCGGCCACCGCCGAGTCCTTGCGCCGCCGCGTCGACGCCTGCCTCGACGTCATCAGTGGCGCTTCGGTGACCGCACACTTCGAGGCATGACTGCGGTGGTCAATCCGCGGAAGACGGCACGATCAGGCCGGATTCGTACGCGGCCACCACGTGGTGGCGCGCGAAGCTTTCGATCAGCCGCCGGGTGATCCGCGGCGAAAGCAGCACGTCGCCGGCCGCGACGGCGTGGATCGCGGCGATGACCCGGTCGGCCGGGGTGTCCTTGAGCAGGAACCCCGATGCCCCCTCGCGGAGGGAGGTGTACACGTACTCCGAAATGTCGAAGGTGGTCAGGATGATGATGCGGGGCTGCCACCCCGGGTCTCGGCTCAGGATCCGCCGCGTCGCGGAGATCCCGTCGAGTTCCGGCATGCGCACGTCCATGAGCACCACGTCCGGCCGGGTGGCCGTGGCCGAGGCGACCGCGTCGACGCCGTTGGCGGCCTCGGCCACCACGTCGATCCCCGGGGCGGCCTCGAGCAGCCCCGCCAGGCCGGCCCGCACCAGCGGCTGGTCGTCGGGGCGCGGACCGGCCTCGAACGTTCCGCCGTAGAGGTCCGTGCGCTCGCGCATGCCGTACGAAGACGGTCCGCCTCCGGTGCGGGCGCCGGCTCCGTCGTCGGTGATCCTGACTTCGACGCACCGACCGTGGTAGGCGATCCCCACTCGCGCCGACGCGGCGCCCGCGTGCTTCAGGACATTGGTCAGTGACTCCTGGGCGATCCGGTAGGCGGAGATCGCGACTCCGGGCGACACGGGCCTCGGCCGGCCGGTCACCACCAGTTCGACGGCCAAGCCCGCGGCCCGGACCCGCTCGACCAGGCCCGGTACCGCCTCGATACCCGGCTGTGGCGACAGGTCGACTTCACCGTCGTCGTCGAGCCGGAGGACGTCCAGGAGCCGGCGCATCTCCTGCAGCGCTTCGCGGCTGGTTCCGTCGATGGTGGCGACTGCCGTGCGTGCGGTCTGCGGGTCGCTGTCGAACACGTAGCGAGCCAATCCGGCTTGAAGGGAGATGACGGACATGTGGTGCGCGACGACGGCGTGGAGTTCCCGGGCGATCCGGACGCGTTCGTCGGCGACCGCTCGGCGGGCCTGCTCGGCCTGGAGCTGCACCCGCTGCGCCCAGCGCTTGGTGCTTTCGCCGAGTGCCCAGGAGCAGAACAGGATCAGCGCGCTTTCGAGCAGCTTGGCCAGCTTGAAGTCGCTGGACGGGTTCAGGAACGTCGGGAGGAAGCAGAGCACCGAAAGCAACCACATCAGCGCGGCCACCGGGGTGGAGCACATGGTGCCCACCGTGAACATCGCGATCAACAGGCCCAAGCCCGCGTTGGGCAGTTCCGCCGACTCCAGCGCGGAGTACACGGTCACCGCGCAGGCGGTCACCGTCATGACGGCGACCGGAGTGACCTGCCGCGGGGCGAGGGGTGCGACGGTCAGGATTCCGGCGACGTGGATCAGCCGGCCGGCGTCCGGGCGGGCCGCCACGTTGGCGACGGTCAGTGCCACGAGCGCCGCTGTGACGACGACGTCCAGCCGGGGCACGGAAGACTTTGCGCGCACCTCGTCACGGTAGTCGAACCGGCGGCTCGGCCTCCGGTGCGGCGGCCGGGTTACCACCAGCGGGGTAGGTCCGAATACCCATTCCGCTGACGCCTGATCCCGGAATTTTTCTTACGCCTACCGCGTGGTCCGCCCGGATTGGGAGTCGATCAACGCAACGCCGAGTCCCGCAACACGTCCCGTCGTGTTACGGACGGAAAGCGTCGGGCGGCGCAAGCGGGAAAGCTACACGGTGGCCTGATCTCCCATTTCGGTTGGCGTAAAGACCGAGTCACCGTGAGTAAACGTGAAGCGAAACACATCTTGGCGGCGGTCCCGCGCATTCGCGGGACTGAGTCCGCTCACGTCGCGCGGGAATGGAACGAGCGCAAGATCCTTCGCTCTTTTTGGACGTCTGATTATTTAGTCGCGGTAGGCGTCACTTGGACAAGCGACTTAATCGCCCCAGTTGCCGGGGGAACCAGGGTGGCATGCGGCGGCTGAGATTTATCGATTAAATAGAAAACGACCCCGATCGCAACTATGATAACGAGCACACTCCCTGCCAGCAGGCCATATCGTCTTGAGCTATTCACTTCTCAGCCTTGTCTGAGTCGATATAGTGGAGGTGAGTCATTGTCGCGACTCGCCTCCACTATATCACAGCTCCGGCTATCTGACTGCTCAGGTGCGACTGGCTTCAGTTGTGAAGACGTCGAGGCCGTAGCGGTCCTCGGCCACTATTACGCCTCCAACCTGAGCTCCAGCGGAAAGGGATCCAGTCAGAATAGGGCCGCCACTGTCGCCGGACTGCACGATCGAGCCGCCATCGCCAGATGTTGCGCGGTCAATGCCGCAGACCAGGTCTGCTACGTCGGTGTCTATGCAGATATCTACTGCATTGACCGTCGCGCCGCGACACGTATACCCGCTGAATGACCCGTTTGTGCAGACGCTCTGGCCGACCACAAATTTGATCGAATCGTTGGTCTGGGTTGTGGCAACGTATTCTTCGAGGTTGACCACATCGGAGGTGTACTGTTGGTCAGAGAGCGGAACATATGGCTGAATATTCGCAAAATCAGGATCGCCGTTGCCGTCGATGCTCAAGGTGACAGTGCCGAGGATGTCGCTGTAGTAGGCGGTACTGGAAGCTTTGTCGAAGTACCCTTGATAAAATGTGGTGCCTGTCGGTCCGCAATGTCCTGCAGTGACTACCTGAGTCAGCGACGCCCGGTTCATCGCAGTGGTGCACTCAAAAATAGTGCTACCGCTACCGGTGGGGCTGGGGCCAACCGTGAAAATGCGAACTGCGGAGTTGTACGCCGGGAAATCGAGAAGCCGGCTCGGAGATTTTGCTTGACTGGGCACTGCGATCGAGCCTTTGCTTGCTTTCTGAAGTTTTATCGGCTTCTCCGTGGTCGTCACTTTCGCTGCCGTGGTCGGCCGCCTGCCGGAAATGACCCTGACAAGTCCCGATCCGTATCGATCGCGTAATGCCAGAACGTCTTTGTCGGATGGATTGGCGATCTCGATTACGACCTGATTGGCGTCTTCGTCGATATGCCAAGCTGTTACTCGACCGTCGGCGACATTCTTGTTCTTGACGTCGGCTGCCACTTGCGACATGACAGATTTGAGGATATTTCGGCTCCTGCTTTGCTTCGTGACTTCAACTCGAACTGAGGAGCCCGCGACCGAACTGGTCTCATTTGCAGTGTTCCCGTGAAAAAGTTGATTCAGGCTCTTGGCGGCGGCGTTGACGTCGACTGCCCCGAGGATGTAAGTGTGTCTCGCTTCGTCGAAGCGCAGACCTGAGTACAAGGTCGAGTTTCCGTAAGCCGCGCTTACTAATGCCTGCAATTCGTTGGCGGGGATATCAACGAGATTTGAGTCCGCAACTGTCGCGGCCGAAGCTGACGAAGTCCAGGAAATCAAAGAGCAGAAGGTCGCAAGGAGAATTGAAGTCATCCTCTTGTTGTGCTTACGCATTACACCCCTCGTATTAAATGCGATATGCGCCATTGAGATGCGACGACAAGTAAGCGTATTTGCTGGCTCTGACTGTTGTCATCTGCCATGTGGGTGATCTACCAACGGGTTGTTGGTAGAGTAGGTTAAGATGCTTCGCAATCCGCTGGTTGATCTAAAGTCCTAGGTCGTTCGGCACACAGTGAGAGTAATCCGTTGTTCATATTCGTGAACGCGGTGGCGGACGATACGCAGCCGATCGGTCTGGAGGTCGCTTTTCCGAAGAAAGCCCGGATTCGTGAATACTTGGCAGCCGTCCTGCGGTAGGCGACGCTCGGTCCTCGCGTCCGGTGCCGATGTCCCCGTTGCCGCCGAGCCGGTGGCGTAGCAGTGCTCCCGCGACCGTCGGACGGCGAGGCTGCGCGTGGCCGGCCCGCCGCGCGCCGGACTACGCGGTGACGGTCTTCGCGACCTGGCCCTTTCGGGCCGCTCGGTCTGCCCGCACGGTCGTGGTCGCCTGGTCCGGCGGGTCGTATCCTCCATTCGTGGAGCATGTGCGCAGGAAGCCGGCCGTCCGGCCGCACGATGCCCAGCCCCGCCGGGACTCCGCGGCGGCGGAACCGGGGCTGCTGCGGCTGCAGCGCCTCGCCGGGAACGCCGCGACCACCAGGCTGGTCACCGTGCAGCGCGACCTCGACGACCAGGCCGCGCTCGCCGCGGTCGACGGGCTGCCCGCGCACGTGCTGTCCGGCAACGGCGGTGTGCCGCTGGCGACCGAGGCGGCGAAGCAGGATTTCCTGCGCGCGGGCCGCGAATGGTTCGGCAGCCACGAGGCGACACTGGACCATTTCCGCGGCATCGAACAGTCCACCGCGCCCGGCCACCCGTTCCTGCACCGGGACGCCAAGGCCCGGCTGGAGGCGGCGATCGCGTCGCTCGGCGGTCCCGGGCCGTCGTCCACCGTGGCGTTCTCCTTCCGCAAGGCGTTCACCCCGGACACCCACTACACGCCCGCGTCGATGCACACGCTCGGCTACGCGATCGACTACGACGCCAACAACATGCCCCGCATCGGCCGCGGCGAGACAGCCGAGCTGCTCCGGCTCACCGGCGGCGGTCCCAGCAACGCCCAGCTCGGCGAGTACTCGGCCCGGCGGGCCGTCATCACCGCGACCGGCGACGCGACCGCGGCGGGGGAGGCGCCCCCGGCGCAGGCGGCGGCGCTGATGGACCGGATCCGCGCCGAGTCGCAGCGGCTGGCGGCGTCGTCGCAGGCGTTCCAGGCGAGCCTCGGTGCTTCGCGCGACCAGTTCCTCGAGCTGCGGACCCAGTACTTCGAGGCGTCGACGCCGCCGGAGAAAACCGCGGTCCTGAACCAGGTCCCGGCCCTGATCGTGCCGTGGACGACCGCGATCACGACCGAGGAGCAGCGCCTGACCGCGTTGGCGACCGCGGCCGCTCTCGATCCGGCCGCGCTGCCCGCGAAGGCCCAGCTCAGCGTGCGGATCGCGCAGATCGAAGCCGCCGCGCGGGAGGCGGGCCGGGCCGTTGTCCAGGCGAAAGGCAAGGAACCGGAAGCGAAGTCCAAGCTGTGGGGCCGGCTCGCCGCCTGGGAGAAGCTGGTGAAGACCGAGCCGGACGGCACGTTCGGCGACCGCGTCACGCGCGTCACCGAGCAGGCCCAGACCCTCCTCGACGGGCTGAAACCCCTTGTGGGCGCGAAGGAAACGCTCGCGAAGCTGACGTCGTTGCGGGCCAAGCTGAGCGATCCGGCGTTCCTGTTCGGCAGCGCGAAGCGCAAGAAGGGCGAGCGGCCCACGACCGCGACGGTCCCGGACACGCCGTCGATGGCGCAGCTGGTGGAGAAGGGCTACTTCAACCCCCGGGACCCGGTGACGGGACGCGAGCACTTCAACGCGGACTTCCTGGTCGCCCTGGCGCAGCACGGGTTCGACCTCGGCGTCGCCTGGACCGGCGAGTCCACCGACTCGATGCACATGGAGCTGGTCGTCCCCCGCGGCGGCTGAGGTGGTGCCGGGGAGGTCCAGTGCGGTTGCCCTCGAAGCCGCGCTCGGCTGGGGTCGGGTGCATGAGCCAGGCCCGACGCTCTCGCCGATCGTTCAGCGCCGACCCAGGCGGACTGAAACGGCCGGCAGCTCAGCTGAGTGCTTGAATCCCGGTCGCCGGCTTCTCCTGGCCGGCCGCCCACGACGCCAGAAGGGCCAGACCGTCCGCGGTCGCCGTGCCGGCGGGTGCGGTGTAGATGTTCAGGAGCAGGCCGGGCTCGGCGGGCAGCTCCATCGACTCGACGTCCAGGTCGAGCCGGCCCACCACCGGATGGTGCAGGCGCTTGCGTCCGGACCGGTGGAGCCGGACGTCCTGAGATGCCCACCGCTGCCGGAACAGTTCACTGCGGGTCGACAATTCACCGACCAGGGCGATCAGCTCCTCGTCGTGCGGATTGCGGCCGGCTTCCATGCGTAGCTTCGCGGCCACATCGCCGACGATCCGGTCGTAGTCGACGAAGAACGTTTCCGCCGCTTCGGGATCCAGGTACACGAACCGCGCGGTGTTCGCCGGTCGTCGCGGGTCGGCCAGCACCGGTGAATACAGCGCGCGGGCGAGGTGATTCATGGCCAGGACGTCATAACGGCCGTTGCAAATCCAGGCCGGCGCATCGGTGATCGCGTCGAGCACCTGCTGGAGCGCCGGCCGCACCGCCACGGCGGGCCGCCGGCGGCGGGGACCGCCGGGCGTCCTGGACTGCCGCGCAAGGTGGAACAGGTGATCGCGCTCGGCCTCGTCGAGTTGCAAGGCAGCGGCCACCGCGTCGAGCACCCCGTCGGAGGTGCCGGCGAGGCTGCCGCGCTCCATCCGCACGTAGTAGTCGACCGAGACTCCGGCCAGCAGAGCCACCTCTTCGCGACGCAGACCTTTGACCCGGCGGTTGCCGCCGTAGGCGGGCAGTCCGGCCCGCTCGGGCGCGATCCGCGCGCGACGCGAGCTCAGGAATTCCTTGATCTCGGTGCGCAGGTCGATCATGGTCACCCCGTCACCGTAAGCCCTGTCCGCGGGCGAAGGGAGGTTCTGCTGGTACCCCCCGGCATCATCACCCCGGTACCGTTGCGGTATTAGGTACCTGATGCGGTCGTGGCGATGCCGCCGTCGACCGGGATGACGGTGCCCGTGAGGTAAGCCGAGGCCCGGCCGGCGAGGAACACGGCGATGCCTGCCATGTCGTCGTCGCGGCCGAGGCGGCGCAGCGGGGCCTTCGCCGCGATCGCGTCGCCGAGGACGTCGAGCGTGGACGCCATCATCTGCGACGGGAACGGTCCCGGGGCCACCGCGTTCACCGTGATGTGCTGGGGGCCCAGTTCTCTGGCCAGCACCCGGGTGAGCTGGTGGAGTCCCGCTTTGCTGCTGGCGTACGAGTAGTTCGGCGCCGCGGCGACGTGGATGGCGGCGATGCTGCCGATGTTGACGATCCGCGCGGGATCATCGGCGGTGCCCGCCCGGCGAAGGGCCGGGAGCAGCGCCTGCACCAGCCAGAACGGCGACTTGAGGTTCAGGTCGATCACGGCGTCCCAGGCCTCGTCCGGGAACGTCTCCAGCGGCTCGCGCCACATCGCTCCCGCGTTGTTGACGAGGATGTCCAGGCGTTCCGAGCCGGCCTCGACAAGATCGGCGAGGCGCCGGCACTCGTCGTGCCTGGACAGGTCGGCGGGGAATGCTTGAACGTCGCCGAATTCGGACAGCAGCTGCTGTGCTTCCGCGCACGCGTCCGGCTTGCGTGAGCTGATGACGACGCGGGCGCCCGCCTGCAGAAGGCCGCGCGCTATCATCATCCCGATTCCCCTGGTGCCGCCGGTGACGAGGGCGTACTTCCCACTCAGGTCGAAAAGGTCTGCGTGCGTGGTGAACTGGCTGTCCGCCATGGGTTTCTGTTCCTTCTGTCGGGAAACATGGGCTGACACGGTCGCGTCTGTTGTCGGCGCTGTGCCCGGCAGCCGGCTCAACCAGGTTGACAGGCGTCCTGAATGTCCGGGAGACCCTGGCGACACCGGTACTGTGAGACCCCCTTTCGCCTGGTGCGCCGGATTTCCGGTAGCCGGGCTGACAGCGCGGTGCCCGTGCCCGATCAGCCGATCCCACGCCCGTCGCCGGATGTTCACCGGATCGGCACGTTCCCGGTCGCCTTCCGGCGACGTGCGGCAGCCAGCATTCCGGTGCCCGTACGAGACGAGGAGGTTCCGTGCCCGCTTCCCTGCTTTCCCGGACCGCGCAGCGGCTCGCCGTGACCGTCACCGCGGTGGCCGCCACGCTCGGTGTCACCACCACGGTCGCCGACGCCACCGTGTACAGCTCCTGCACGCAGTCGCGCTGCTCGGATGCCCGCTCGGCCAACACGACCTGGCAGAGCAAGGGCTACCCCGGCACGCGTGGCTGGTACGACTGGCCCGGCGGCAAGTGCAACTACGCGGGCGGCACCTACCAGAACCGCGAAGGCGAGCTGCCGGCCGGCCACTCGTTCCGCGAGTTCGACGTCTACCCGCGCACGTGCGGCGCGTCCCGCGACGCCTACCGGATCATCGTCGACCTGACCACCGGCGTGGTCTGGTTCTCGCCCAACCACTACACGGACTTCTACAAGATCTGAGGTCGAGGCCGTGCTCCGGCGCCCGCGCTTCGGGCGCCGGTCACCCTCTCCCGGCCGCGTGCCCGGCCAAGCCGGTCGCCATGCTCCGCATGAAGCGGCGGAGGTATCGCCCGAGGAACCAGCGCAGTCCCCAGCGCGCCGAATAGCTGCCGTGCCACCGGATCCGCGTTCCGCCGCCGGGCAGCCCGGTCAGCTCGACCGTCGCCCGGTAGTCGCTCAGCTGCGGGTTTTCGGCGCCTTCGTAGGCGAATCGGCGTTCCGGCTCCAGCGCGGTGATCCGCTCCTTGGTGACCACCTTCCCGGTCCGGAAGGCGCGCACCGCGCCCACGTCGTCCCGGCCGTCGGGGGAGAGGCCGGCCGACCGCGCGGTCTCCAGCGCGTCGATCGGGGACCAGGCCGGCCAGCTGCGCGGATCGAGCAGGAGTGCCCACACGACCGAGGGCGGCGCCGCGGATTCGGCCGTGACGTCGTAGGACTGCTGGGTCATGAAGGCAGGCTAGGACCGGCGCCGCGCTCCGGCCAGGCGCGCGATTGCGGTGTCCCGGTCAGGAATTGCGGTAGACCGACGGGCGGATTCCGGTGTGGCGCACGAACGCGGCGGACAGGGCGCCGGGACTGGTGAAGCCGCACCGCGGCGCGATCCGGTCGAGGGCGAGGTCGGTTCCGCGGAGCAGCCGCTTGGCCTCTTCCACCCGCAAACCGGTGAGGAACCGGTGCGGGGTCTGTCCGGTCGCCGCCCGGAACACCCGGACGAGGTGGTAGACCGACAGGCACACCTCGCCGGCGACGTCGGCCAGCGTGACCGGCTCGGCCAGCCGCTCGCGCAGGAACGCGACGGCCGCGCGCACCCGGGCGTCCTCCCGCGCCGGGGGCCGGCCGGTGCGGAGCCGTCCGTGCCGGCTCAGCAGGTGCGTGGCCAGGAAGGCGGCCGCGGTCTCGGCGTACAGGTCGTCGGCCGCGCCCGCGGACCCGAGCGCCCGGATCGCTTCCTCGAGCAGCGGGTCGCCGGTGGCGACGGACGCGGCCATGGCTTCGAAGTCCGGGACGCCGGCGTCGAACCGCGCCACGACCGAGTCGACGGTGTCGCGCGGGAGGTGCACCTGGACGCTGCGCATGTCCGCGTCCCCGCGGTAACGGCGAACGGTGGCCTGGTGCGGGACGCCGAGCTGGACCCGCCCGGGAAGCCAGCGGTCGCGGACCGCCCGGCCGCCGTCGCGCGTCTCCAGCTCGGCCCGTCCGGAGACCGGCAACACCAGGTGCAGGTCGGCCGCGGCAGGCAGCGCCAGCTCCTCGACCACCGGGACGTGCTCGAACCGCTGCACGAGCAAGGACCGCCAGCCGGCGTGCTCCCAGCTGCAGAACGTCCGGTGGACGAACCGGTCGGTTTCGAAGCCGGCGTAGGGACGCAGATCGAACCGGGCCGAGTCGAACACCATGATCGCGAGGCTACCCGCGGCGCACCGCGGGCCCGGGGCTCGCCGCCGCCGCGCCGAGCCGCTGTTTCGTGGTCACGGGGCCTGACGCAGCCCCTCGAGAGCCACGTCGATCGCGGCGGTGGCCGCTGCCGGGTCCGTGCCCGCCCGCGCCAGCAGCGAGGTCCCTTGGGCGACCACGAGCAGGAGCTGCGCCTGCGCTTCGGGGGCGGAGGTCGTCGTCACTTCACCTCGCTGCTGGGCCGCGCGGAGGGCGTCGGCCACCATGCGCACGAAGCGCGCGAACGACTCCCTGACGATCGCGGTCGCCTGGTCGTCCTGCGGTACGAGTTCGGCGGTCGTGTTGCCTATCATGCAGCCGTGCGGGGCCTCGGGGTCGGCTGCCGCGGCTCCGAGCCGGGCCGGCATCACCAGGAGCTCCCGCAGGGCGGGCAGCAGCGGGATCGTGGCGAGCACCGGCTCGAGAGCCCGCTCGTAGTCGGCCCAGTACGACTTGACGGCCTCGAGGTAGAGCTGCCGCTTGTCGCCGAAGGTCGCGTACAGGCTTCCGCGTTCCACGGCCAGGCCGTCGACCAGGTCCTGGATCGAGGTGCCGCCGTATCCGGAGGCCCAGAAGATGCCGCGCGCTCGTTCCAGCGCGCCCGCGGGGTCGAACCCGCGGGGCCGTCCAGTCCTCGCCATGAGCCCACCCTACGACTTCTTGACTGCCCGTTCAAGAAGTCGTAGGGTCGGTCTTCCTACTTCTGGAACGCTCGCATGAAAGTCGTTCCCCACTCGGACGGGAATCGGAATGAAGGATCTTCGCGCCGCATACGGCCAGTACGCCGTCGTCACCGGGGCGTCCTCCGGGATCGGCGAGCAGTTCGCCCGCCGGCTGGCCGCCGCCGGCGTCGACGTCGTTCTGGTGGCGCGCCGCAAGGACCGCCTCGAGGCCCTGGCCGCGGAGCTGTCGCGCGCGCACGGCACCACCAGCAAAGTCGTCGCCCTGGATCTCCTCGCGCCGGGAGCGGTCGACGACCTGTGGCAGCAGGTCGCCGACCTCGACGTGGGCCTCGTCGTGGCCAACGCCGGGTTCTCCTTCGCCGGACCGCTGGTGGCCAACTCGCTGGCCGACGAGCTCGACGTTCTCACCATCCACGGTGCGGTGCCCCTGCAGCTGGCGCACCGCTTCGGCCGCGGCTTCGCGCAGCGTCGCCGCGGTGCCATCGTCCTGGTGTCGTCCAGCATCGCCGCCAGTCCCGTGCCGTTCGAAGCCAATTACGCCGCGGTGAAGGCCTACGTGCTGTCACTGGGGCAGGCGCTGAACCACGAACTGAAGAAGGACGGCGTCGACGTGCTGGTCGTCTCTCCCGGGCAGACGCAGACCGAAGGCCTGGACAACGCGGCCGGCATCGACTTCGGCAGGCTCGCCGGGTCCAAAATGGACCCGGCGCGGGTGGCGCGGACCGCGCTGGACAACCTCGGCAAACGCGCCCACGTCATCCCCGGCGCGGTCAACCGCGCGGCCGACCTCATGGGCAAGTACCTGCTGCCCCGGCGGTGGTCCGTGCGCCTGTACGCCTCGATCATCGGACGCGCCCTGACCGGTGGCACCGGGAACGCCCGCTGAGCCGCTAGTGCCGGTTCGAGCCGGGAATTCGATACCTCTCGACCGCCGGCCCCGCGCGCGGCAGCCCGGGGCCGCCTGCCCTCAGCCCGGATGCGGGTCGGTGCCGTTGAGTGCGGCGACGACCTGGTCGTAGTCGCCGCGGGCCTCGCCGTAGCGGAGGAATTTGACCCGCTCGACCTGGATTTCCGTCGCCTCCGGCCGGGTCTCGAGGATGCCCATCACCTCGGCGACGAACTCACCGAGCGGCATCGCCTGGTCGTTCTCGGCGTGGCCCGGCAGCAGGTCCGTCTGCACCGCCGGCGGTTCCAGTTCGAGGACGCTCACCGAGGTGTCGGCCAGCTGCAGCCGCAGCGACTCGCTGAGCATGTGGATCGCCGCCTTGGACGCGTTGTAGCTCGGCGTCACCTTGAGCGGGGTGAAGGCCAGTCCTGAAGAGACGGTCACGATGGTGGCGTCCGGCCGGGTCCGCAGGTGCTCGACGAAGGCGGCGATCAGGCGGATCGGACCGAGCACGTTGGTCGTCACGACGCTTTCGGCCGACTCGAGGAACGTTTCGGGCTGGTGCCAGTCCTCGACCCGCATGACGCCGGCCATGGTGACGAGCACGTTCAGCCCGGGGTGGCGGGCGAGGACGTCCTTCGCGGCCACCTGAACGCTCCCGGCGTCGGCGGTGTCGATCCGGACCGTGTCGAGGGCGGGGTGCTCGGCCGCGATCTTCTCCAGCAGTTCGACGCGGCGTCCGCCGACGATCACGGTGTTGCCCCGCTCCTGGAGGGCGAGCGCCAAGGCCAGGCCGATGCCGCTGGTGGCGCCGGGGATGAAGATGGTGTTTCCGGTGATGTCCATGCCCCGAGTCTCGGCGTCCCGGCCGCGTGGCGGCAGAGAGCGCACATCGGGGGATCGGCGATCCCTGGTTCGCGCCCGGCGGCGCGGGATACTGGGGGTATGGATCGAGCGGAACTGGCGGCCTTCCTGCGGCGGCGCCGGGAGCAGCTGCAGCCTGAGGACGTCGGCCTCCTGCCGGGAGCCCGCCGCCGGACGACCGGGCTGCGGCGGGAGGAGGTCGCGTCGCTGGCCGCGATGTCGACGGACTACTACACGCGCTTGGAGCAGAAACGCGGTCCGCAGCCGAGCGAGCAGATGCTGGCCGCGCTCGCCCGCGCGCTGCGGCTGAGCGACGACGAGCGCAACTACCTGTTCGTGGTGGCCGGCCGCAACGCCCCGTCTCCCGCGGCGACCGCCGCGCACGTCGCGCCCGCTTTGCTGCGGGTGCTGGACCGGTTGTCGGACACGCCCGCGCTGATCTTGTCCAACCTCGGCGAGGTGCTGGTGCAGAACCGCCTCGCCGAAGCCCTCTACGGCGGAAGCTCCCACTACACCGGGTTCGCGCGCAGCGAGATCTACCGCTGGTTCACCGACCCCGCCCAACGCCTGATCTACCCGGAGCACGATCGCGACCGGCAGAGCCGCGCACTGGTGGCGAACCTGCGGGCCGCGCACGGGTCGATGGGCCCGCATTCACGGGCCGGTGAAATGGTGCGGGCGTTGCGCCGGGAGAGTGCGGAATTCTCGCGGTTGTGGGAACGGCACGAGGTGGCGAAGCGGTTCGAGGACCACAAGGTGCTCGTGCACCCGCAACTGGGGGAGATCGAGGTGGATTGCCAGGCGTTGTTCACCGAGGACCAGTCGCAGGCGTTGCTGGTGCTGACCGCGCCGCCGCGCTCGGCCGCGTCCGAGAAGCTGCAGCTGCTGGGCGTGCTGGGCCACGAGCAGTTCAAGGACGCCGGCCAGGGCCGGTGAGTGGTCCCGGTCTCCGTCGTGCACCCGGTTGACCAGGACGTGCTGATCAAGTGCCGGACGCCGGGCCTTCGCCGTTTGCCGGTGGTCAAGCCGGGAACCCGAAGACCTCACTTCGAGGGAAGGCTCGAGCATGACCGCCCAGCGTGCGCCGGAGGCCCTGGTGGTGGGCCTGCTGACCGATGACGGGTTGCCCGGGCAGCTCGCCGGGAGAATCGCGGACGGCCTGCCCGCCCGCCTGGCCCGTGACCTCGGCGAGGAGACGACCTGGCGCGTCGAGCACGAGACGCAGTCCCTTCCCCTGAACGAGGACGGGGACATTCCCATGCTGGACCTGGCGCAGGAGCGCCGGGCCGAGCACGGCTGGGACCTGCTGGTGCTGATCACCGACCTCCCGCGGCGAGCCGGTACGGTCCCGATCGCGTCGGACTACAACGGTGACCACGGTGTGGCGATGGTGTCGCTGCCGGCGCTGGGTGCCCTGCGGCTGCACGGCCGGGCGTCCCGGCTGGTCATCCACCTGGTCCGGCATCTGGTGGCGCACCGGTCGGCGAAGGAGGCCGATCCGCCGCGGGGGATCCTCGACCGGCTGCGGGAGGTGGTGGCGCCGACGCGGCACATCCGCGGCCGCGGCGCCGCCGACGAGCACTTGGCGCTGGTGGGGGTGCGCGGCCGGCTGCGGCTGCTCGCCGGGATGATCCGCGACAACCGTCCGTGGCGATTGGTGCCCAACCTTGCTGGCGCAACCGCGGCCGCGGCGGCGACCGCCGCGTACGGCATCATCACCACCTCGTTCTGGAAGCTCGCCGAGGCCCTGCCCGCGCTGCGGCTGGCCGGGATCACGGTGTTGGCGATCGTGGTCATGTCGGGCTGGCTGATGGTGCACAACCGCCTCTGGGACTCCCCGTCCGGGCACGACGAACGGCAGAAGGCCCTGCTGTACAACGCCTCGACGGCGCTGACGCTGTCGATCGGCGTCGCCTGCATGTACGCCATCCTCTTCGTGCTGGCGCTGGTGGCGTCGATCGTGCTGATCGAAGGCACCTACTTCGGGCAGGTCCTCGGCCATCCGGCCGGGCCTGCTTCGTACCTCAAGCTGGTGTGGCTGTCGACGTCCGTGGGCATCGTCGCCGGGGCGGTGGGCTCGAGCCTCGAAGACGAGGAACGCGTCCGCCGGGCGACCTACAGCCGCCGCGAGCGGGAGCGGCAGCAGCGCAACCGCGAGCGCGCCGAGGAAGCCGAAAGCCGGGGCGACGACTGAGCGGACCTCGGCAGCTACCCCGGTGTGCCGTTGACCCGGTCGAGCGCGCCGGGATCGTCGGGGTCGTCGAACCAGTGCCCGTCTTCCCCGAGATAGCGGAACCGGACGGTGACGCCGGCGGCGACCTCGACGGTGGCGGAGCGGCGTCCGGTGGTGCGCGGCTGGAGATCGTGCTGTCCGGGCGTCCAGTCGTTGAACGATCCGACCACGCTGACGCGGCCGGGAGGCTCGTCGGCGGGCAAGCTGAAGACGATGCGTTTCGCGCCGTTTCCATCACGGCCTTGGCAGATCTTGATCACTCGGCGGAAGCCTCTCGGTGTGTGCATAGGAGACCATGCTCGACGCTGAGCGCATACATGATGCATCCAGTGTCGCGAGGCAGGTACTCGCCGACGCGCCAATCACCCGATCGAAGGTCCGCAAACTGGTGGAAAGGGCGCCGAAACAACGGCCGGCGTGGCGTTCAGCGGCCCGAGATCACCGCCTGCCAGACGAGCCGGCCGACTTCCGGATGGCAGATGTCGTTGTGCGCTCCGGCGATTCCTTCGTTCGCGGCGATGATCGTACGGGCGTCCACGTTGTGCACCTTTCCCGGCGCAAGGCTCTCGACCGCCGCGATGTCGGAGTGGTCCACCACGGCGATGCCCGAGCCGCGGATGCCGTGGACGCCCGTTCCGCCGTACTGGGGGTAGCCTTCCGCGGCAAAGGTCACCTGATGGCCGGACCAGGCGCCCAGCGGATAAAACGTCCCGACGGCCCGGTCGTGCACCGACATGTTCACGAAGGTCGCTCCGTCGACCAGGTGATGCGTCACGAGCGGGCGAAAGTGCCCGGTGAGCCCCGGTCGCCCGGGTATTTCCGCGCTGAACGACCACAGCGACATCGCGCCCTGCAGCAGCGACAGGGAGGCGACCGGTCTGGTCGCGCCCGCCGTCGCGGCAGCGGCGACGATGCACCCGAAGCTGTGTCCCATCAAATGAACTCGCGCATCGCGTGCACATCCCTGCAGGTCGCGCACCAGCGTGGCCGCACCGCTCTCCCCGAACAAGCGCGCGCGCTTCTTCATTTTCCAGAACGTCAGCACCCTGAGCGGCGCGAGGATCCCGCCGAGGGAGAAGCCGCCGAAGGAGACGGGATCGTCTTCGATGCGGCACGCCTGATACGTCCGCTCGGCATCGAAGGGCTCCCGCGCACCTTCTGCCGAAGTGTCTTCATCAAGGCGGTCGAGGTCGTCGTAGGCCGCCTGGACGTCCGGCGGCAAGTACGCGGGCTCGATGTCGTCGAGTGCCGAGCCGACGATCGTCCGAACGGCTTCGATCGGCTCGGGGCCGTTGCCGAGTCGTGCGGCCAGCCGGGTGACGAGGTCCTCCGTACCGATCGACGGGCCGGCATCGAACGATGTGGTGCCCAGTTCTTCTTCGCCCCATGCTCTGCTGGGCCAGTGCAGACCCACCAGCATCGACCGGAAGCCCCCAGGGAGGCGGTGGGCCCGCTCCCGGTCGGCGCCGCAGTCCGCCATCGTCGCGATCCAGGCGCCGTACTGGGCCCGCGCCGCCGGCACGTCACCGTTCCATCCGTGGCTGAGCACGAAGATGTCGGTGGGCTGAGCTGCCTCGGCCTCGGCGAGTACGTGGCGGCTGTCGTCGCCGCGTTCCTTCCCGGCCGCGTCGAAGTTCAGCAGGTGGTAGGAAACGTCGTCATGGCCTGGCACTTTTTCTTCGGACATCTGCCGCCTCCGTTCACCGGGCACGCACGGCGGGGTCGCCGATCAGCACGTAGTCGCGAGCGTCGTTGCTCGCCGTCCACAGCCACGCGAGCTGACGGTCATCGACGATCCTGCGGTCTCTGAGTCCCCCGAGCTTCTGCGTCAGTTCGGTGGCGATGACGGCCCACCGGGACCCCATGGCTTCCATGGCGTACCCGAGCCGGCGTCCTTTTTGGATGGCCAGGACGGTGCTCACCATCGACGTGATCTGGGCCTCCGCGCCGGTCCACAGGAACGAGTAGCCCCAGGCGCGGTCGATGTGCCCGATGAACGCGAGCACGCCGTGGCCGAGCAGTTGCTGCGGAAGCCGGGCCATGCCGGGATTACCCGGCCCTCCTGCGCTGTAACAGGCGAAGGAAAACACCACGCGTGGCGCGAGGGGCGCGACGACGTCCGCGCCCGAGAAGTACTGCTCCGGTGAAACCGGCCCCGCCGTGAGAGGCCCTGGCCAATCCTGGCAGACCAGCGCGCCTTGGACGTCGTGAGCGTCGCCGGTCCTGCGGCCCAAGCCGTGCGTGGCGGTGAACAGCAGTTCGGGACCATCGGCCATGAGCTCAGACAACCGCCTCTTCGTCGCCCGTTCGCCGACGTCGCGGGTGACCCGGCAGGCAGGCGCCAGCTCCACCAGCTCACGGGCCAGCGGCTCGACCAGCCGGGTGGCGCTCAGCTTGGTCGGCCGGTCACCCGGATTGCTCGTACCGAACAGGTGCACTCGCGCGGAAGCCTTCGGCCGGTCCTCCGCCGCTGTCACGAAGCGGGCGTAGGCGGAGTACTCCTCGAGCGACTCGAATTCCACCCGGCCGACCGCGTACACCACGTCGAGCCGGTACTGGAAGGAATACGGGATCGCCGCCGGCGACCCGACGATCAGCAGGTAGTACGGCACCTTGCGCGGGTCGGCCGGATCCGGGCCCATTCCGTGGCGCAGCAAGAACCTGCTCGCGTCCTCGCCCGGGTGCACGGTCATTTCCCGGTAGTACGGCCCGGCTTGGCTCTGGCGCAGGTCGAGCAGCGGCCGCAGCGCGTCGCGCACCCGGGGGTTCGCGTCGTGCGCCACCACGAGGCCCCAGCCGGCCTGCGCGAGATCGTCGGGATCGTCGACGAGGGACGCGACCCCGAACGTCTTCTCCTCGCGGATCTTCCGGTATCGCATCGCCTGCAGGAACGGGCTGGCCAGGTCCTGTGCCCTGGCTGCCGCCGCGACGTCCCCCGGCGACTGAGCGGGGAACAGGTACTGCCCGGTATCGGCGTCGATGCCGTTGAACTCGACCGTCTCGGTGCTCATCTCAGGACGACCAGGACGACGATGACGACGAGTTCGACCAAAGCCAGCGGAAACACGACCCGGAACGCGGTGGCGGTGAACTTCGCCCGCCACTTCTCGCCGGCATCCTCGTAGGACTTCCGCAGGAAGTCGAGCTCGTGCTCGAGCAGGGCTTTCGAAGTCAGCGGGACGTAGGCCAGTTTGTTCTTGGGCAACAGGAAGCTGGGGTCGCGATCCTTGCGGTTCCATTCGTACGCGGCCACCTGCCAGCTGGCCAGATGGTGCAGCTGCCAGGCCCGGTTGTTCTCCAGTACCGCGCCGACCAGCCGGTCGTGCGCGAGTTCGTACCACCGGCTGCCGGCCCGCAGATCACTGCGGATGAGGTACATCCGTTCCAGCTGCTGGAGCACCTCGCGCTCGAGCTCGCCCACCTCCGGCCCGCGCAGGGTCTGCGTGCGGTACCCGGTGTCGGTGATCAACGACTGCTCGAACCAATCCCTGACGACGCGCTCGTCCACTTCGAGTTCCTCGACGAGGTCGTCGAGGGATCTCGAGTAGTACTTTCCGAGCGCGGTGTCGATGTCCACGTTCTCGACCGAGCGGACGCCGATCACCGGCTGGGAGTGATCCCAGTCCCGCCACACCCGGCGGCAGACGACCTGGAGCTGGACCGGTTCCACGCAGCCACCGCCCGCGAGCTTGTCGACCAGCATGTTCGCGGCGTCGTCGGTGAACTCGACAGCACGTTCCGAGGCCGGGTTCCGGATGGCGGCCAGCGCTTCCTGACGACCGAGGAGGTCGAGGCGGTACGTCACCCGCGGCCGGCCGGGGAGCAAGCGGAGGTAGTGGTCGAGACTGCCCAGGTAGTCGTCGCGAACGGCGAGCAAGGCCCACATCGAACAGGCCTCGATGGCTTCGCCCAGTTGCCGGAAGAAGTCCGTCTTGGTGTCGAGGTCGGCCGGATCCAGGGTGAGGATCTCCTCCAGCTGATCGATGATCAGGACGCGGTAGCCGCGCATGTCGTTCGCCTTGGCCAAGGCTTCGCTCAGCCGCATCTTCGCCAGGTCCTCCGGCCGGAGCCCCTCGCTCCCCAGCAGGTCGAGCGTCAGCGAGTAGACGTACCGGTTCCGGAAGTCCACACCGGGCGGTCGTGGGCACTCCACCCGGAGGGCGCGGGTCGGCTTGAGACCCTCGTCCGTCAGCCGCTGGGTGACCGAGGTCTGGATGAGGGAGGTCTTCCCCGCCCCGGACGTGGCGTGCAGCAGCACCACGCGTTCGGCCATGACCAGGTTGGTCAGTTCCTTGGCCTCACGTTCGCGGTTCGGCAGCTTCTCGGTGACCCGGAATGCTCGCGGGCCGATGTACGGATTGTCCCTGCTCATGTTTCCAGCTCCGCCTTCTCGCGCAGCGTCTTCATGAAGGTCTTGGTGTCGCTCCAGAAGATCCGGACATCCTTGAGAGCGGACTCCAGGTAGCGCTGCGCGGCCTCCGGCTCGATGACGTCGACCTCGGGCATCAGCTGCACACCCACGTTGAGGTTGTTCAGCATGCCTTGGCCGCCGAAGTTCTGTATGCCTTGGAAGAGCACCTGGAAGTCCCAGTCGCGAAGCTGGTAGCCGACGAAGAGCAAGGGGCGCACGCTGAGGGCGGTCGAGAGCTCGGACAGCGTTTCCGGCAACTGGTTGCGTTTGCCGATCCAGGCGGAGAGCCACGCGAAGTAGTCGTCCTCGGTCAGGACGAGCGACTCCGGTTCGGCCAGCCTGCCGAACAGGTGGCAGACCCAGGGTTCTTCGACGGTCGGCGGTGGCCAGGCCTCGAGCGGGACGCCCTCGATGTCCCTCGACCTCGACTCGGGATACCACGGGTAGCACATCGTCCGCGGTCGAAAGCCGGCCTCCTGCAGCGCGTCCTGGAGCAGTCCGGTCCAGCCGGTCGTGACGAAGATACGTGACTTGAGAGCGGCGGCCACCCGATAGGGGTCGGCGGCATCGCGGCTTCGCATCCGCTTCCCGACTTCCTGGATGATGGGGACCGGGTCGCTGCCGGTGAGCAGTCTCGAAGGCAGGTTGACAAAGGGGTCGTCGCGGTTGTCGTGGCCTGCGGTCTCCACCCGCTCCAGCAGGTCGGTCATCAGGAATTCGGTCAGGTAGTGCGGCACCATGCCGGATTTCTTGGTCACCCGCAGGAACTGCGCCACCTGGGCGAGGTTGCTCCGGCCGTGCCAGGCGATGGGCATCTGCCACCGCAACGCCCACCGCCGGGCGATCTCCGCCCTGGTACCGAGGATGCCGTCGGCGAGGCCGGGGCCCAGCACGGGGGTGACCCGGTGGCGCTCCAACAGGAGCTTGAGGTCATCCCAGGTTTCGCCGGCGAGCGTGGTGAACTCCGGCTTGTGGTACGCACGTCCCGAACGCAGCCGCGAGAACAGCACGGGCGCCCACCAGTCCGGTTGCGTGCGTACGGCGGCGCGAGCCTTCGCCATCGCCACGTCCACGGCGGCATCGTTCTTGAAGACGTCGAAGAACTGCTTGACGAACTTCTCCGCGGTGGCCATCGCGATGTTGCCCTGCATGGCGACGACCGCGGGTATTCCGGCCTCGGAAAGCCGCGGACCCAGCCCGGCGAGCGCGCCGGAATCGGCGCTGGCCGGATTTTCGCCGGGGTCGGCGGACTGGCACGAGACGAGCATGGCGAGCGTCGGCTTGTGCGCCATGGCGTGCACCCGTTCGGCCAGCCTGCGGGCGTCGACGACGTCACCATTGCCGTCGGCGTTCTCCAGCAGAAGGCGCGGTACGTCTTCGGTCAGCCAGCCGTGCGCGACGAGGTACAAGACCTCGTAGGGGGTTTTCTCCATGCGCCGGATGATTTCGTCGAGGGTCGCGTGACCGAGCACGTCGGAGCGGTAGTCCGCGAGCGAAGAAGTGGCGCGTGCCACCTCTGCCGCGCGATCAACCGGTGCGAGGTCTTTGTACTGTTCGACGTCGGCCGGTGCGGCGACCACGATGAGCGCCCGCCGTTCCCGGAAGGGTTTGCTGGGGATGAGCGGCCAGTTCTCGCCGCTGAGGTACCGGGACAACAGGACGTTGCCGGAGGTGGCGATCGGCCGGCCGTCCTTGCCGGGCGCGCGCAAGGATTCCCAGCGCACTTGGTGAAAGCGTGCCGGGCCGTTGAGGTGGATTCGGAAGTGCACTGATTCCGTGCCGGCGGCGCGGATCGCGTCACGGTAGTACTTCTCGATCTTCGGCTGGGAGAAGATCATGCCGGTGAGACGGGCCCCGTACTCGTCTTCATCGGCGTGGGCCGCTCGCAATGCATCCGCGTCGATGGTGATCGCGTGCCGGAGGAATTCCATCTGGTCCAGGCTTTCGGGGCCGCTCATCCGGAGGTTGACCTCGAAGTTCTCCTGGTCGTTGTCCCAGACCAAGCCCAATTCCAAGTCCACTGCCATCGCCATCACCCTTGCCCTCATGGAACAGGTCTGTGTCGGGCGGCTCGATGTAACGGAGAGTGCCAACAATACCCCGAATGGAGCATGGGAAAACGATTTCTGACCTTTGGCGGAGCCGTCTCCGGTGACTTGATGATGGTGGCTCCGAGCCGCTCGCCCGCAAGGGCGACATTGCCCGCCCAAAAGGGCCGGATCGCCGCTGTGACGAGTGTCGAGGGGGACACTGGCGCGTATGGAGTTTGCTCAGGAAAGGCATGTCCGCGAACGCCCCGGGCGATCGCGGACCACCCCTGGCCGGGCGGCGCTCCCGATAGTCGCGTTGCAGCAGTCGGCGGGAAACCGGGCCGTGGGAATGCTGTTCCAGCGGATTCACGGCGAGGGCAGCACCGTCCAGCGACAATCCTTTCAGCCGTCGACCGGTGCTCCGCCGACGCTGGAACCGCCCGCCGTGCCCTTGGAGGGCATGCCGCCCGAGGTGTTCGAGCTGCCTCCCCTCGGCAGTTCCGCGGCGCGGGCCGCGGAACGCGCCGCGGTGGACGCGGCGGCGTCGCAAGCCGAGCGCGTCGTGGCGGAACGAGCGGTGGAGGAAGTCGTCGTCCAGGTCGGGGAGCGGATCGTCTCCCGTCGGCTGCTGGCCGGGCTCACCGCGGTGGCCATCGCGGACGAGTGGAACCCCGTCGGCTGGTTCCTCGACGGGGTGATCGTCGGGCTGCTCATCTACGACGCCGTCGAGGGCTACCAGACGATCCGGACGTCCGCGCAAACGCGGCCGGCGCAGTCCCCGCCTTCCGCCGAAGCGCCGGGCGCCACGTCCGGTGTGCGGATCGTCGACCCCGTCCCGGTTCGGCCCGTCGTAGCACCGCAAGCCGGCCCGTCCGCGCCCGTGCACGCCCCGGGAACCGGTGGTGGCGCGCCGGTTACCGAGCCGGCCACCGACGCGACACCGCTTGAAGCCGCCCGCCGCGCCGATCCCGAGCTGGACAGGCTCATGGACATCGCCATCACGTTGCAGCTCGAAGTCGGGGCCGTGCCGGACGGCTCTCTCGTCACGGCGGTCTCGCGCGGCGGTCCCCGTACGCAGAGCCGGCGGGACCGCATGAGCTCGCCGATGATCCAGTCGATCCGCGAGTTGATGAGCCAGGCGGGCCTCCTCAACCCGCGAGATGGCACACTGCCGTTCCACGCGGAGAAGAAGATGGTCGTCCAGTGGGGCGGCCCCTTCGCGGTCAACCAGAACATTTGCCCGAACTGCTGGCAGTTCCTCCGGTGGTTCGCGGGAACGATGGGACGCAGGATCGTGGTCGCCGACCCGGCGGGCGTCCACGTCATCACGCCCAACGGCGGGTTCCTGACGGGCCCGCTGGTGGTCCGGATCCCCGCCAGCCGTTGACGACGCTCTCCCTCTCCTCGACTTTCCCGGAGCTCCAACTGCTACGAGAAGCCGGCCCCCGCGGCTACAGCCTGCCGTTGTCCCCGACCGGCGCGGCGGCCATGCTCACGCCGCCGCCGTGGCACTTCTCGGGCGAGATCGTCATGGTGGACTACCCGGGCCAACCCGCGGGCCGTCCGGCAGTTCCTGCCGCCGGAGCTGGACCCGGGACCCGAGCGCGGCGCGGCCGCGGCGGTGTTCGCGGACTGGCCGTGGTGCTCGGATTCCGGCGCCGAGCCGGCCGACCCGGGCAGCTGCCGGTTCGGCGAGGTCCTGATCCTGCTCGGCTGCGCCCACCGGGGGCGGCCGATGGCGCGCTGTGCCTGCGCCTGGGTGGACAGCGCGGTGCCGATGCTGCGCGGGTGGGTGCAGGGCATGCCCGAGCAGTTCGGGGAGATCGCCCAGACCCGGCCGCGGAAACGTCCGTGTCTCCGGTGTCACCCGGCCGCTTCGAAGCCGGTGACGTGGTCGGTGGCCCATTCGGCGAAGGTGCGGGGCGGGCGGCCCAGGATCTTCTCGAGTTCCGGCGTCGGGGGGAACTGGGGTTGTGTGCGGTGTGCGGCGTAGCGAGCCATCATCGCGGTGACGAACGGCTCGGGCAGCCCGTTGGCCACCATGGTGCGTGCGGCGGGTTCGGCCGGGATTTCGTGGAACCGCAAGGGTCTCCCGAGCGCGACACCGATCTGCCGGACCATTTCCTCGTGGGTAAGCGACTCCGGGCCGGTGAGGTCGATGCGCCGGCCGAGCAGGTCGTCACCGGTGAGGGCTGTTGCCAGCACGGCGGCCAGGTCGCGTTCGTCCAGCGGCGACTCCTCGAAGCCGGCGTACACGTAGCGGACGTCGTCGCTTGCGCGGATCTGGCCGCCCCACGCGGTGAGTGCGTTGCCGGCGAACGAGCTGGGCCGCACGCTGACCCAGTCGAGACCGCTCGTCGCGACCGCGTCGTCGGCTTCTTTGTTGCGGTCGCCGCGGAAGCGCGACGGCTGGGCGTCGAGCCGGTCGTCCACATTGGCCGCCGCGAGCGCCACGACCCGGCGGACGCCGAGATCCCGGGCCAGCGCGACGACGTCATGGGCGGCATCGCCGACGGCGCGTGGGTGGAGGAACACCGCGTCCGCGCCGCGCACCGCGTCCACGAAGGTTCCCGGCCGTTGCGGGTCGCCCTCGACGACCTCGACGCCGGCGGGCAGCCCCGCATTCCCCGGCGAACGCGTGACGGCGCGAACCTCGTGGCCTTCGGCAAGTTCGGTGACCAGGAGGCGTCCGACGAGGCCGGTCGCTCCGGTGAGCACGATCATGGCAAACCCTTCCCTCCGGTCGGCTTGCTCCGGAGTTCGTCGGTGCTCGACAGCTGATACGAGTAAAATATCATATGAAAGCCGTAGTATGCGCGGGCGAGCTACTTGTACCTGCTCGCCGTCGCCGATCGTCGTGCCTGACCGATTCGGTCGCGCTCGCTGCCGCCGTTCTCGCAGGCCCCGGCTTGAGGTCCCCAAAGGTTGCCGTCTCGGGCCTGTGAAGTGACCTTTCGGGTGGGGGTGAAACGTTTTCGGGCCGGTTGACGCTCTTCAGTCACCGCTGGCACGGTCGGCCTGGCACGAGTGGCTCACCCGGCTGGGGGACGGCAGAGGTGACAATCTGGCGCTCGCTGTAACTCGGTCGGTTTATGGGGGGAAGGCGGAAGACGGCATGGCGGAGCCGCGCCACATCCCCTCCGGCGCAGGAGCAAATCGAGAGAAAGTGGATCCTTCGCAGTGAATCTGAGAACCAGAGTTCTGGCCATCATCACGTTCACGTTCGCCGCGGTCGGGGCCGTGGCCGTGCCGGCTCCGGCGGCCACCACGGCGCAAACCGTGGAAGTCGCCGCTCCGGCCGGTAGCGGGCTCGCGCCCTACGTTGCCGTCATCAAACCGGTTACCGCGGAACGGCTCGGCAACAGCTGGCACGCAGGGTGCCCGGTCGGGCCTGATCAGCTGCGGCTGATCAACCTGGGCTTCCTCGGCTTCGACGGTGCCGTGCACCGAGGGGAACTGGTCGTCAACGCCGACCGCGCCACCGAAGTCGCCCGCACCTTCGCCGACCTGTACTTCGGCCGGTTCCCCATCGAGCGGATGGAGACCGTGGAGAAGTACAACTCCGACGACGACGCCTCGATGGCGGCGAACAACACCTCGGCGTTCAACTGCCGGGCGATCACCGGCGGCACCGCCTGGTCCAACCACTCCTACGGGCGGGCCATCGACATCAACACTGTGCAGAACCCCTACATCTCCGGCAGCGGCGCGGTCTACCCGCCCAACGGCGCGCCCTACGTCGACCGCACGCAGAACGTGCCCGGCATGATCCACGCCGGGGACGTCACCGAGCGGGCGTTCGTCTCCCGCGGCTGGACCTGGGGCGGCTCGTGGGACACCCCGATCGACTACCAGCACTTCGAGAAGCCCTGACCCGACCGGACTTGTTTCGATAGTCCTGTCAGGACGGCCCGGTCGGTGGCTCCCGGCCGGGTCGTCCGCACTCGTCAATCCCAGGTGACGGGAAGGCGGTCGATGCCGTAGATCGGGTGGGTGTGCCGGAACGGCAGTTCGCCGGTGGGGACCGCGAGCCGCAGCCGGGGCAGGCGCTGCATGAGCGTGGTCAGCGCGATGTGCAGTTCGAGGCGGGCGAGGTGGTGGCCGAGGCAGAGGTGTTCGCCGTGGCCGAAGGCGAGGTGGTGGTTGGGGCTGCGGGCGAAGTCCACCTCGTCGGGATCGGCGAACTCGCGGGGGTCGCGGTTGGCGATGTCGGCGGCGGCGATGACGCCCTCGCCGGCGCGGATGGTCACGTCGCCGAGCCGGACGTCGGCGGTCGCGACGCGGCGGCGGCCGAAGTGGGTGATCGTCAGCAGTCGCAGGAGTTCGTCGACCGCGGCCGACGGCGGGCCTTCCGCGGTGCGGAACGCCTTGGCGTGCTCGGGGTTGTCGAGCAGGAAGGCGGTGGACAGGGCGATCTGGTTGGCGGTGGTTTCGTGGCCGGCGACCAAGAGCAGGATGGCCGTGGCCACCGCGTCGGCCCGCGAGAGCGCACCGGTGGCGACCTGCTCCGCGCTGAGGCGGCCGAGCAGATCGTCGCCGCTTCGCCGGTGCAGCAGGGTGCCGAGGTAGCGGGCGAGTTCCGCGGTCGCGGCCCGGTTGGCCTCGTCGCCGGCGGCGTCGTCCAGCATGGCGCGGGCGCGATCTTCGAAGAAGGCGTGGTCTTCGTAGGGCACGCCGAGCAGTTCGCTGATGACGATGGACGGCAGCGGCAGCGCGTACCGGGCGACCAGGTCGGCCGGCTGAGGCCCGGCGGTCAGCTCGTCCAGCAGTTCGGTGGCGGTGCGTTCGATGGCCGGCCGCAGCGCCTCGACGCGGCGCACGGTGAACTCGCTGATGAGCATCCGGCGCAGGCGGGTGTGCTCCGGGCCGTCCATGGAGATGAACGAGCCACGTCCGGTGCGCCGGCCGCGGCCGGCGGCGCCGCGGGCGGGATAACCGGGCCGGGCGGGGTCGACGCTGAACCGGCGGTCGGCGAGCACCGCCCGGACGTCGGCGTACCGGGTGAGCAGCCACGGCGTGCTGCCGTCCCAGATCCGGACCCGGCTGATCGGGGCGTCGCGGTGCAGTTCGGCGAGCCGGGGCGGTGGCGAATACGGGCACGCGCGGGGCAGGGGGAAGGCATCGACGTCGGTCATGCTTCGTCCTTCGGTGCGGCGGGGTGGTCGGAGAGCCGCGCCAGCAGGGGGGCGGCGAGCCGGAGCAGGCCGCGCTCGGTCTCGGTGAACGTCCCGAGCGCGGCCGCCAGCCATTCGTCGCGTTCGCGCATGTCGGCTTCCAGCGCGGCCGTGCCGTGCGCGGTGAGGTGGAGCAGGACGCTGCGCCCGTCGAGTTCGTTGGGTGACCGGCTGATCAGCCCGTCGGCCTCGAGTTCGGTGAACACCTTGGTCAACGCCTGCGGCCGCTGCGCATCGGCGGCGGCGATCTCGCCGGGACTGCTGGCGCCGTGCTGGGAGAGGTAACCCAGCACGCCGACCTTGGCCGGGCTCAACGCCCCCGCCGAGCGGCTGCCGCGCAACCGCCGCGCGAGCCGCAGCACGCTCCGGCGCACCGCCTTGACCGTCTCGTCGTCCACAAACCAGTACTGTATTGATTACTAATGCTCGCGTCAAGCAGCACCGATACGAGTAGGTAGTACTGAACAGAGAACTACCTCGCCGCGGACACCCGCCGGCGTCCAGGCGTGGGGGTCCTGGTCCTGCTGAAAGCCCGCAACGAATTGCCCACGCTGCCATTGGTGTTGCCGATCGTTCATCGCAGCCGCCACAGGTGGTCCGCGGAACCGTTGTCGGAGAATTGCACCACCGGTGCGCTGTCCGCGGTGGACATCCGGTCGACGCCGAGGACCTTGCCGGAGTTGCGGTTCACCACCCGGAACCAGCCGCTGCCGTCGTCGCGCAGGCGCCATTCGTGGTCCGCGCTGCCGTTGTCGGTGAACTGGACGACGAGCGCGCTGTCGGCGGTGGACGCGAGGTCCACGCCGAGCACCTTGCCCGAATGGGCGTTGCGGATCAGGAACCAGCCGGCCGTCGTCGGTTCGAAGCTCCACAAGTGATCGTCGGTGCCGTTGTCGGCGTACTGGACCACTCGCGCACTGTCTGCTGTGGACATCTGATCGACCCCGAGGACCTTGCTCGAGTTGCGGTTCTCGATCCGCACCCGGCCGTCCGGGACCAGCAGCCACACGTGGTCCGCGGTGCCGTTGTCGCCGGATTGGACGACCTGCGCGCTGTCCGCCGTCGACATCCCGTCGACGCCGAGCACCTTGCCGGAGTTGCGGTTCTTCAGGCGCCACCAGCCGTCACCGTTGTCGATCAGCTGCCAGAGGTGGTCCGCGGTGCCGTTGTCGGCGTACTGGACCACTCGCGCGCTGTCTGCAGTGGACATCCGGTCGACGCCGAGCACCTTGCCCGAGTGGTGGTTGCGGATGCGGTACCAGCCGTCGCCGTTGGCCACCAAGTGCCAGAGGTGGTCGTCGGTGCCGTTGTCGGCGTACTGGACCACCTGCGCACTGTCTGCAGTGGACATCTGGTCCACGCCGAGCACCTTGCCCGAATTGCGGTTCTTGATCCGGAAGCTCGCCCCGCCGCCGCCCGGCTGCCACGGCTGCCCGTCCGGCGATGCCGTCGGGAACGACGTGATCCGCAGCCGCGCCGCGCCCATCGGGATCAGCGTCACCGTCTCGGCCGGCGCCGCGCTGCGCGCCGGGGACGCCTGCAGCGGCATGACGACGTGCTGGTCGTCCGCTGTCCACTCGGCGATCTTGCGGGCGGCCGCGGTGATCTTCACCGGCGCCGTGTCCGGCGTGAAGGGGTTCGCGGGCAGCGGGCCACCGGTCGCCGAGAACGTCAACGCCGTGCCGGCGGTCAGGCCGTAGTTCCACGGCGTGGTCGCGTGCACCGCGTACTCGGGGAACCGGTCGCTGCCGCCCAGCCGCTCGTAGTTCTCGCCGATCTTCAGCGAGTACGTCAGCGGGCCGTGGTCGACCGACACGGAATCGTGGTTCGCCGGCCACGTCCGCGTCGTCGTGCGCTGCGGCAGAGCCAGCGTGACGACGTCGCCGTCGGCCCAGGTGCGGTCGACCTTCACGAACGCCGGTCCGGCCGGCGCGGCGACCGGCGCACCCGCCACGATCAGCCGCGGCGCCGCGCACCAGGCGGGGATGCGCAGGTACAGCGGGAACGGCAGCCTTCGCGGGGTGCGGACGGTGAAGGTGATCTGCTCGGAGAACGGGTAGGTGGTGTCTTCGGTGATGGTCACGGAGGTGCCGTCACCGACCTTCGCCGTGACGCTGCTGGCCGCGTACATCGCCGCGGCGAGACCGTTGTCCGGGGTGGCGAGCCACAGTTCTTCGGTGAAGTACGGCCAGCCCATGCCGTAGTTGTGCGGGCAGCAGCGGTATTGGTCGACGCCGGGGAGGTAGGCCTGCATCGCGATGCCGTTCTGGAACTGGCCTGCGGTCTTGGGCACGTTGTCGAGGTCGACGCTGTTGGCGCTGGTGATGTAGTGCACCGCGCGGCCGGCCGGGTCGAGGGCGGCGGGCAGGGAGTTGAACGCGAGGTCCTCGCAGCGGTCGGCCCACACCGGGTCGCCGGTCAGCCGGGTGAGCAACTGGTGGCTGGCCATGAACTCGACGATCCCGCAGGTCTCGAAACCCTGCCGCGGATCCCCGAACCCGGGCCGCGCGTTCTCGTCCCCGGCGAAGCCGCCGCCGGCGAACTGGCCGTAGGTGGCCATGATCGTGTCGTAGTCGGCGTAGGTGGCTCGGGTGAGATCGGCTGAGCCGGTTCGCAGCGCGTACTGCGCCGGTTCGCGGAAGCCCTGTGCGACGTTGACGTTGTGCAGGCTCGGCAGGTTCCGCACCCAGTTCCCGCCGTAGGTGTGGATCTTGTCGGCGAGGTCGAGCAGGAAGGGGTCGCCGGTGCGGTTGAAGAGCCAGAAGATGCTGTCGAGGCCGTCGCCCCAGCGAACGGACACCCAGCTGGAGTCGAACGCGCTCTTGCCTTGGGCGTTCATGTACCGGAGGAACCGGGTCAGGAACGGGACGATCCGCGTGTCACCGGTGTACTCCTGCCACGAGCGCAAGGCTTGCAGCAGCGGCAGGTACGGCCAGAAGTCGGGGCCGTTGTTGAGCGCGGTGCGCAGCACGGCGGGACCGAAGAAGCCATCGGACTGCTGGGTGGCGAGGATGGCGTCGATCCAGCGGCGCGCGGTGGCCAGGGCGGTCGCGTCGCCGGTCACCGCGGCGAGGTCGACGTAGCCGCGCAGCCAGTACGGCACCTCTTCCCAGCCTTCGCGCTCCGGGTGCACCCAGCCGCTGGTGGCGAAGTCGAGGAAGTGCGACGTCTCGGCGTAGTGCCCGCACAGGCCGTCGAGCTGCAGCCGCAGCTGCCCGTCGAGCCAGCCGCGGGCGGTGACGGCCCCGGGCGGGAGCTTGAGGAAGGCGGCGGGCTTGAGCGGTGCCGCGTTGGGGGTGTACAGCCCGCCCTTCGTGGGGGCGACCTGGCGGTACCGCAGCGCGGCCGCCGCGGCTGTGTCGACGTCCGTGCCGGTCAGGAGGGTGGCGGCGACGGCTCCGGCAACGAATTGCCTGCGGTTCAGCGGCACGGGATCAACCTCCGGTCGGATTTACAACGTTGTAAAAATCGAGTGTGACGCAGGGAATGCAACGTTGTAAATGTCCGGCGGCGAACCTGGCGGCTTCATGTCCGGTCGAGTGCTCGAACAGGGCGTCAAGAGGCTGCGGACGGTGCCGATCTCCGAGTCGGTCAACGACTCGATCGCGGCGCGGAGGCTGACCGCCGGGGGCGCGCCGAGCTGCCTTTAAGCTGGCGGTGTGGACGATCCGGCCCCGCCGCGTGTGTTGGTGATCGAGGACGCTGAAGCGATCCGGGTGGCGGTCGAGTCCGCTCTGGCCGACGCGGGTTTTTCGGTGCGGTCGCGGCCCGACGGCGCGGAGCTGGAAGGGGAGCTGGTCCGCACCCGTCCGGACCTGGTGGTGCTGGACGTGCTGCTGCCCGGCCGGGACGGGTTCGAGCTGCTGCGGGTGATCCGGCGGACCTCGGCCGCCGGGGTGGTGATGCTGACGGCGCGTGACGGCGTCGAGGACCGGCTGCGCGGGCTCGGCGAAGGGGCCGACGACTACGTGGTGAAGCCGTTCGTGCTCGCCGAACTGGTCGCGCGGGTGACTGCCGTGCTGCGCCGGACCGGGCGGACCCGGCCGGCCGTCGAGGTCGGGGACCTCGTGATCGATGTCGAGGGTGGCCGCGCCCGCTACGGCGACGCCGACGTCGAGCTGACCTCGACCGAGTGGAAGGTGCTGCTGTACTTCGCCCAGCATCGCGACCGAGTGGTGTCCAAGACCCAGGTCCTCACCGCCGTGTGGGGCTACGGCGATTCCGCGCCGAACCTCGTCGAGGTCAACGTCAGCACCCTGCGCCGCAAGCTCGAAGCGCACGGGCCGCGCGTGCTGCACACCGTGCGCGGCCAGGGGTACGTCCTGCGCGGCGAGCCGTGAGCCTGCGGACGGCGTCGCTGCGCCGTCGGGTCACCGTCACCGTGCTCGTGGTCCTGGCGGTGGTGCTGGTCGCCGTCGGGCTGGTGGTGGACGCGGCGTTCCGCGCGCAAGCCGAGCGGGACGTCAACACGGTGCTCACCACCCGGGTCCAGCTCGCGCAGCAGCTGGCCAAGCAGAACGTGTCCCCGCCGAACCTGGTGCGGCGCGTCGAAACGCGGGGCGTGACGGGTTCGTTGTCCCTGCCCGACGGCACGTTCGTCGGCGCGGCACCGCTGCCGGCGGACGCCCGGATCCGGCAGGTGCACGCGACGCTGTCCGGGCCGCCGCGGATCAACGGCGCCAAACTGACGCTCACCGCCGACGAGTCCCTGATCGCGGCCGCCGAGCGGAGCCTGCGCTGGGTGCTGCTGGCCACCGGCGTCGCCGCGCTGGCCGTCGCCGCCGTCGCGCTGCTGCTGGCCGTCCGGTTCGCGCTCGCGCCCCTGGACGCGATGACCCGGCTGGCGCGGTCGATCGTGTCCGGTGAGCGCGGCGGCCGGCTCGCGCCCGAACGGACCGGCACCGAGCTGGGGCGCGCGGCGGCCGCGTTCGACTCCGCACTCGACGCGCTCGAGGGCGCGGAGGGCGCGGCGCGGGCTTCCGAAGAGCGGACGCGGCGGTTCGTCGCCGACGCGGCGCACGAGCTGCGGACCCCCTTGGCCGGCGTGCAGGCGGCGGCCGAGGCGTTGCTGCAGCAGCCCGCGGACACGCCGCACGAGCACCGGGAACGGTTGCAGCTGCTGGTGGTCCGCGAGTCGCAGCGGGCCGGCAAGCTCGTCGCCGATCTGCTGGACCTGGCCCGGCTCGACTCGGGTGCCGAGCTCGAGCGGGCCCCGGTGTCGCTGCGGGAGCTGGCCGAGGCCCAGGCCGAGCAGGTCCGGTTGACCGCGCCGGAGGTCACGGTCGAGGTGATCGGGGCGGACACGACCGTGCTCGGCGACCGGGTCCGGCTGACCCAGATCCTCGCCAACCTGACGGGCAACGCCGTCCGCGCGATGGACGGCCGGGGCACGCTCACGCTCGAGGTCACCGGCGACGGGGTGACGGTGACCGACACCGGCCCGGGCGTCCCGGGCACGGAACGCGAACGGATCTTCGATCGTCTCGTCCGCCTCGACGCCGCCCGCAGCCAGGCCGGCGCGGGCCTGGGCCTGCCCATCGCCCGCGGCTTCGCCCGGGCCCACGGCGGCGACCTGTGGTGCGAAGCCGCGCCGGGCGGGGGAGCGCGGTTCCGGCTGGCCGGTCTGCCGACCGTGCCGTGACGCTCAGGCGAACAAGCCGTCCAGCCGGCCGCGGTGCCCGGGCAGCACCTTGCCCGCGTCGGTGCCGAGGACGTTCTCGACGAGCGAGGCGTAGACGTCGCGGAAGTCCGTGGTGAGCTTCAGGTCGCCGTCGTCGAGGTCGGTCAGGCTGGGCTCGGCGCCGTGGAAGCCGCCCTTGACCCTCGAGCCGAGGACGAAGACCGGGCCCGCCGTGCCGTGGTCGGTGCCTTGGCTGGCGTTCGCCGTCACGCGCCGGCCGAACTCCGAGTACACCAGCACCGTCGCCTGCTTGCCGCGGTCGGTCTTCGCCAGCCGCTGCGCGAACGGCGTCAGCGCGCCGTCCAGTTCGGTCAGCAGCCGCTGCTGGGTGCCGCGCTCGTCGGCGTGGGTGTCGAAGCCGCCCAGCGACACCGAGTACGCCCGCGCCGGCACGCCCGCTTCGATCAGCCCGGCGACGACGTCGAGCTGGGCGGCCAGCTCGCCCTTGGCCTTCTGCCCGTCTTTCGCGGGCTTTCCGAGCGTCTCCACGGCCCGGTGCAGATCGGTCACGGACCGGGCGGCGCGGGCCTGCCAGAACCCTTCGCCGGGCTGCGGCGCACCGAGGTCGCCGAACGCCTTGCCGAGCGCTCCTCCCGGTAGCTTCAGCCCGCCGACCGGCAGGGACGCGGCGGCGGTGCGCTCGCCGGCGAGCAGCGGCGGCAGCACCGGGTCGACCGAAACCGCGCGCAGCGGGTCGTCGCCGGTGGCGTCGAGCCAGCGGCCGAGCCAGCCGGTCGGCACCGACGTCTCCGGTGAAGCCGTCTGCCAGATCGCCATCGACCGGAAGTGGCTGTGGTCCGGCTTCGGGTAGCCGACCCCGCGCAGCACGGCGAGCTCGCCGGCGTCCCACAGGGACTTGAAGCCCTTCAAGCCGGGGTTCAGCCCCAGCCCCTCGCCGAGGTCCAGGACTTCTTCCGGCCGGTAGGCGAGTTCCGGCCGCGCGGTCCGGTACGCCGGATCGCTCGCCGGGACGACGGTGTTGAGCCCGTCGTTGCCGCCGTAGAGGGTGACGACCACCAGCACGCCGGCGCCGGGGTCGAGGGGGTTCTCCTGCGCGGCCGACATCAGCCGGTCCCAGTCGACCTGCGTGGCGCCGGCGGCCAGGGCCGCGGCGGCCGTCACGCCGGTCGCGGTGAGGAACCTGCGACGGTTCACCTGCTGCACGATCGTCACCCGCTCACTACGTATTCGGGGGCACAAGCGGCCACTGTGGACAGTTGACGGGCGTCACCGGCGACCCCGGCCAGCGCGGTGCGCGTGCGGTCGGACCAGGCGTCGACGCCGAGCAGCTCACCGATCGCGGCGACCTTGTCCTGCGCCTTCGACACCGCGCCGAGATCCGCGTGCGCGGCGACCAGCTGGGCGGCGTGCAGCCGCGCCACGCCCGCCGACGTCGTCAGCCACGCCCCGCCCGCGGCCCAGCCCCCGACGCTCGGCGGCTGGAACGGCACCTGGCCCATCCCGCGCAACGCCGCCAGGAGCTGGTCACGGGTCTTCCCGTCGAGCGTCCCCGGCCGGACGCCGAGCGCGCGCAGCAGCCCGGCCAGCCATTCGACCGGCTGTTTGACCAGGGAGGTCCCGCTGTCGTGGAACGCCGCTTCGCCGGTGATCGCGCGCAGCAGGGCGCTGATGTCGCGACGGCTGCCGTAGGCGGCCACGAGCCGGTTGAGCGTGTCCGGTGGCGGCGGGGTCGTGGACACCAGCCGGGACCAGAGCCGCCCGACCACGAACGGGGCCGATTCCGGCCGGCCCAGCACGAGGTCCACGAAGGACTCGGCGTCGAAGTCGCCGCTGGACCCCAGGATCCGCTTCACCCCGTTGTCGTGCCGCTTGGCGACCAGCTGCGCGCCGGTGGCGTCGCGCTTGGCGGTCCAGCCGGTGAGGGCGCGGGCGGCCTCGCGGACGTCGTCTTCGGTGTAGTGCCCGATGCCGAGGGTGAACAGCTCCATGAATTCGCGCGAGAGGTTCTCGTTCGGCTTTCCGGCTTTGTTGCTGTTGCCGTCGAGCCAGAGCAGCATCGCCGGGTCGACGACCATCGCGCGAGCCAGGTCGGTGAAGCTGCCGAGCGCGTGTTCGCGCTGGGTCTGGTTCTGCGCGAGCATCAGCCGCGGGCTGCGCACCTTCTGCTCGCCCGTGGCGAAGTGGCCGTGCCAGAACCAGGTCAGCCGTTCGACGGACGCGAGGTCGGCGGCCACCATCCGGTCGAGCCACCACCCGACGGCCTGCGTGGCCTGCGCCTGGACCGCCTTGCGCGCCTGCTGCTTCGTGGCCTGGTCGGCGTTTTTGCCGGGTTTGTCCGGCGGTGGCCCGGGATCGGGCATCGGCGTCGCGGCCGCTCCGGGGTCCGGTCCGCCGCCCAGCAGGCGATCGCGGGTTTCGGCGAACCCGCGATCGAGATCACCGGCCCGCGGGCCGAAGCCGAGCCGGTCGTGCAGCCGCCGGACGGCGGCTCGTTCGGAGAGCACCACCATGACCTCGATGGTGCCGCCCGGAACGGGCCGGCGGCGAGGCTGTCACGGGTTTCTTAAGCCGATCCACAGGCACGTCGTGGGGCACCCTTCTCCGGGTTCCGTTGGCTCACCGGGTGATGCCGGTGTGGCCCAGGGAATACCGGCCCGGCTGCGGCCAGACGCACAGGCCGTGCGGCTCGTTCCCGACGGGGATCTTCGCCAGCAGCGACCCATCCTTTGTGGACAGCACGTAGACCACCCGGTCGTAGCGGCCGGACAGCCAGAGCTGGGTGCCGTCGGCAGTCACGTTGCCCATGTCCGGGCTCCCGCCGCCCGGGATGTGCCAGGTCGTCACCGGCGCGCCGGTGTAGGCGTCGAGCACGCTGACGCTGCCCTCGTGGCGGTTGGTCACATACAGCTGCTTCGCGTCCCGTGACAGGTAGAGCCCGTGCGCGCCGCGGCCGGTCGGGATGAAGCGGAGCACCTTCGTCGCCGCGCCGTCGAGGACCCAGAGGCCGTTCGCGTCGGAGTCCGCGATGTAGTAGACCGAGCCGTCCGGCGCGAGCTTGATGTCCTGCGGGCCCATTTTCGTGTTGCGGTGCGGCATGTCGATCATCCGCAGCAGGTGGTGGGAGGCCACGTCGACGACCGCGGCGCGGCCGGCGAACTCGCACGTGAAGACCGCCGTGCGCCCGTCGGGGGAGAAGTCCGCGTGGTCGATGCCCGCGCACTCCGGCACCGGGGTTTCGTCGTGGACCTGCCAGGTGTGCGGGTCGTACCAGACCAGCTTGCGCAGCCGTTCGGCCACCGAGATCGCGTACTGCCCGTCCGGGGTGAAGTACATGTTGTACGGGTCCACCACCGGGAACGCCTTGCCGGGCAGCCCGGTCTTCGGGTCGAACGGCAGCACGTGGTCGCCGCGGTCGTCGGTGGCGTAGAGCGTGCGCAGGTCCCACGAGGGCACCACGTGCTGCAGTTCCTTGCCCGCCGGGTACTTCGCGACGACGCGGAAGGTCGCCGGGTCGATGACCCAGACGTCGCCCGAGCCGCTGTGCGGCACGTAGACCAGGGGCTTGTCGCCGGCGACCGCGGGAGAGAGCATCCCGGCGCCCGCCGCCGCGTCGACGTCGTGCGGGTCCGGGACGCCGGGCATGCCGGGCAGCGGGTTCAGCGCCGGGACCGGCGGGGTGGGCAGGTGCGGCACGGACGTGCCCGGGCCGCCGGACATGCCCGGCATGCCGGACATGTCCGAACCGGTGCCGGACGAGCAGCCGGCGGCGAGGGCGAGACTGAGGACCACGGCGGTCAGCCGGACGCGCATCCGCTTACGCCAGCAGGTCCGACGCGGTGACCGGGGTGAGGCCGCGGTCCGCCAGGGCGGTCAGGATGCCGGGGAGCGCGGCCACCGTGCCCGGGTGGCCGAGGTGCATGCTGATCACGCTGCCCGCGCGGGCCTTCGCCACCGCGGCGCGGATGGCGGCCGGCCCGGGGTCCTTCCAGTCCAGGGAGTCGATGTCGTAGGACAGCACCCGGGCGTAGCCCGCCTTGCCGGCTTCGGCGAGTTCCTCGGGGGTGGCGTGCTGGCCCTGGGACTGGCGGAAGAAGTTCCCCGGCGAGCCGGTCAGCTCGGCGAGTTTGTCCCGGCACCGCTGTATTTCCGCGTACATCGGCTCCGCCGCGTAACCCGAGAGCGCCGGGTGGCTCCAGGTGTGGTTGCCCAGCTCGTGCCCGCCGTCGCGGACCATCCGAGCGGCGTCCGGGTGCTCGGCGAGCCAGGTGCCCACCGCCAGCACGGTGATCCGGGCGCCGTGCTGGTGCACGAGGTCCAGCACCTGGCGGGTGACCTGCGGGTCGCCCGCGCCGTGGAACGTCAGCGCGACCTGCGGCCGCCCCGACGAGGAGCGGGCGAATTCGGTGGCCGGCCCCTGCGGGTGCGGCGAGGGGGAGGGCGGAGGTGTGCTCGACGGCGGCGGCGCCGCCTGCGGTGGGGTGGAACCGGCCGGAGCCGGGGTTTGCCCGGGTGTCGAGCACGCCGCCAGCGCGGCGGCGCCCAGCGTCACCCCGAACAGGCGGCGCCGGGTCAGCGGGTCGTGCACAAAACCTCCAATACGACGGACGGCGCCGACCTTGGCGCAAACCCGCTGTGAAAACGCTGAGAGACTTCCGGCGCCCGTCGGCCGGCGTTGCCTGTTCGCCGGCGCGCCGTCCGGAGGGAGGCCTGCGTGTGTCGTCGGCGGCGGTCCGGGGCCCCGGAGGCTAGGCTGGCGGCCCGCCGAACAACGGCCGGTCAGCGGCCGTTCCCGAGGAGTCACCGCCGTCATGCCAGCCGATCGGGCCGAGGCCCGCACCCGTCATGCTCGCCACCAGCGCCGCGGTGAGGCCCGCCTGCCGGCCGCCGTCGCGACCGTCGTGGCCATCGCGCTCTACGTGGCCCTGCCCGAACAACTGCTCGTCGGGCCCCGGTTCGTGGTGCCGGCGCTGGAGATCGTGCTGCTGGTGCCGCTGATCGCGATCAACCCGCGGCGCGTCACCCGGCAGACCCGGTTTTCCCGGGTCGTGTCCCTGGCGCTCGTCGTGGTCATCGGCGCCACCAACCTGGGGGCGCTCGGGCTGCTGATCCACGACCTGGTCGCCGGCGCGGCCGGCAGCGGCCAGGCCCTGCTGCTGGGTGCGCTGCAGGTGTGGCTGACGAACGTGATCGCGTTCGGCCTGGCCTACTGGGAGCTGGACCGCGGCGGCCCGGTCAAGCGCACCCAGGCCGGCCGCGCCGACCTCCCCCTGGCCGACTTCCGGTTCTCCCAGGACGAGAACGACGACGCCGTCGAGGAGGTCGCCGCGGGCTCCAGCGTCAAGTCCGACTGGGTGCCGACCCTGCTGGACTACCTGTACGTGTCGGTGACCAATTCGACGGCGTTCAGCCCCACCGACACCATGCCGCTGTCCTCGCGGGCGAAGGTGCTGATGGCGGTGCAGAGCGTCGCGGCGCTGCTGACGTCGCTGCTGGTCATCGCGCGCGCGGTCAGCGTGCTCAAGTAACGTCCGGTTGCGGCGGAGAATGTCGTTGAATGCATCGGCCCGAATGAAGACAAACGAAAGTCGGGACGCGGCTTGTGCCGGATTGGCATATTCTCGCCATATTGTCGCTCTGTCGGAAAATGGTCAACGGTTCCCTCGGTGCTATATGCACAGAGAAGTTGGTCTTGTAAATCATCGCATCGAGTGAATTTGCGGCGTGGCCCGTGGAGTGAGTGGTCGTACAGCGCGTATCGTTCGTGGTTCGCGCTGTTGATGCGGCTTGTTCCGGGAGCCGGCGGCGATCAGCTGAAGAACTAACGGAAGGCGAGCCAGGGGCGTGGACTCGCACAGCCTGCTCGACTGCGATATCTCCGGGGTGCAGGGCGCGACGGTCGTACGTCCCGTGGGCGTGCTGAACATCCACACCTACCCGGTGTTGCGTGACTGCCTGCTGAAGTGCGCGGCCGACCAGCCGCGGGCGGTGATCGTCGACCTCGGCCGGCTCGAGATCACGCACGATTTCCTGATCAGTGTGTTCGTGTCGGTGTGGATGCGGGTTTCGCAGTGGTCGACGGTGCCGCTGATGCTGGTTCCCGCTCCGGTGCACGCGGCGATGTTCGCGGGCAGCCCGACGCGTCGTTTCATCACCGTTCACGCGGGTGTCGACGCCGCGCTGGGGCTGGCGGACGAGCCGCCGCCGCGACACCGGACCGAGCTGTGGTTGCCGCCGTCGGAGCGCAGTGTCCTGGCGTCCGCGCGGTTCGTCGCCGACACCTGTCACAACTGGGGGATCGAAGCTCTGACGGCAGACGCGGTCGTGGTGGCGAACGAACTGGTGGCGAACGCCGCGCGGCACACCACCTCGCCCGCGACGCTGCGTTTGGAGCTGTGGCGGGGCAGGCTCACGGTCGCGGTCGCCGACGACGATCCACGGCCGGTGCTGTTGCCGCGGCCGGACCGCACCTCGGCGGATTCAGGGAGTGGTCTGCTGCGCGTCACCCGGCTGGCTCGGGCGGCAGGTTGTTCGCGAAGGCACTCGAGCGGCAAGGTCGTGTGGGCGGTGCTGCGCATGCCGGAGGCATGGTGACCGGGAATGGCTGTCCCGAGAAAGGCTCGACGCCCGGATGCCTGAATCGCGCGTGCCGGGTGCTGCGGTTTCAGGTGTGGTGGTCGGAGGTGAGGGTCGCCCAGACGACCTTGCCGCCGGACCAGCGGCGGCTGCTGCCCCAAGCCTGCGCGGTCTGGGCGATGATGCGCAGGCCGAGCCCGGGATCGCGCAGGTCGGTGCGCTCGAGGAGCGTCGCGGGCCGGGGACTGTCGTCGGCGACCGAGATCGTGAGCAGGTCCCGGCGGAGGTCGAGGCGCACCTCGGGTGCGGACGTGGTGTGCTGAAGCGCGTTGCCGACGAGCTCTCCGACGATCAGGGTGCCGTCGTAGACCAGCTTCGGCACGTCCCAGCTCGCCATGATCTCCCGGAGGAACGCCCGGGCGAGTTTCGTCGCGTTGTCCGTGCGGGGGAACCCCCGCAGGGCCCACCGGCGGATCGGGATCGTCTGCTGTCGTTCGGCGGCCTCCACGTCGGTGTGCACGGCGACGAACCGGTCGATGCCGGAGCGGTGGAAGGTGTCCAGGTGGTCCGGCCGGCGGGTGATGAGGGAGAAGGGAATGCCGGGCCAGTTGCCGATCCGGCGGGCGACCAGGGGAAACACGGCGGCCGGGGAAAGCTCGCTGATGCGGAGGCCGTCCACGTCGGCGATCAACCCGGGTGGTCCGTCGGCGGCGACCTTCAGCAGGCCGTCGCGCAGGAACCCGTAGCCGGAGAGGTCGAGTTCCCCGGTGACGGTGACCAGGGTGCTGGCCAGCCGGGCCGAGGGCTCCAGCGTGACACTTCGGTCACGGGGTCCGGTCACGGTCCCCTGCCGACAGCGCCGGATCGAGGTCGGGCGTCCATCGCCTCAAGCTACTCCCCGCCGAGTCCCCGCGATACCGGCTGGGCGGTGGCCGGAGTCTCCTCCATCAGCAGCAGGGCGCCCTGGCTCTGGCCGCCGGTGGACCGCAGTGCGCTGCACAGCAGCCGGACGACCGCGGGCCGGCCCCGGCGGTTGATCGCCTTCAGCGTCAGTTCGGTTTGGAAGCCGGCGTCGGCCAGTGCGTCGCGAACGGCCGGCCGAAGCTCGGTCAACGGCAGCCCGATGTCGAGGTTGAGCAGGTGCGTGCCCTCCGCCTCCTCGCGGCGGACGCCCCAGAGATCTTCGGCGCCGCGGTTCCAGGCCTTGATCCGCATTTCGGTGTCGATCACGACGATCCCGGCTTGGATCGAGGTCAGCACGGATTCCAGGAAGTCGTTCAGCTCGTCCAGTTCGATGCTGCGGTCACGGAGGGCTCGTTGATGGTCTGCAGCTCGTCGTTGGTCGACTGCAGCTCTTCGTTCATGGTTTCGAGCTCTTCGTTGGTGGACTGGAGCTCTTCGTTGGTCGTCTCCAGTTCCTCCACAGTGGACTGGAGCTCCTCGTTCGTGGTCTCGAGTTCTTCGTTCGTGGACTGGAGTTCCTCGTAGGCGGATTCGAGCCGGCGGTTGGTGTGTTCCAGTTCCAGCAGCAGCAGGTGCGCCCAGCTGACGTCGTGGAACACCACCGAGACGCCGAGCAGGCTGTTGTCCCGGCCCACCAGCGGGTTCACGTGCACTTCGTACCAGACCGTGTCGCTCCCGCGCCGCCACTCGACGTCCTTCACCCGCAGCGACCGCCGTTCCAGCCGAGCTTGCTCCACGTAGGGGCGCAGGCCGACCGGCCGGTAGGACATGTCGAGGTTCCACAGCTTGCGCCCGATGTCGCGGTCGTTGAGCCCGAACGAGAGCTCCGCCTGCCGGTTGATCAGGGCGACCACCTCGTCGGCGGTCACCACCAGCTGGGCCACCGGGCTTGCGGAGAAGGCGTGTTCCCGCAGCTCGTCCAGACCCGACACGTCGATCGGCTTCCGTCCGGGAGGACCGGGGGAGGCGAAATGGCTGTAGCCCGCCGAGCTGCCGGCGACTTTGCGGAAGACGCGCCGCTTGAGGTCGAGCGGCTCGAAGATGCGGGAGTGGCTGAGCAGCATCTCGGCCTTGCCCAGGAACATCAACCCGCGCGGCGCCAGCGCGAAGTGGAACCGCTCGAGGATCTTGGTCTGCGTCTCGGCGTTGAAGTACATCAGCGTGTTGCGGCACACGAGCAGGTCGATCCGCGAGATCGGGGCGTCCTGGACGAGGTCGTTGCGGCCGAAGATCACCGACCGGCGCAGGTCCTTGCGGAAGCTGTACCGGTTGCCCTGCAGTTCGAAGTACTGCTCCAGTTTGTCCTCGGGCAGCCCTTCGACCTCGGCCGCGGTGTAGGCCGCGTGCCGGGCCTGGGTGAGGGCTTCCTCGTCGACGTCGGTGGCGTAGATCTTGACGCGCTGCCGGAACGCGTCGACGCCGATCGCGTCGGCGAACGCGATGGCGAGGCTGTAGGCCTCCTGGCCGGCGGCGCAGCCGGCGCTCCACACGCGGATCGGCTCCGTCGGGCCGCGCTCGGCGAGCAGCGCCGGGATCGCGTGGCTGCGGAGGTATTCCCAGGCCTCCGGGTCGCGGAAGAACCCGGTGACGTTGATCAGGATGGTGTTGAACAGCGCGACGAACTCGTCGGCGTTGACCTGGAGCTGGTCGATGTACTCGGCGTAGCTCCCGGCCCCGGCCTGGGTCATCCGGCGCTGCACCCGCCGTCGCAGGCTGCTGCGCTTGTAGCCGGTGAAGTCGAAGCCTCGCGACTCTTTGAGGTACACGAGAACCGACTCGAACTCACCGTCGTCTTCCGGCTGGGGCTCCGTCACGCTCCGCACGCTACCCGCCGAACTCGTGGTGGGATCGGCCGCGCCGCGCGAGCACGGCCCGGACGACCTCGCCCCCGGTCCAGGACCGGCTGCACCCCCGGACCCGGGAAGTCCCGGCGACGGTGAAGGCACCGCCCCGCAGCTCGAGCCGAAGCCGCGGGCGCGATGTCGTGTGCACGATCGTGTTCTCGACCAGCTCGGTGGCGATCCTCGGTGTGTTCCGGCACGCCCACTGCGACTCGGGCCGGTACTGCGGTACCGGCCGTAGGTCGCCTTCGGCGTTCACGAGTGTGCCTCGGTCTCGGGGGAGAGGGACAGCAGGAACCGGCGCAGCGTTTCGGCGGCGGTCGCGCATTCCCGGTCGGTGCTGACGTAGCGGCCGGTGAGACCCGGACACCGTCACGGGCGATCCGGTCCTCCAACAGCAGAGCCGGCGAGGGCGGCTCGACCGGCCGGGTGCTCGCCGCCGTGCGGACCACGTGGTCGAGCACCTTGCCGAGCACGTCGGCCGGGTACACGTGCTCCGTGCTCACGCAGGCGAGGGCACTTTCCGGCATCCCCGGGTAAAGGGCGTCCGCCGGGTCCTGCACCATCGCGAGACCACCGCGTTCCACAACCGCGCCCAGACCGGCGGCGCCGTCGTGAAGAGCACCCGAAAGAATGACGCCGATCGCCCGTGGCCCGGCGGCGACCGCCGCGGACCGGAAGGTGGCGTTGATCGCGGGGCGGTGCCCGTTCTCGGTGGGGCCGTGGCTGAGCATGAGCGCGCCGCCGTCGATGAGCAGGTGGTGATCGGGCGGCGCCACGTGGATCACGCCCCTGGTTAGCGGCGCGGCGTGGGTCGCCTGGACCGCCCGCAACGGCCCGGCGCGGGTGAGGATCTGGGGGAGCGCGGTCGTCGCGCCGGGAGAGAGGTGCATGACCACCAGGACGGCGGCGGGAAATTCGTCGGACAGCGACCGCACGGTCTGGCACAGCGCCTCGACACCGCCTGCGGAGGCGCCGATCACCACGACATCGCGTTCGAAGGCCACGGCGGTCACCTCCTCACCCCGCCCACGGTAGCCGCCTCGGCGCCTGCGAGTAACCACCGACGGTCGGGCGCTACTGAGGTGAGGCCAGGACGGCCGGAATTTCACGGCGTCGGCGGGTGTGGCCGGCTCTACCGGTCGCGTTCGGCCCGCAATCGCCGGTATTCCGCGGCCCTGGTGCGGTAGTCCTCGTGTTCCTGCGCGTGGTCGGGGGGAAGGTGCGGTGCGTCCGGGGACGTCGTGGCGAAGAACCGCGTGAGCGCGGTGTTCGAACTCCCGGCCAGTTGCCCGGAGCGCGGGAACATCGCTGCTTCGTAGCGTGCGACAGCGTCGTCGAGGCTGTCCTCCTTCGCGATGGCGTGCGCGAGTTCCGCGCCGTCGAGCAGTGCGAGGTTCGTGCCGTGACCGCCGAAGGGGGCCATCAGGTGGGCCGCGTCGCCGATCAGGGTGAGACCGGGGACGTGGTCCCAGGTCAGTGGTGCGGGCAGGGCCCAGAAGCTGCGCTGCACGTAGTCGCCGTCGTTTTCGGTGAGCAGCGGGCGCATGATCGCGGACCACTCGCCGAACTCCTTCAGCAGGTGGGACCGGACCGCCTCGCGGTCGGTGACGTCGACCCCGGCGGCGACGTGCCAGTCGAGTTCGGCGCGGAAGGCCACGTAGCCGCGGACCACGCCGTTGCTGTTGCGCTGGACGATCACCGCGCGGCCGGCGCCGTCGGTGGAGAACATGTGGCCCTCGCCCACGATCGCGGCGACTTCGGGGTGTCTGGTGTCCACGTCGTCGAACCGGGCGTCGAAGAACTGGACGCCGAGGTACTGCGGCACCGCGTCGGTGAGCACCCGGCGAACCGCCGACCACGCGCCGTCGGCTCCGATGACGAGGTCGGCCTCCGCGTGGGCGCCGTTGGCGAACTCCAGCCGGTGCACCGCACCGCCCACCGGCGTCGCGGCGAGGAGTTTGTGGCCCCAGCGGACGGTGCCGGGCTCCAGGTGCTCGTAGAGCATGGTTCGCAGCAGGCCCCGGTCGATTTCGGGTGCTGCCTCGTCGCCCTCGGCGGGAACGAACTCGTTCAGGACCGTGCCGTGGTGGTCCCGGCGGCTCTTGGCCTGGCCCTCGACCCGGGCCAACGTCCGGAAGGCGGCCATCAGCCCGGCGTCCTCCAAGGCGATCTGGCCGCTGTCGGCGTGCAGGTCGAGCGTTCCTCCCGGGTCACGGGCGTCCACGGCGGCGTCCGCGTCGTACACGACGGGCTGGAAGCCGTGCCCCTGCAGGACTCGGGCGCACATCAAGCCGGCGGGGCCGCCGCCGATGACGGCGATGCGGGGTGGGGCCGTCATGGGTGAACCTCTTTCACGGGTGGTGCGGCGACGGTTCGTCGTAGCGGCTCGCTGCAGGCCGGACAGCCTGACCTCCACCACCCTAGGTGCTACCGTTCGAAAAGTCGAACGGTTCTACATTTAGATCCGTTCAACGCATGCGCTAAGGTGGAGACGTGACCGAGACGGGGCGCCGCGAGCGCAAGAAGGCCGCCACCCGGCAAGCCTTGGCGGACGCCGCGCTGGAACTGTTCCTGGAGCGCGGCTACGACGCGGTCGGCGTGCGGGAAATCGCCGAGGCTGCCGACGTCTCGACGGCGACGCTGTTCAAGCACTTCCCCGACGGGAAGGAAGCACTGGTCTTCGACCAGGACACCGACCGCGAGGCCGCGCTCGTCGCCGCGGTCCGCGAGCGCCCGGCCGGGCAATCCATCCCGCAGGCGCTGCGTCGGCTGCTGGGCGACGAGCGGTCCCGTCAGGTCCGCGACGACCCGCGCTTCGCCGATTTCCTCCGTCTCGTCGACACCACTCCGGCACTCCACGAATACTTTCGCCGCATGTGGGTGCGCCACGAGAAGGCGCTGTCCGCAGCGATCGCCGCGGACGCCGCGCTCCCGGAGAGCGACCCCGGCTGTCAGGCGCTGGCCCATTTCGCTCTCGAAGCCGTCACCCTCGTGCACGGACGAGACGACGCCGAGTCCGCGCTCGACCGGATCTTCACCCTCCTCGACGCCGGGTGGACCGGCATGACGAAGGAATCCGCGAGGCACGGTCACCGAACCTGACGGCGAACGCGTTCACGGACGTTCGGCCCGGCGTGCCGAACCGCCTCGTACCCGGGAACCGGTCGGTCATCGGCCAGCAGGTCGGGCCCGCGTCCGGAATCGTTCGGGATTGCGTCGCGGCCTCTGCCACCGGTGCACGCTCGGGGCCAGGCGGGAAACCCGGCCGTCGGAGGTTGACCCGATCATGAAGACGACCACCCGCACCATCGCGCTCGCCGGCACCGCGGTGCGGCTGAGCCCGGCCCGCGAAACCCGGGTTCGCCCCGGGTGGAACCGCCGCGCCACGGCGGTGGCGAGGGCACGCCGGGGGCTGCGCATCGATCGTCACCGGGTGCGGTCGGCCAAGGTCGTCCGGCTGCGCTTTTCGTCGGCGGCAAGGAGAGTGCGGAGTTCGCCGGCCTCGGGCATGCCGAGGTCGGTGTAGACGTCCAGCGCGCGCCGGTAGTGCCACCGGGCTCGAGCGGCCCGGCCTTGCGCGTGGTGCGCATGGCCGAGGCCGGCGTGGGCCCCGGCCTGCTGTTCACGCAGGCCCAGCTCCGCCGCGATCGCGTTCGCGGCGGTGTGGTGGACCTGAGCCTCGGCCGGGCGGCCCGTGACGTGCGCGGCTTCGCCCCGACCGTTCAGTGCGCTGGCTTCCCCTCTGCGGTCCCCGATCTCGCGGAACAGGGCGATGGCCTGCTGATGCTGTCCGGTGTCCAGGCCGGCGCGCGTGTGGAGGGTGCCGAGGTGGTTCAGCGTCCAAGCTTCGCCGACGGAGTTGGCGAGCTGCCGGTACCGGACCAGCGCCTGGTAGAGGTGCTCGCTCGCCTCCCCGTACCGGCCCATCCGGACCTCGACGTCACCGAGGCTGGTCAACGTCCAGGCCTCGCCGGTGCGGTCGTCGAGCTGCCGGAAGAGGGCGAGGGCCCGCGCGAGGTGCTCGGTGGCCTGTGTGGGTGGCGGCCGCCTCTTGTTCTACCGGGCCAGTGACGGTTTGGCTGTCACCGGTGTGGTGAGCAACGTCGGTGGCTTCACCAACCTGGAGACAGTCGGCGGATTCACCCCCGGTTGGACCCTCGTCACCTTGGCGTGAACCTGACGCTGGGCACCGACACGCCCTTGACGGGCGCGCCAGCGGGTCCTCGTGCGCCCCGCGGGTCACCGAACTGGACCGACTGGTCCAGTTCGGTGCGGGCCATCATGAACCGCTGCGGGCCGAGGGTGGTTCAGCTGAGATCTTGGGGGTGCAACACGATGCGCCCGTGGGTCTTGCGGTCGGTCAGGGCCTGATAGGCGTCGCGCACGGCGGTGAGTGGGTACGTTGCGGCGATGGGGATGTGCAGGTCGCCGGTGGCGGCGAGGGTGGCCAGTTCGGCCAGTGCCGGGAGTCCGCCGGCATCGGTCGTCCCGAGGGATTTGACGCCCTTCTCCTTCGCGCCGCGGTAGTCGACGACGGTGTCGATGCGGTCTGCCGGAACGCCGAGGTCGATGGCGAGGTCGAGGTAGCCGCCACCGACGGTGTCGATGAAGGCGTCGGCTCGGTCGGTCGCGGCGAGGATCCGTTCCTGTTCGCCGTCGCCGTACCGGACGGGCTCGACGCCGTGGTGCCGGAGCAGGTCGAAATGCGCGTCGCCGGCCAGGCCGATCACCCTCGCGCCGGCACGGAGGGCGAGCTGGGCGGCGGTGAACCCGACGCCGCCCGATGCGCCCGAGATCACGATGGTCTCGCCCGGCCGGGGTTCGACCGCCCGTGTGGCGCCGAGGCCCGCCATCGGTGTGGTGCAGAGCGAGCCCGCCACGTCCCAGGAGAGGTCGTGGGGCTTGCACACCAGCTGGTCTGCGGGGACGGCGACGAACTGGGCGTGGGCATCCCAGCTCTGGAGCCGGCCCAGCACCGCGTCACCGACGGCGAAGCCGGGCACGTCGGCACCGATCGCCACGACTTCACCGGCGAGATCGCGGCCCGGCGTGTACGAACTGCCGTGCAGCGCCGGTAACGCCCCGGGGTTGAGCGCACCGGCTTCGACCCGCACGACCACTTGGCCCGGCCCGGCCGCTGGCTCGGGGACGTCCGCCAGGTAGATCCCGTCGATGCCCGAAAAACGGTCGTACCGCACTGCTTTCATCGTGTCTCCCGGTTTGCGCGTGATTCGAGTCGGCCGGATCGCGGGTGAGGGCACTCAGGGGCGGCGCAGGAGTGGCATGAGGATGTCGTCGACGAGATGCGCAACGAAGTCCGCGTCGCACGGCTCGCCCACGACCACGACGCGATGCAAGATCACCGCGGGTGCGACCTCGGCGAACAGCGCTGCCGCCCCGGGTGTCAGCCGCTCGGCCGCAAGTCCGTCCGTCATCGCGGACTGGTCCTGCCGCAGGATGTGCCGCATCTCCTGGGCGAGCCGCACGTCGGTGCGCATGCCGGTGAACATGGCCCCGAGCAGACCCACGTCCTGTTCGGAAATGCTCCGCGCGAGCCAGGTCGCCAGGGAATGCACGTCCTCCCGGAGACTCTCGCCCTCGGGCTGTGGAGGCTTCGCGGGTGCACGGTGCTCGATCGCCGCGGTGACCAGTGCCGCCTTGTCGCGGTACCGGCGGTAGATCGTCGTCTTCGCCGCCCCGGAACGCCCGGCCACCGCCTCGATCGAGAGCTGCTCGTACCCGACCTCGGTCAGCAGTGACAGTGTCGCGTCAAGAATGGCCAGGTCGCGGGTGTGATCCCGCGGCCGTCCCGTCGCCGGGGGCCGAGTCACGTCGCCGGACGCCAAAGTGCTCACCCGCTCCTTTCGCTACGCTACGGCCGCGTATCGAAAGTACCTCGAGCCTGTTCCGGCGCGCAACCCGCGGCGTTCACCGTGCTACGCGGTCGCCGGCGCTCGGCGGGGGTGCGGGTAGTCCGGCGCGCGGTGCTGGAAGGACAGGATCGCGGGGTTCCGGATCGTGCCGTCCCGGATTTCGACCGCGCGGCGGACGGTTTCGTGACCGTCCCATGTGGAGGGTCCGGAAAGGACCGGCCGCAGGTGCGGCAGCAGGGCTTCGCTGATCTCCCAGGTGGCCGAGTTCCACAGGTACGACGGGCTGTGGTCGACGGCGTAGTAGGTGATGTCGTCGCCGACCGGGAACGTCGGCCGGGAGAACGTCGTGGGCCGGGCCCAGCTGAAGCCCATGCCTTCGTCGCAGGAGACGTCGACGATGAGGCTGCCGGGCGCGAACGCGGCGAGGTCGTCCTCGATGAGGAAGGTCAGCGGGGCGGCGGTGTCCTGCAGCACGCAGTTGACGACCACGTCGTGCTCGGCGAGGAACCCGGCCAGCGGCACCCGGCCGTGGTCGGTGACGGCGTGGCTGCGGCGGAGGTCGCCCGGGTGGCTCGCGTCGTGGTCGAGGTGCACCATCGTCGCGGAATGGATCGGTGCGCCGACCGCGCTGAGGCCGCGGGCGGTGAGGACGTCGACGTCGTGGATCCCGTGGGCGTTCAGCGCGGTGACCGAGCCGCGCGCCGTCGCACCGAAGCCGATCACCACGGCCCGCAGCCGCCGGCCGTAGTCGCCGGTCGACCCGATCAGCTGCAGGGCGTGCAGGACCGAGCAGTAGCCGGCCAGCTCGTTGTTCTTGTGGAACACGTGCAGGCCGAACGAGCCGTCGCGCCGCCAGTGGTTCATCGCCTCGAAGGCGATCACGGTCAGTTGCCGGTCGATGGCGAGCTGGGTCAGCTCGGCGTCCTGCACGCAGTGCGGCCAGCCCCACAGCACCTGGCCCGCCCGCAGTTCGGCGACGTCTTCTCGCAGTGGTTTGGCCAGCAGGATGACGTCGCACTCGGCGATGAGCTGCTCGCGCGTCCGCAGCCCCGCGACGGCGTCCGCGAGGCGCTCGTCGGGCACGCCGAAGGGTTTGCCGTAGCCGTGTTCGAGGTAGATGGTCTTGCGGAGATCGGCGTCGATCCGGTCGAAGTGGTGCGGGTGGATCGGCAGCCGCCGTTCGTTTTCTTTCCGCGAATGCGCGATGACGCCGAGACTGAGCTGGTGCACGGTGGCCCCTTTGCTAGGAGCCAGTCTTAACACACCCAGCGCAGTCGTCGTGTACGCAGGGTGTGTTCGCCCATGGGTTCAGGAATCCTCCGGTTCCCGGCTGTCCACGACAGTGGTGACCCGGCCGGTCGCGACGTCGTACACGTGGCCGGAGACGCTCACCTTCCCGGTGAGCACCGGCGCGGTGAGCAAGCGTTCGACGTCCGTGCGGACGGTCAGGTGCGGGTCGGTGACGACGGAGGCTTCCAGCGCCGCCTCCGCGATGTGGGTCGCTTCGGCGGCTCGGTGCCGGAACGCGGGGTCGGCCAGCAGGCCCGTCCCGCACTGCGTGTGGTGGATGACCGCGACTTCGGGGCGCAACCCGGCTGTGCCTTGGCCACCGGAAATCTGCTGGACGAGGTAGGCCAGGTACGCGATGTCGTCGATGACGGCCTGGTTGACGCGTCCGCCCGCGTTGCGGATGACGGGCGCGTCGCCGAGCCGGAGCCCGAGGACGATCGCGGGGTCGACCCGGTGATCGAGGCACGTCACCACGATCGATCGCGTGGCGGGCAGGCCGAGCGTCGCGGGAGCGTAGGTGCGGGCGAACTCTTCGTTCCGGTCGAGCAGGGCGGCGATTCTGGTCATGGTGGTCCTTCCGTCGTGAGCGTGCGTCATCGGTTGGTGGTGGCCGCCGTGCCGACGCCGTGGCGTTCGGCGACGCGGTGGATCGCGGCGGCGAGCAGGTCCGGGTGTTCGCTCGTGGTCAGGTGACCGCCGGGGAAGGTCAGGATCTCGGCCTCGGGCACGCGTTCGCGCGTGGCCTGGATCTGCCGGTGCTCGTAGGGGTCCTCGTCGCTGCCGCCGACTGAGAACGGGATCGAGCCGTGCAGGGCGCGGGCGATCGCGGCGAGATCCCAGCGCTGGGCGTTGCGGCGGTGCTCCGCGACGAATCCCGCCGCGTCGTGCAGGAACGCCGCGCCGTCGTGCCGGGTGACCGCCGACCACATTTCGGTCAGTTCGGCCGCGGAGGGGCGGTAGCCGCGGGCGTACATGCGGGCCTGGACCATGGCCGAGGCGAACACGCGCGACGATCGCTGCGCCTGCCGCATGCCGAGCGCGCCCAACGGGGTGCGGAGCAGCGGCGTGCCCCGCCACGGGTGGGTGTGCGCGTCGGCGAACAAGCCGCCGTTCACCATGAACACGGCCGCGATGACGGGGGTGCCGTCGGTCCGCGCCAGCTTGCGGCGGAGGATTTCCAGCACCGCGAGCGAGGTGTAGTCGAAGGTGACGACCACGGTGCGGCGCACGCCGTGGTGCCGCCACAACGCCTCGACCAGGTCGGCCCGCTCGACCGTGGAGTACGCGTAGCCGCGGGGCTTGTCCGAGTCGCCCTGGCCGACCGGCTCCACGTAGAGGCGCGGCCCGAGGGTGCCGCCGAGGATCCGGTCCACCTGGGCCCAGCCGTAGGAGCCGTCCGGGAAACCGGGCAACAGGGTCAGCCAGACGTCGTCCGCACCGGGTTTCGCGGCCGCAACGCGCTCGAAGACCCGCAGCGCGCCCGGTTCCGCGGCGGCTTCCTGCTCGGTCAGGACGCGCGCGGTTTCCGGGTGGTACCGGATTCGCCGGCCGCCCGCGAACCACTCGGCGGCCGTGACGATGCCGTTCATCGGTGCTCCCTTCGCCGTTAGTGGACGCTGTCCACCATAGGGCGATTAGTGGACGCTGTCCACAAGTTATCCTTCGCCCGTGACGACCAATGGGCCTTCGGCGGAGAAGCACCCGGCGCAGCGGCGGCGGCCGCGCGGCGCCGTCCGCGAAGGCCTGGTCGCCGCGGGGGTGGAGATGGCCAGGACCGGCGGCCCGGACGCGGTGGTGCTGCGGGAGGCGACCCGGATCGTGGGCGTGGTGCCGAACGCCGCCTACCGGCACTTCGCCGACCGCGACGAGCTCCTGGCCGAGGTCTGCCTGGCGGCGATGCGCGAACTGGCCGGCCGGATGGCCGCCGGCGTCGCCCGGGTCGAGGGGGAGCGCGGGGACCCCGTCGCCGCACGCCTGCGGCTGTACGCGATCGGCGTCGCCTACCTGGAGTTCGCCCGCGAGCAACCGGGACTGTTCGCCACCGCGTTCTCCCTGCCCCAGCAGCACGGCTACGACATGCCGGGCACCGAACCCGGGCCGCCACGGACCCCCCTCGGCCAGCTGCGCGCCGCGCTCGACGAACTGGTCGACGCGGGCGTGCTCGACGAGGGGCGCCGCGACGGTATCGAGTACCCGATCTGGTCCGCCGTGCACGGACTGGCCGTGCTCGCCGGGCAGGGTCCGTTGCGTGACTTGCCGGCCCCGGCCCGTGAGCACCTCGAGAACCTCACCATGGCGTTCCTCGACCACGGGATCGGCAGCGTCGATCAGCCGGCCGAGTAGCCCGGCCGGCACACCTGTCGTGGTGGTTCTTCGGGCCGGCCGCCGGGGGAGTGGCCTTCGACGAAGTCCGGGTCGTGGTAGCCGCGGTTCAGCGGCCGGGATCCGGCCGGCCGGGGCGGTTCAGGAGACCGGTGAGGTAGATGTCCGCTTGGCGGCGGGCGGTGGGTTTCCAATCCGGGACGTGGGGGAGACCCTGCGCCAGCAACGCGCCGAAGCTGACGATGTCGGCCCTGGTCACGTCGGCCCGGATCGTGCCGTCGTCTCGTCCTTGTTCGAGGATCGAGCCCAGTGTCCGGTGGGCTTCGTCCCGGAGCGCGACGGTGGCTTGGTCGGCGGGTGCCGGGCCACCGTGCATCGGCAGCACGAGGTCCGATCCGTGCTCGATGGTGCGTTCGAGGAAGAAGCGGATCCGCTCGATCGGGGGTCCGTCGAGGGCCGCGGCCCGGCGGGCGGTCTCCAGCACCAGCTGGAAGGACCGGTGCGTCAAGGCGCCGAGCAGCGCGTCCCGCGAGGGGTAGTGGCGGTAGACGGTCCCGACGCCGACCCCGGCGTCCGCCGCGATAGTGGCCATCGGGACCGCGGTCCCGTCCCGGCGGACCGCGGCGGCGGCGGCCGCCAGGACCCGGTCGCGGTTGTCGATCGCGTCCCGCCGCAGCTCCCGGCGCCTGCCCGGTCCGCCTTTGCTCTCGCTCACGGCTCCGATCATCGCAGTTCGGTGCGTCGCCGGAGTCGTTGACAACCGATTAGCCGGACGATATCGTCCGTTTATTGCGCCTGAGCGCAGCCGAGTCCGTGTCCTGGTCCCGATCACCGTCGATCCGGTCCGTACGAATCTCCGGAGAGCAGGACCGTCGTGACGTTCACCGTCGACCCTCAGGTCGCCGCGATCCTGGCCCCGATGGCCGAAGCCATGGCCGCCACACCGCACCCCGCCGTGGGCGACATCGCGACCCGGCGCGTCGCGCTGGAAGCGGTGATGGCCGAGACCGCGGCGCTGCAGCCCACCCCGGCCGACGTGACGGTCACCGGCTTCCACGCGGTCGCCGGTGACGGCACGAAGGTGCTGCTGCGCTGGTACGCCAAGGACGGCGCCGCCCCCGGCTCGGCCGCGTTGTACCTGCACGGCGGCGGGATGATCCTGGGCAGCGTCGAGCTCTACGACGCGCCGATCGCCCGGTACGTGTCCGCGAGCGGGGTGCCGATGCTGGCCGTCGACTACCGGCTCGCGCCCGAACACCCCGACCCGACGCCGGTCGAGGACGTCTACACCGGACTGAAGTGGCTCCACGACCACGCCGCCGAACTCGGCGTCGACCCGGCCCGGATCGCCGTGATGGGTGACAGCGCGGGCGGCGGCCTGGCCGCCGGGGTGACACTGCTGGCCCGCGACCGCGGCGGGCCGGCGGTGGCGCGCCAGATCCTCGTCTTCCCGATGCTCGACGACCGCACGACGACGCCGGACCCGGAGCTGGTCCCGTTCGCGACCTGGACCTACGAGGACAACGTCACCGGGTGGTCGGCACTGCTCGGTGACCGGGCCGGCGGCCCCGACGTCTCGCCGTACGCCGCCGCGGCGCGGGCGAGCGACCTCACGGGCCTGCCGCCGACGTACCTCGAGGTGGGCCAGCTCGACATCTTCCGCGACGAAGACCTCGACTACGCCCGCCGGCTCGGTGCGGCCGGCGTCGACGTGGAGTTCCACCTGCACCCCGGGGTGCCGCACGAGTTCGAAACGTTCGCCTGGGACACCGACGTCGCCCGTCGCGCGGTCGCCGACCGCCTGCGTGTCCTCGGTTCCCTCTGACTGTCCACTTCGAACGGAGCCGCCCGATGAGCATGGCCTACCTCGCCCAGCCCGGCCAGCAGCAGAAACTGGAGTGGCTCGACGGCGGCACGCTGTCGATCCTGCTCGACGGCGCGGCCACCGACGGCCAGCTGATGGTCGGCCGGTTCGACGTCGCCAAGGGCGAAGCGCCCCCGTTTCACCTGCACACCAGGGAAGACGAAGTCTTCATGCTCATCAAGGGCACGGCGCTGGTCTGGGTGGGCGAGGAGGAGATGGAGCTCGCCGAGGGCGGCATCGTCTTCCTGCCCAAGAACATCCCGCACGCTTACCGCATCACGTCCACGACGGCGGACCTGCTGATGATCAACACCCCGGCGGGCATCGAGGGCATGTTCCGCCACGCCGGCCGCGACCGGGCCGAACCCCGGCCGGACGGATTCGAGATCTCCCCGGCCCGGATGGCCGAGGCGGCGGAGAAGTTCGGGAACGTCATCGTCGGCCCGCCGCGCTGACATCGGTTTCCCGGGCGGGCCCGGGGTGGATCCCGCTCACGGTGGCCGAGTTGGACGTGCAGCCGAGCAGGCGGCCACGTCGGTTGCCCGGGTTGGCAGGGATCATCCGAACACGCACGGCAGCTGGTTCGGTCACACGGTTCGAACGCCTGGTTTCCAGCGCGTTTCGGTGGCGGAACCCGGCCGTCCGGGGGGTTCACTCAGTGTCGTGACCGGTGACTTCGCTCCGCCCGCCGACCTGGCTGACCGCGTCGGCCGGGTGTGGCGGCGCAGCGGGGAGCTGCCGCCCGCGTTGCCGCAACCGTTCGTGGACCTGCTGGTTTTCGCGGACGGTTCGTTGTGGTTGACCGGACCGGAGATCGAGGCCGGGACCGGGAGCCTGACCGAGCTCTTGACGGGGGTGCGGCTGCGGCCGGGGACGTGTGCCTCGGTGCTGGGGATCGCCGCGGACGAAGTGCCGTTGGCGGGGATGCCGTTCCCCGGTTCGGGGCTCGGCGACGCGTGGCGCGCTTTGCGCACCGTCCCGGCCGGCCGATCGGGTGGTGGGTCAGGTGCTCCAGGCCGTGCGCACGGCCCCCGGGACGCCGGTGTCCCGGCACGCGGCGGTACCGGACTCGGGCTGCAGCCGGGTGAGTGCCTCGCCGGTCGCGCCGTCGAACGGCACCGAACTGTGTTCGTGGACGATCTTCCAGCCGTGGTCGTCGCGGCGGAGCCCGGCGGTCGAACGTACCCACATCGCCACGTCGGTTCCGTCCAGCATGGTCCCGCGTACGTGGAACAGGTAGGACGCGAACGCGACGTCGCCGTCGGCGACCACGTCCAGGTCGCGGATGTCCAGCTCGATCGCGGACCGGTAGGCGCCGAACCACTCCCGCAACCGGGCCCGTTCCGCGTCCCGGCCGGTGTCGCGGAGAGGACCAACCGCGTCGAACAGCGTGACGTCCTCGGCGTAGCAGGCCAGGAGGGCGTCCACGTCCTTGGCCGCCACGGCCGCGACGCGGGCCTCGATCACCGACCGCGGGCCGGCGGTCACTTCAGCTCCTCGCCGAGCTTGTCCAGCCAGTCGCCGCCGGTGCGGAAGTCCAGTTCGTGGGTTTCCCCGCCGAACCAGCGGGCTTTCGCGGCGGGGTCCGCCCAGGCGCCGAATACCCGTGCGGGGGCCGCGTGGTAGGTGCGTTCCAGGGTGAACGTGGCGTGCGTGACGGTCATGAGGCAGTTCCTTCCGAGTCACCTGGCTCGAGCAAGTCCCGGAGCCGGTCCAGCGGCTCGCCATGGTTAAGCATGTACTTAAGTTAACCTCGACAGGGTTCATTGGTCAAGTAACTACTTAACCTTTGGGGCGCGATCGGACCGGAAACTGGGCTACTGATCGACGTCGGGCAAGCCGAGTGCGGTCGTCGTGTCACCGGTTGCCGCAGGAGCGAGCCTTCAGGGTTGCTCAGCGCAGACGGGCCGCCAGCGCCAGCCAGGTCTCGGCCTCGGTGCGGCCGGCGTGGAGGGGCAGGACGCGGTCGAGTTGCAGCAGCTTGATCGGGCGGATCACCGCCCGTTGGGTGGTGATGATCGCGCACGGGATGCCGCGGGCGTGGGCGTTGGTGACGGCTTCGAGCAGGGCTGACAGGCCACCGGAGGAGCAGAAGCCGACCGCGTCGAGGTCGATGATCAGCGCGAGGGGGCGCGACTTCAGTGCGTCGTCCAGCTGATCCCGCAGGCGCGGCGTGGTGGCCAGGTCGAGATGGCCGGTGACCGTCACCGTCGAAGCGTCCGCCGTGGTGGTCACGGCGATGTTCGTGCGTGCGCAGTGAACTGCGTCGATGTCGCTGATGGTGGCGGTGCCGGGCATGGGTGGCCTCTCGTTGGTGCGGAAGGAGGCCTGGTGCGCCATGCCACCCTCGCGCTGCCGGGCCGCCAGTGGGCAGGCCGGACCGGAGTTCGGTGGCGGCTGGTGGCTCAACCGCTGCGTCGCGCCCTCGAGGTTGTGCCCGAGGGGCGGCGACGCCGTGGCCCGAAGCTGCGCAAGGCGCTGTCCGGGCGAACCTCTATTGCCCACCCCGCGGGGAACTCAACCAGTCCCCGTGCCGAAGGCCGCGCCCCGGCGCACTTCGCCGGAGTTCGGTCAGCCTGCGTAGCGTGCTGGGCGGGCAATGCCCGGGCGGCGCGGGGTCAAGCGCGCAGGCCGTCGACGATCACGGCCACGATCCTGGGTGCCCGCTCGTCCCACTCGGCTTCGGGGATCCGCGACAGCGCCCCGAGCAGCAGGATGACGTCGGCGGCGTCGACGCCGCCACGGATCTCCCCGGCTGCTTTTCCCTGGTCCAGCAGCGTTTCGAGCGCTTCGTCGAGCCGGTGGTGCTGGCCGGAGTAGAGGTCTTGCCACACCGGGACCTCGATCGCCGCCATGACGCCGCGTTTGACCCGCGCGTACTCGACCAGCCGGTCCAGCCACCGGGTCAGCGCGTCGAGCGGGGAGTGCTCCGCCAGCAGGGGCGCCACGGTGTCGACGAGCTGGGTCAGCTCGGCCCGGTACACCTCCGCCAGCAGGTGCTCGCGCGTGGGGAAGTGCCGGTACAGGGTGCCCTGCCCGACGCCTGCGGCTTTGGCGACCCGATGCAGCTTCAGGCCGTCGGTCGCGCCGTTGGACTCGCTCAGTTCCGCCCGCGCGACCTCGACGATCCGGTCCCGGTTGGCGACGGCGTCCGAACGGCGCTCACGTCCGGCCACGGCACTCTCCTCGCATAAGTGGACAAGTGTCCGGTACGGTCGAGACCAACCGGACACTTGTCAGCTTAGTGGAGGCACGCACGATGAACGGACTGGACAAGGTCGTCGCGATCACCGGCGCGAGCAGCGGGATCGGCGAAGCGACCGCGCGGGAACTCGCCGGCCGCGGCGCGGCGGTCGTGCTCGGCGCCCGGCGCACCGACCGGCTGGAAGCGCTCGCCCAAAAGATCCGGGGCGACGGCGGCCGCGCGGAAGTGCTGGACATCGACGTGACGCGGCGCGCCGACCTCGAGCGGCTCGTGGCGCTCGCCGTCGACCGCTTCGGCCGCCTCGACGTCCTGGTCGGCAACGCCGGCGTCGCCCGGATCGCGCTGGTGGCCGACCTGGACGTCGACGCCTGGGACGCGATGATCGACGTCAACCTCCGCGGCGTCCTGCACGGCATCGCCGCCGCGCTCCCGGTGTTCCGCACGCAGGGCCGCGGTCACTTCGTCACGACCGTCTCGACGTCGGGACTCAAGATCGTCCCGACCCAAGCCGTCTACGCGGGGACCAAGAACGCCGTGCGCACGCTGCTGGAGGCGCTGCGCCAGGAGTCCACCGACGGTGTCCTGCGCACGACGTCGATCTCCCCGGGGTTCGTGCGCACCGAACTCGTCGACCACGTCGAGGACCCCGCGCAGCGCGAGCAGGCCCAGCAGGCGATGGCGACGCTCGGCATCAGCCCCGACGCCGTCGCGCGCGCGGTCGCGTTCGCCATCGAGCAGCCGGACGACGTCGAGATCGGCGACCTGACCATCCGGCCCACCCGGCAGGGCTGAGCAAGGACGCTGAGCAAGGACGCTGAGCAAGGACGCTGAGCAAGGACGCTGAGCAAGGACGCTGAGCAAGGA